>DATIFO010000188.1:0-6321 GCA_035455275.1 Methylomirabilis sp. (SeqCode) | reverse complement strand
TACGGCGCTCGCCGAACTCGATCTTGCCACCGGCGCAGCCGCAGCCCATCCCATCTTAGATCTGGGAATTCCGGGGACGAATTCCGGGGACACCATACTTATCTATCATGACCGGCTCCTTGGCGCGCCCGCGGGACAGGTGTGTTCTCGCTCGACTGGGCTCACGGTGAACCCTGGGACTCGACACTTCTGAGTCCGCCCCGGGTGGTCCGTCCCATCCTCGAATTGCCGCCTCGCGCCGGGCTGGGGGCCGGCGGCGTGTGAGTCTTCCTGTTCCCGCCAGCCCTTCGTCGGCTCGGGGACCCCCACAGGCTCCCGGTCCTCCTCGCTTTGACGGGCGCCAGCCGGGCTTGAAGGGCCGAGAGCGCCTTTACCGATCCGACCCGCACCCCGTGCCGGCTGTGCACCTCCAAGCGCTGCGAACGGCCCTCTTCGCCGTGGAGCCGGCCGACCACGCCGACCGCTTCTACGCCACGGATGAGCCGATTCCTCCGGGGTATCCCGTTGACGGCACGCTGGGCTACGTGGATAACACCGCGGTCCCGGGCCTCGTCCCCCATTGCCGGCGATATATCCATTGCGAGCAAGAGGGGGTTCAGGCAGCCCCATTCATCTATTGCGGATAGGCTGGTGAGATTTGAGTCGAATCACAAAGGGAGATATTCAATGCGATCCCGGTACTCTTCCGGACGGCCTGCTTCCCAGATCAGGATCAAGTCTTCGAGGATGTCGCGAAAAGCGGATCGGCGGCGCAGCAGAAAGATGCCTGGGGCATGGCCGCCAGCCTGGAGATGTTCCCGAAGGTGTTGCGACAAGGTCCGGCGATTCCGGGAGACTAACACGTCGCCTTCGCGTTCAATCCACCTCAAAACCTCTGGGTCCAGCGTCCCGAAGGCCGGGGCCGCTTCATCCCCCACTGTAGGACTTGGATACCGGGCTGATGGCGAAGCAACTGGTCGCGGATGGTGTGCGGGGTGTCTTCGTCCAGTAGGTAACGGATCCGGGTCAAGGGGTGGCCGCCTTCTCCTGCAGGGCCGCCCGGCGCGCCTTGAGTTCACGGAGCCGTTGCGAAGCCGGTGAGGGTTGACGTTGGTGTTCTGACCACTGTTGTGCCGTATAGGCCCGCCAGGCCTCCAGGTAGCCGTCCATCTGAGCCCGGTTGCGGAAATAGTGCAGGAGGGCAGCGTAGACCTGCTCCAGGCGCAGGTTCCGATAGCGAGCGGCAATCTCCTCAGGACTGGCTCCCTCCAGGTAGTCTTCCAGCACCGTCTCAATTGCGATCCGGGTTCCCTTGATCCGGATCTCCTCCGGACTCATGAAGTCGAAGTAGCTTTCCAGTTCCATGGTTGTATCTGGTATCACGGCCTTCCTCCTGAGTCAAGGTATCAAGCCCAGGCCCCCATTCCAGCCAGAATCCCAGCGGGACAGTGATCAAGCTCACCGATTCCTCTCGGCCGCCCCACCTTCAGCACCGACGACGAACCGAACCGGCCCGCCCGGATCGTGGGCCCGGTGTACACGGATCGTCTCAGAGGGGACCCGGCCGTTTTTCGGGGTCGAGAGAAATTTCTCCTCTCGATGCGGATTGGTGTAGGCATCGCGCAGTCGCCGTATGGCGTCCTCCCCTCTAATGGGGGACCCGGCTGGGGCCGGCTGTCGCCAATAGGCGGTGTCTTGGCGGACCAGGAATCGGGGACCCCGGCATTTCTGTCGGCCTGCATATCCAGCCTGGCTCGCTGCCAGATGCCCCCGGAATTCCCGGACGCGGCTGACCAAGGTGAGTGAGGATGCCGTGGCCGCAAGGGCCTATCCCCAGGCCTCTCATGCTGCACGACCGGCCGCAGCCCAGGGTCGCGCGTGACGCCCGGTCGGGGACCGGCTAGGCTCCCGACCGTAGACCCCCCGGTAAGCCCTACCACCGATGCGTGGTTGCTCGTCCCCGCTCCGGCTACGGATTGCCTCCCGTCCAGGACTCTCGCCCCGAGGGAGAAATCCCCCATCGAGTGATGCTAAACTTGCTGGTCAAGCTGCCGAGGGGCATGTATCCTGAGATCGCAGGTGCAACTGGGGAGGGAAGTGCTGATCAACTGCAGTTGAGGCGGGAAGGCTCGATGGCACTACCCAAGCCAGTTCGCCTGACAGGGCATGCGAGGAGCCAGCTTGTATTCCGTGGCACGACCGAGCCGGAGATCGTTGAGGCCATCCGTACGTCCGGATGGCAACCGGCGGAACGGGGGCGGCTCGAGTGTCGGAGGAACTACCCGTTCAACGCGGAAGGGAACAGGCACTGGTAGGGGACCAAGCAGGTCCGGCCCATTTTCGTGGAGGAGGCGGGCGAGATCGTGGTCGTGACCGTCTACGTCTATTACTTCTGAGGGAGGGTCCGGATGAAGATTACCTATGATCGCGAGGTGGATGACCTCTACATCCGCTTCAAGGACACCACGGTCACCACCAAGCACCTCGCGGAAGGGATCGCGGCCGACTACGATGCCGACGGTCGCCTGGCCGGCATCGAGATCCTGGACGCGTCCAAGCGCCTGGGCGATCGGGAGGTGTTCAGGCAGGTCGTCCTGGAAGACGTGGCTTTGGGCGGATCCGCAACGTCGGCGTGAGACCTCCCGTCTAATAGGCGACCCTGCTATTTCTGTCGCCCTGGATTCCGAGTCTCGAGGAATCGCAGATGACCCTGGGGTTCCCGGACGCTGGTGGCTGAGGTGAGCCCCCGGGCACTGGTCGCGCAGGCCCACCCCGATGTCCGCGTGCTCCACTGCTTCCCACAGCCCAAGCTTGTGCGTGACGTCATACGGGACGTCATACGGGACGTAGCATTATCTGTCATATCTCTTCCCCAGACCACTCCACCAGGTGCAGAGGAGGGACTCGTATGGCGCGGGGGCCGGGGCCCAGCGGGCTGTGCCTGCACTCCGCAGGTCCCCACGGCCACATTCCCCTGCCCTTACCCGTCGCGCTTGTCATGCTGCCCCCGCTAGCCGGAGACGCCGGAGACTACAGATAATGCTACGTCATATGACTTCCGCTGCGAGCCTCGGAAGGCTTTAGCCGGGGCGGGGATCGATCGCAGGGCCCGCGCCTGCGGGGGACCGCTCGGTTACTGCGGAGTGCCGGCGAAGTGGACTGTCTCCTTCCCCTTCACGACATTGGGGCTGATGGCCCACGTCCCCCGACACGACGTGTCGGCCACCGTTTTCGCCGCCTTCTCCCCGGCAAAGAGATAGGTAAAGCCGCTACTCACCCCCCCGAGGATGCAGAAGGACGCCTTGAAGGGAAAGTAGACGGCCGACCCCACTACGCTGCCGACCCCGGTGCCGATCTGCGCTCCCGTTGTCTCCCTCGCGTTTCCCTCCGCGAAGCTGGCCGTGGCCTGTCCCACCAGTGCCACTCCCAGCAGTAGTGCCACCATCCGTTTTCTCATTGACTGCGCCTCCTTCCGGCTTCCACCCTTCGGCCCAGCCCCCTCAGGAGCTGGGGCCTGGTTTCCAACCTCCCCCCACCAGATCACACTGGAGGGTCAGGCTATGTTCCCACCAAGTCCCGCCGGGCCGGGGCGGTGTCCGACGGCCTCCCGGCGACGTGAACCCGCGCCGCCGCTCTCGATTGAATAGCGGTGCAGGTCGAGCGACCGCGGCGACCGCGCGAACCCGGGGCGCCACGCGACGGGCCGCTAGTCCCGGCTCCGGTCGTGCCCGTGTCCCCGGTTCGCGTGCCGCTCCCGCTCGCGCTCATGCGCCCACGGCGGCGGCCCGTGGTGCGCCCAGTGCGGCGGGCGCTCCCTGTACTGCTCGACGGGGACCGCGAGGACCGGGCGGGGCACCTGAGCGATACGGATAACCGTCCATGGGCCACTATAGTGGTGCGCGCGAAGCCAGTAGCCCTCGCGGTAGAGATAGAAGACATTCTGGTAGACGAAGTAGTTGTACGGCAGGCTCGGGGCGGTGTAAATCACGGGGGGCGGCGGCCCCGGGGGGCCCGGCGCCACAACCACCGGCGCCGGCACCGCAACCAGGGGGGGCGGCGCCGGGCCGATATTGATCCCGAGGGTAAGGTTATTGGTCTGCACGCCGATGCTGAGGCTGTCCGCTCGCACGGGGCCCGGAAGCCCAAGGCCCATCGCCGCAGCGCCGAGGAGACTGGCGAGAAGGATCGCGCGTCTCATGTGGGGCTCCTCCTTTCATTCCCGAGGCAGGTCGAGAGGGCTGCCCTTGGAAGCAACCCGCACCAGGTAGTGGGACAGCATCAATCGTGCCTGCTGCCGCAGGGCCGCACCCGAGAGGGGCGCAGGATCTATAAGCGCTTGACTTTCCTGGCCCTTGGCTTGCGGGAGACCGCCGACGAACGGCGGCCTGGACTGGGTCGTCCCCGGTCTGGGCAGCTCCCCCACCGTGTAAAAGTTACCGGAGAGGATGGTCAGACTTGCGCAGTGTAGGGTCGGTTGGTCGGGGATGTACTGAGGGACGTTTTTGACGAGCTTTGATTTCTGGAAGCGCCAGGTTGAAAGTGGCGAGGTTTCATCGGGTTCGTGCTGGTGAACGCCGCGTTCCAGATGGCCAGGGAGGCGGTGCGGACAGACGGGGGCGCGGAGGCCGGGAGACGACAGCGCCAGCGAACCCGTCAGGCGATCCCGCGGGCCAACGGAGCCCCGCCTATGTAATGGGGGTTGGTTCTGAAGTGAGCTTACGGTGCTCCGCCGCTGGGCTGGATTCTGCTGTCATGGGGGACGTCAGGCGGGACCCGGCCGTTTCTTCGGTTTCAAGAGAGAATCCTCTTACGACTACCGGTTGTAATGCGGTACGTTGTTGACTCAGTGGAGTTTTCGCCATGCGCTCCCGCCACGCACGGCTCGATCCCAGGGGCTTTCCCCAGTCATCAGGATGATCACATCCCCTAGGGCTTCCTAGCGTGCCAAATGGGCCCTCCGCGGCGTGCTCGCATTACACCCGCTTGGCCTTCACGGTTACCAGCACCGCGACCCGGTCGGGTCGTCCTGGCTCTACGCTGATCGGGCATTCCATCCCCGGCGGCGACTCGATCGCGACGGCGAGCTGCCCGGTCCACGGAAGGTTCCAGTGCACCTCCGCGTGGCCGTGCGACGACGCGAACCGCACGAGGGCGCTGGATCCGCAACCGAGTTCGGTTGACACGGTCATCCACTCGGCCGCCGAGTGCGCCGGCACCACCGTCCCCTGCACGGGCTTCAGGGCCGCGTCCCACGAGCCGTGGATGGCCGCGACACCTTGCACCACGAGGTTCTCGTCGGTGGCGTTCAGCAGCACCACCTTCACGCTCCGATAGACACATGGCACTGCAACCTGATGGTTGAGCTGATCGTACAACTGGGTCAGGTACGCCAGATCCGAGGCGAACAACCCCTCGATCACCTGGGGCGTCACCTCGACGGTGCCGAGCTTCGTGACGACGCGCAACAGACGCGCCACGGGGAGGTAGGCGGCGTTTTCGAGCACCTGCGGGTCCTTCGCCGCCGACAGCTCGTCGGCGGCGGTCGCGAGCCGCATCACGCCGTCGGCGTGGACGGCGTCATCGGACGCGATGTACCCGCGGGGCAGGCGGAATTCGGCCGTCGTCATCGGCCGAGCGTCGGTGTCATTGGCACTGCTGTTCTTCGTCATAGGTCCCCCTCTCGTCCGCTCGCCGACGATATGGTCGCGCTGGTTATCCGAGGATCGGTCGACAGGGCAACCGCTATCATGGGAATCGACCGCGGGCGCGCACGGTCGCGGCGATGACTGGTGCCCGCGCGTGCCCGATCGACGTACGCCGCGCCGGACCCGAAGTACAGCGCGACGCGGTGACAGATCGCCGCCAGCCGCGTCGCCGCGTGAGACCCCTCACCAAATAGAGAGTTGGAAATCCGGCTTTGGCGCACGTCACGGCCAGCGCGACGAAAGGCCAAAGGCAAACCAAGAAGACGCTATCACCGGCCCGCCGGCCGGGTCAAGGTGAAAGCCGATCCCTCGGCCGCGGGATTGTAATACGGGACCCGGCCGTTTCTTCGGTGTCAAGAGAGAATCCACCTGCGGATGCCGATGGTTTTGCGCATCTCGCGGTCCCCGTCTGGCGTCCTCCCCAGAGGCCGCTCCCGGAAGAACCTCTCGCGCCCCAGCGTGGTGGTGCCATTCACCTGGGCAGCCGCGTCATTCACCGAGTCCGTGACCTCGCCGATCTTGCTGGAGACGGTCCCCGTCGCGGACACGATGGCCGCCGTCAGCATCGCGCCATCCACAGGGGACGTGATGGTCACGGTCGGGGGCGCCGTCACGGTCACCGGCGGGCTCGTGGCCA
>DATIFO010000187.1:0-23473 GCA_035455275.1 Methylomirabilis sp. (SeqCode) | reverse complement strand
CCGGTCGCCAGGCGACGCGCGAAGGCGCACAGGTGCTCCGCAGCCTGCCCTCCGGTCGGCAACGGCACGTAGTCGCCCCGCTGGAAAAGGTCGGCCGCCGTCCGGCGGTAGGTCAGGGCCCGGTGGAGGGTGTACAGCTTGACCCGACCGTCCGTCCACTGTTCCACCAGCTCGCGTGCGAGATGCACCAGATCACCGGTCGCGATGCGGCGCCGCAGATCCTCGAGGAGGCTGGCGCGCGCGGCAAAGTCCACGGGGCGCCGGTTGTCGGGGTCCACCAGGCTGAAGTCCCAGACCTCGCTTCCCTGATAGAAATCGGGCACCCCGGGCGCGGTGATCTTGATCAGCGTCTCGGCCAGGCTGTTCACCATTCCCAGGCGCGCCACGAAGGGATGGAAGGCGGCGAAGTCTGCGAGGAACCGGTTGGCGGGCGACGGGTCAAGGATCCGGGCCACGAAGGTCCTGAGGCCCTCATCGTAGGCCTCGCTCGGATTGATCCAGCTCGTGTTGAGCTTGGCCTCCTTGGCCGCCTTCAGGATGTAGTGCTGGATGCGGGCCGTGAAAGCCGTGGCCTCCTCCGGTCCCATGGGCGCGAGCGGCCAGGCGCCTACCAGCGTCTGGTAGAGCAGGTACTCATCGTTCCGGTCGGGCGCAGCCCCTCCGTCCACTTCGGCCAGGTGCCTCCGGTTCCACCGGTGCCAGCGGCCGACGGCCGCCCGCCACTCCCTGGGGATCTCCGAGAGGACGTGGATCCGGGCCCGGACGTCCTCGCTCCTCTTGGTATCGTGCGTGGACGTGGCCGACAGCCCGTCCGGCCACTTCTCCCGGCGGGTCAGGCACTGCTTGTGGAACTCCTCCACCGAGATGCCGAACCGCTCCGGCTCCCCCCCCACCTCGTTCAGGCTCACGAGACGATTGTACCGGTAGGAAGCCGTGTCCTCCAGCCCCTTGGCCGTGACCGGGGCGGTCAACTGCTGGAACTTCTGGACGAAGGCCAGCTGATCCTGGCGGTAGGAGGCGTCCGCGCTCTCGGGGTACCGCAAGAGCAGCACGTCCCGCACGAAGTCGAACACGGAGACGTTGGTGGCGGGATTCCGCCGCTTGGCAAAGGCCACCGCCACCTCGACGCAGGCTCGATCCTGGAGCGCCACCTCTGCGCCCCGGCCATCGATATAGGTCCGGTACACCGGGAAGCAGGCGATCACCTCCCGCAAGGCGTGCGTGAGGCTGTTGAGGGTGAAATCCCGCGAGTATCGGCTCCGCTCCGACAACCGGTCGAGGGCGTGCCCCAGGACGTTCAGCTCGCTGGACATGGACACCCGCAGGATGAGCTGCTTGGACGCGTACACCAGGTCGGCGAACGGGGTGCGCTGGCCGGTGAAGGCGGTGTAGGCGGCGGTCATGGCCTTCTCGTTCCCGCTGTCCACGAACAGGCCGTCCACCAGGGTCAAGAACTCGTAGCCCGTGGTTCCGTGGATGGCCCACTGCACCGGCAGGCGTTCTCCCTTCGCCAGGATCTTCTCCGCCAGCAGGTACAGGGGGCGGCATCCCGATCGCGTCGGGTCCGGCTGGCACATGGTATCGAACTCCACCACCCCCCGGGCGACGGCCGTCTCCCGGTCCGGCCAGGCCCCGGCGGTCCCCGGCACCGGACGGGCCCGGAGTACCTGGGCAAACCGCTCTCGCTGCAGGGCATGGAAGTACTGCGGCGGATCGAACAGCCCGTCCGGGTGGTCGAGCCGGAGGCCGGTGACCCTGCCCTCCTCCACCAGCCGGAGGATCAGCCGATGGGTCTCCCGGAAGACGGCCGGGTTCTCCATCCGGATGGCCGCCAGTTCGTTGATGTCGAAGAAGCGTCGGTAGTTGATCTCCTCGGCCGCCACCCGCCAGTAGGCCAGCCGGTAGGCCTGGTCGTCCAGCAGTTGGTCCAGCAGGTCGAAGCTCCGCGGATTGTCGGGCTTGCCGTTGAAGACCCGGACCGTCTCCTCGATGGAGGAGCGGATCGGCTCGCAGGCGGCGGTCAAGCCTGCCAGGCGGCGGCGGATCACCTCCTTCTCGCGCATCCGTTCGCGCACGCGCGCGGGTGAACTCTCCGTGTGGCCGGGCAGATTCACCAGGGCGGTGAGGATGCTCTGGTATTCCTGGAGGAGGTGGTCGTCCTCCCCCAGGGCGGCCGTCAGCTCCTCCAGGCGGTGCCCCAGAATCCGGGTCACCGAGCGGGGCGAGATGGGAAGCCGGGTCTCGTAGTAGCGGAGCCAGAAGGCCCCGTCCGCATACTCCAGCTGCAGTTCCTGGTTGTCCAGCACGCGACCGTACTGGTCTCCCAGGATGGGGAGCAGGACCTTGTTCGCTAGCTGTCGCTTCACCGGATCCCAGTCGATGTCGAAGAACTCTGCGTAGGGCGAGCTCGGCCCGTTCTCCAGGACGTCGTTCCACCAGGGATTGCAGCCGGCGGCGATCCCCATGTGGTTGGGCACCACGTCCAGGATCTGGCCCATGCCTGCGGCCTGCAGCGCCCCGACGAAGGCGTGGTACTCCTCCTCCGTTCCGATCTCGGGATTCAGGGCGTTGTGGTTGGCGATGTCATAGCCGTGCAGGCTCCCCGGTCGGGCGGCCAGATACGACGAGGCGTAGACGTCGCTCACCCCGAGGGACGCGAGGTAGGGGATCAGCCGCCGGGCAGTCTCGAACCTGAAGCTCCGGTTGAACTGGAGCCGGTACGTCGCCACCGGGATGCGGGGCTCCAGGGCGAGTTCAGCTTGCAGCTCCCGGGACAGGTTACTGTGCATGCGCGTCCGCCCCCCGAATCGCGTCCTGCGTTTCAGCCTGGGGACTGGCCGTCCCCGCCTCTCGCGCCAGCGGGAGGCGCAGGATGACCTCGGTGCCTCGACCCGGAATGGAGAGCATCTGGATCTCGCCGCGATGCGCCCGGACGATCTGCTCCACGATCGGCAATCCCAGTCCCGTCCCCTGGCCCTGCACCTTGGTGGAGAAGAATGGCTCGAAGACGTGATTCAGTTGCTCTGCGGTCAACCCCTTGCCGGCGTCCAGGACATGGATCGCCAGGCCGGGACCGTCGAGCTGGCCCCGGACGATCCCGGCCCGGCCCTCCGCCGGCAGCACCGGATCCGGTCCCGCCGTCACCCGCACCGTCTCGCCCTGCGGAGACGCATCCAGGGCATTCAGCATCAGGTTGAGGAAGAGCTGCTGGAGCTGATCCGGGTCGGCCTGGATCCGGGGCAGCCCCACCGGCAGGTCCAGCTCGATGCGGACGCCGCGGCGCCGGCTGCGCTCCAGGAGCAGGTCGGAGACGCGGCCGATGACCGGCACGATCTCCTCGCCCCGGAGCGTCGGGCGGCGCGGCCGGGTGTAGTCCAGGAGGGCCCGGATGATGTTGCTGATGCGCTGCGTCTGCTGCAGGATCACGTCCAGGTTCCGGCGGTCAGGGTGCTCGGGGGTCACCGCCCGCCCCAGCACCTCGGCCCGTCCGGAGATGACGTTCAGCGGGGTGCCGATCTCATGGGCGACCTCGGCCGCCAGCATGCCGACCGCGGCCAGCTTCTGGGCCTGCTGGACCTCCCCCTCCAGCCGCAGACGCTCCTCCCCCTGCCGGAGGATCTCCTGATGGGCCGACTGGAGGTTCGCGGCCATGCGGTTGAACTCCTCCGCCAGTTGCCCGATCTCGTCCCGGCGCTTCAGGTCGATCCGTTGGTCCAGATCCCCCCGTCCCACTGCCCGCGCGCCCGCGATCAGGGCCCGGATCGGCCGGGCGATGCTCCAGCGCGTCAAGGCCACGATCGACAGGACGAAGAGGGCCAGGATCACCAGACGGGAGAGAATGCTTTCCCGGATGGCGCGATGGAACTCCCGCTCCGTCCCCTCCAGGGTCTGACGGACCTCGATGGCGCCGGTGCGACGACCGGGCCAGCGGAAGGTCTGCACGTACCGGACGACCCGTGCCGATTCCATCTCCAGGATGCCCAGGGCGGGCTCCTTGCTCCTCAAGGTTTCGCGGACCACCGAGTCCACCGTCGGGGAGGGGAGGCCGGGGGAGACGTTGGCGGCGACCACCTCTCCCTCGGGACCGTAGATGACCACCGCGACCAGGCCGGGCCGGCCCAGGATGTCGTCCAGCAGCTCGGTCAGCTCGGCGGTCGTGCGTCCCCAGCGGACGTTCCGGCTCACGGCCAGCGCCAGGGTCTCGGCGAAGATGCGCACGTCCTCCTCGGATTGCCCCACGAGGCGCTCCCGTTCGCGGAGGAGTCGCCTGTAGTCGTTGACGCCGGTGATGATCATGAGCGCCAGCATCGTGAGGATGACCAGACGGGTCGTCAGGTTTCGCATGGGGTCGGGGTCCCCCGTCTTCCGCGACTGCCTCGCGGCGGTTCACGTCAGGGAGTCGGCCTTTTCACCCAAGGCCTTCTGGATGGCCGCCTTCATCTCCTCCATCCGGAAGGGCTTGAACAGATACTCCACCGCCCCCTTTTCCAGGGCCTCCATGTATGACGGAACATCTCCGAAGGCTGTCATCATGATGATCCGCGAGCGGGGACAGACCCGCTGGAATCCGGGGAGCAGATCCAGGCCGCTCGGTCCGGGCATGTTCTTGTCCATCAAGATCACGTTGAATTCCCGGGCTCGGAGGGCCAGCACCGCCTCGGTGCCGTCCTTGGCCTCCACCACCTCGTAGCCTTCATTTCGGAGGACATCCAGGACGAGCGCGCGCATCTCCGGATCGTCATCCACCACCAGGACGCTAGACGTCTTCGCCACGACCGCACCCTCCTTTCTTCCCACGTCGCGCGGCGGCAGGCGGGCCAGTTGCCCGCTCGCCGGGTGGGCCCTTCCCCGCGGCTTCAGGCACCATCCCCCGGATGCACCAGCACGAGGCCCGACGGCCCCAGGTCCAGCCCGCCGGGATCAGACAGGGGTCGGGACACCCCTGTCAACGGGTCGGTCGCAGCGAGGCGTGCGTCCGCGGGCATCGCCGGGGGCACACGCACGCGCGCTGCGGTCTGCCGATCCCGGTTCAGGACCACCAGCACCCACTCGCGCTCGTCCCGGGTCCGCTTGACGAATCCGAAGGCCTGAGCGGCACCGACATCCACAGGGAGGAGAGGCCCTTCCTCGTTGAGCGGGCGGAGCCTGGCCTTGGTCCGGTTGACGGCGGCAACCGCCTCGGTCCCATCCCACGCCGGGGTCTCCCAATCCGCCGGAGTCGTTTCCACCACGTGCAGGCGCCTCCGGAAGCCGTACTCGAATCCCATGGGCATCATGACCCCCGTGGAAAACGCGGCCGCGAAGGCGTACCGCTGGAGCACCGCCGTCCGGTCTCCGTCCAGCTCCTCGGTCAGACGCGGCGTGTCGTGGGATTCCGGGAAGCTGACGGAGGGGATCTCGGGGGCCGTCTGGTCGTATTGCTCCAGACACCAGGGCTGCCGGAAGTCCCACCACTTGCTGCTGTTGAAGATGAAGTCGAATCCCGCTCGGGCCGTGACCAGGGTCTGCCCCGGCGTGCAGCCCAGCGTCTCGGCGAAGAACAGGACGTCCCCGTGTTTCGCCTTCACCGCGCCGATCAGGTCGCGCCACAGCGCCTCCGGAACCTGGTAGGCGGCGTCGCAGCGAAACCCCCGGAAGCCCAGGTCCGCGTAGTGGAGGGCCAAGCGCCGCCAGTACGCCCACAGGGCTTCGCGGTCGGGGCTGGCAGCGTTATCCACTTCGGCCAGATCGCGCCAGAGGATGCGCCGCTTTCCGTCCCGGGCGCCTGGGTGGACGATGCGACCGTCCTGATCCCGGCGGAACCAGTCCGGGTGCTCGGCGATCAAGGGCGAGTCGAAGGCCGTGTGATTGATGACCAGGTCCATCATGAAGGCGAGACCCAGGCGGGAGGCACTCTCCAGCATCTTTTCAAGCTGGCGCAGGGGCGGGAGGCCGGGCGTGAGGAGCCGTGGATCGATGGCGTAATAGTCCTTCACCGAGTAGAGGCTTCCCGAGAAGCCGGCCTGATGGAACGGGTTCACGAAGATCCAGGTGAACCCCATGGCCGCCGCCCGCTGGCAGTGGTCCGTCCACCGGGGAAGCGGGCCCGCCAGGAGCGGGAAGAGGTTGTAGATGCGTGGACCCTGCCTCATGATTCTGCCCCCAGCCGCAGGAAGGCCAGGCAGCGGCCCTCCAGATCGTACGCCTCGCCCCCCTTGAGGGGGCGGTGCAGCCGGCGCCCGTCGGCCGTCCGCGTGTCCAGGACCAGCTCCCACTTCACACCGGTCCGATGGGCGGGCAGGACGAAGGGGACGGGATCATGATGCGCGTTCAGCAGCAGGAGGAAGGTATCGTCGAGGATGGGCTCACCCGTGGCGTCCACCTCCTCGATGGCGTCCCCCGCCAACCGGAGCCCCAGGCAGCGGGTCTCCCGGCCGGTCCAGTCCTCTTCGGTCATCTCCTTTCCATCGGGCCGGAACCAGGCCAGATCCTTCACCTCGGAGCCCCGGATTCGCCTGCCGTAAAAGAACTGGCGCCGGCGCAGGACCGGGTGCCGGTGCCGCAGTCCGAGGAGGGAGCGGGTGAACGCCAGGAGATTGCGCCGCCCCTTGTCCAGCTCCCAGTCCTGCCAGCTGATCTCGTTGTCCTGGCAGTAGGCGTTGTTGTTCCCCTGCTGGGTTCGCCCGACCTCGTCGCCGCCGCACAGCATGGGAACCCCCTGGGAGAGAAACAGGGTCGCCAGAAAGTTCCGCGTCTGGCGTTCCCGCAGGGCGAGGATGGCGGGGTCGTCCGTGGGACCCTCCACCCCGCAGTTCCAGCTCCGGTTGTCGTCGGTCCCGTCCCGGTTCGCCTCCCCGTTGGCCTCGTTGTGCTTCTCGCTGTAGCTCACCAGGTCGTGCAGGGTGAAGCCGTCGTGGGACGTCACGTAGTTGATGCTGGCGGAGGGCCGGCGTCCGCCCTTGCCGTACAGGTCGCTGGAGCCTGTGAGGCGATACCCCAGGGCGCCGGCCTGCCCCTCGTCCCCCTTCCAGAAGCTTCGTACCGTGTCCCGGTACTGCCCGTTCCACTCGGCCCACAGGACCGGGAAGTTGCCGACCTGGTAGCCCCCCTCGCCCAGGTCCCAGGGCTCGGCGATCAGCTTCACCTGCGAGACGACCGGGTCCTGGTGGATGACATCGAAGAAGGCGCCCAGGCGATCGACCTCGTGAAGCTCGCGGGCCAGGGTCGAGGCCAGGTCGAACCGGAACCCGTCCACATGCATCTCCAGGATCCAGTAGCGGAGGCTGTCCATGATGAGCTGGAGTGTCCGCGGGTGGGTCATGTTCAGCGTGTTCCCGCAGCCGGTGTAGTCCATGTAGTGGCGAGGATCGTCGGCCGCTAGCCGGTAGTAGCTGGCATTGTCCACTCCGCGGAAGCAGATCGTGGGCCCCAGGTGATTCCCTTCCCCGGTGTGGTTGTACACCACGTCCAGGATCACCTCGATCCCCGCCTGGTGCAGGGCCTTCACCAGCGTCTTGAACTCGATCACCTGCTGGCCCAGGGCAGCGTCGCTGGCGAACCGCACGTCCGGGGCCAGGAACCCGATGGAGTTGTACCCCCAGTAGTTGGTCAGGCCGCGCTCCACCAGATGCCGGTCGGCGACGAACTGATGGATCGGCAGGAGTTCCACCGCGGTGGTGCCCAGGGACCGGAGGTGGTCAATGGGGGCCGGGCAGGCCAGGCCGGCGTAGGTCCCCCGGAGATCCTTGGGGACATCCAGGTGGCGGGCGGTGAAGCCCTTGACGTGCACCTCGTAGATCACGGTTTCATTCCAGGGGATCCTGGGCGGCCGGTCCTCACCCCAGGTGAAGGCCGGATCGATCACCACGCACTTGGGAAGGCTGGCGGCGCTGTCCCGGTCGTCCTGACTGAGGTCGCCATCCGGGTGGCCCACCTCGTAGCCGAAGAGCGCGTCGCCCCAGCGGATGGTTCCGTCGATCGCCTTGGCATAGGGGTCCAGCAGGAGCTTCGCCGGGTTGAAGCGGTGGCCGTGGGCGGGGTCGTACGGCCCGTGGACCCGGTAGCCGTACCGCTGCCCCGGCCGGACCTCCGGAAGATAGATGTGCCAGACCAGATCGGTCTGCTCGGTCATCGGGAGGCGGGCGACCTCCTCGCTCCCCTCCGGCCCGTCGTACAGGCACAGCTCCACCCCCTCGGCGTGCTCGGAGAAGATGGCGAAGTTAACCCCGACGCCGTCCCAGGTCGCGCCCAGAGGATAGGGGTTGCCGGGCCGCGTCCTCATCGCTCCCCCCCCGGCCGGAGCACCAGCGCGGCGAGGGGCGGGAGCGTGAGGCGCACGGAGAAGGGCTGCCCGTGGTGAGGGACGGCCTCGGCCGGGACCCCCCCCGCAATGCCCACGTTGCTCCCGCCGTACAGGGCCGCGTCGGTGTTGAGGACCTCCTGATAGAAATCTCCCCGGGGGACGCCAACCCGGTAGCCGTAGCGGACCACCGGGGTGAAGTTGCAGACGAATAGCAGGAAGTCCTGGGGATCGCGGGCCCGGCGCTGGAAGGCCACGGTGCTCCCCTCCCAGTCGTTGCAGTCGATCCACTGGAAGCCCGCGGGCTCGAAGTCCACCTGGTGTAGGGCCGGCTGGGTCCGGTACAGGCGGTTCAGGTCCTGCACCAGCCGCTGCAGACCCCGGTGGTACGGCCCCGTCCCCAGGAGATGCCAGTCCAGGCTGGCCTCGTGGTACCACTCGCTCGTCTGCCCGAACTCCCCTCCCATGAACAGGAGCTTCTTCCCCGGGTGCCCGTACATGAAGGCGTAGAAGGTCCGCAGGTTGGCGAACCGTTGCCAGTCATCTCCCGGCATCTTCCGGACGAGCGAGCCCTTGCCGTGGACCACCTCGTCGTGGGACAGGGGGAGGATGAAGTTCTCGTGCCAGGCGTACAGCAGGCCAAAGGTCAGGTTGTTGTGATGGTGCTTCCGGTGGACCGGATCCTTGCTCATGTAGACCAGCAGGTCGTGCATCCAGCCCATGTTCCACTTGAAGCCGAATCCCAGCCCGCCGACGTAGGTGGGCCGGGAGACCAGGGGCCAGGCCGTGGACTCCTCGGCGATCGTCATGGCGTCCGGATGGTACCGGTACACGGCCTCGTTGAGCCGCTTGAGGAAGGCGATGGCCTCCAGGTTCTCGCGGCCGCCGTGCTCGTTGGGGAGCCAGTCCCCTCCCTGCCGCCCGTAATCCAGGTAGAGCATGGAGGCCACGGCGTCGATGCGCAGCCCGTCGATGTGGTAGCGGTCCAGCCAGAAGAGGGCGCTGTTGATGAGGAAGTTGCTCACCTCGTTCCGACCAACATTGAAGATCCGCGTGCCCCAGTCGGGATGCTCGCGCCGCCGCGGGTCCGCGTTCTCGTACAGGTAGGTGCCATCGAAATAGGCCAGGCCGTACGGGTCGTTGGGGAAGTGGGCCGGCACCCAGTCCAGGATGACGCCGATGCCGTGCTGGTGGAGGGTATCCACGAAGGCCATGCAGTCCTGGGGGCTCCCGTACCGGCGGGTGGGGGCGAAGTACCCGAGGGTCTCGTATCCCCAGGAGCCGTAGAACGGGTGCTCCGTGATGGGCAGCAGCTCGACATGCGTGTATCCCAGCTCCGTCACGTAGGCGGCCAGGCGCTCGCCCAGCTCCCGGTAGCTGAGGAACCGGTTTCCCTCCTCCGGTGCCCGCATCCACGAGCCAAGGTGCACCTCGTATATCGCCAAGGGGGCATCCGCCGCTTGCTTCACCCCCCGCTCTGCCATCCAGGTCGCATCCCCCCAGTCGTAGCCGAGATCCACCACCATCGAGGCGGTCCGCGGGTCGTGCGGCTCGAAGGCGAAGGCGTACGGATCCGCCTTGAGGGCGATCGGCTCTCCGGTCTTGGCCATCAGCTCGAACTTGTACAGCGTGCCCACCGCGAGACCCGGGATGAAGATCTCCCAGAGCCCGTTCCCCGGATGGAGGCGCATGGGGTGGACCCGTCCGTCCCAGCCGTTGAAGTCCCCGACCACGCTCACGCGGCGGGCATTGGGGGCCCACACCGCGTAGAGCACACCGGAGACGCCGTCCAGGGACGCGAGGTGGGCCCCCAGCTTCTCGTACTCCTGGTAGTGGCGGCCCTCGCCGATGAGGTACAAGTCGAAGTCGCTGAGGGTGGAGGGGAACCGGTATGGATCCTCGACCTGCCGGACCGCTCCGCCGGGATCCACGACCTCCAGCAGGTAGGGGAACGGGGCCTCCCGGTGAGGGAAGGCGGCCTCGAACACGCCTGCCGGATGGATCCGCGCCATCGGGAGGGGCGCGAGCCCCGTGACCTTCGGCACCACCCGCGCCGTCTCGATCCCGGGGAGGAATGCCCGGACGGCGACGTCCGTCCGCCCGTCTCCCTGAACCCTGTGGGGCCCGAGGACGGCGAAGGGATCCCCGTGCTCCCCCGCCGCGATCGCCTGGATGTCGGCCGCGTGGAGATCACCGGGGGCAGCCTGGCGAATTTCAGGATCGGGATGCACGCGCTTCGCCTCCCCTTGCATGCCCTGATCAGCGCACCGCCCCGGCGAGCGACGTCGCCTGGATGTGGCGCTGCAGCAGGCCGGTGAGCAGAAGGACCGGGACCGCCATGACCGTGGCGGCGCCGGCGGTCAAGAACCAGTTCCCCTGATAAAGGTAATAGTATACCTGGAGCGGCATGGTCTTCGCCCCCAGGGTGAGATAGATGGCCAGCAGGAACTCCTCCCAGGAGAACAACCACGCCAGCAGGCCCGCGACGACCAGGCCCGGAACCGCCAGCCGGAGCGTCACGTGCCAGAGGGTCTGCCAGCTCGAACAGCCGTCCAGCGCAGCGGCCTCCTCGACCTCCCGGGGGATCGTCACGAAGGTCGTGGTCAAGACCCAGGCGGCCACCGGAAGGACGAGGGTGAGGTGGGCCAGCACGAGGCCGGTCAGGCTGTCCATCAGGTCCCACCGCAGGAACACCACGGCCACCGGAAGGGCGATGCTCACCTCCGGCAGCATCCGGCACAGGAAAAGGAAGAGCAGGATGCCGTATCGCCAGCGGAGCGGCAGACGGGCGAGGCTATAGGCGGCCGGGGCCGCCAGGACGAGAGCGGCCAGGGCAACCAGGCTGGCCGTCACCAGGCTCTTCGTCAGGGGCGCCGGGATCTGCGCCGCCGTGAGGAGCCTGCGCCAGTGCTCCAGCGTGACCCCGTGAGGAAGCAGGGTCGGATGCGCCGTCATCACCTCCCCGATGGGGCTGACGGAGACCTTCAGCAGAAGATAGATGGGCCCGACCGCACAGATGGCCAGCCCGGCCAGGAGCAGCGTGCCCCAGCTTCTCACCGAAGCACCTCCTCCGACCCGGCCAGCCTGAGATAGGTCCCGATCGTGAGCAGGATCAGACACAGGAGGATCACACTGCTGGCCGCGGCCGTGTGGGGGCTTCCGTATTCCAGGTACTCCACGTACGCGTAGGTCGAGAGGACCGGGAGGCCCCGACCGGTCAGCGCCAGAGGCAACGCAAAGATCCGGAAGGCGTCCACGCCGCGCACGATGAGGGCCATCGTCAGGGCCGGCTTGAGCAGGGGCATGGTGATGGCGACGAACTGCCGCCAGCGCGACGCGCCGTCGGTCCGCGCCGCCTCGTACAGCTCGCCGGGAATGGCCTGGAGCCCTGCCAGCAGGATCAGCATGACGAGGGGCGTCACCTTCCAGGCGTCGGCGACCGCCACGCTCCAGACGGCCAGGGCCCGCGTGCCCACCCAATCCACGGGGGAGCGGATCAGCTCGAGGCGGAGCAGGATCTGATTCAGGTAGCCGACGGTCCCGAAGATGGTCCGCATCACGGCGGCGGCCACGATGGTCGGGATCCCCAGGGGGACCAGGAGGAGGACATGGAACAGCCTCCGGCCCGCGGGCCGGCCGGTGAGGGCGAGGGCTGCCGCGAGCCCCAGCACCATCTCCAGCGCGAGGCTTATTCCGGCGATGGCCACCGTGTTGGTGACCGCCTCGCCGAACTGGTAGTCGCCGGCGATGCGACGGAAGTGGGCCAGCGTCACTCCGCCCCCCGGGGCGGACAGGCTGAGTGCCAGGGTCGAGAGGACCGGCACGAGGGTGAATCCGACGACATACAGGGCCAGGGGGAACAGGCCCATCAGGGCGCGCGTCTTCATGGCCGGTGCTCTCCCCGCAGACCGGCCAGGCGCGCCGCCAGGGGCGGGAGCACATGGTCCACGGCCTCCTTCCGCCAGAGGATCCGCTCCACCGCCTCCGAGGCGATGCGCTCATACTCGGCCCAGTAGGGGACGTTGGCGCGGAAGACGCCATGGCGCATGGCCTCCTGAATCGCATCGACGTGCGGGCGGAGCCACGCCTCCGCTCCCGCGGCGGCATCGGCCCGGATGGTCGGCCACCCCAGCCGGGAGGCCAGGATCTCCTGGACCTCGCGCGATTGCAGGTGGTGGATCAGTTGTCGCGCCAGCTCCTGGTTGGAGGCCCCGACGGGAATCCCCAGCATGTCCCCCCCGATCACGTGCGCCTCGCGGGCCGGCCCGGCCCAGCCACTGTAGCTCCGGATCTCGAGCTTCCCGTAGTCCCGGACCAGCACGAACACGCCGAAGGACCAGTTCTGGGCCAGGTAGGCGGACTCCTGGGCGAGCGCGTCATTGGTCGTGTCCCACTTGGCCCGGCGCGAGTCCGGGGAGAGGTACGGGGCCAGGTCCCGCAGAAAGCGGAACGTCGCCACGCTGCCGGGGTGGGCGAAATCCAGCGGATCACCCCCCGCCGAGACGATCCACTCGTACAGTTGCGTGGTGGTCGGGGCGCCCCCCACTCCCTGGAACAGGACCCGCCCGCCCCCCTCCTTCTCGGCGAACACCTTCGCCACCTGCATCAGCGCCGGCCAGGTGCGCGGAGGATGGAGACCGTACGCATCGAACTTCTTGGCGTTGTAGTAGGCGATCTGCACGTTGGGCCGGAACGGGAGGAAGTACCGCCGCCCTTGTAGCACGCCCGCGCGGTCCAGGGCCGGCAGGATCGCCGGGTCCATCCGGAACGCGCCTTCATCCAGGCTCTGGGCGAGGCCCGTGCTCACGAGTTCCTGCAGCCGCATGTTGTCCTGGGCAAACAGGTCGATCTCCATGCGGCCCGCCGCCCGCATGGCCTTCAGCCGCTGGGTCAGGACTTCGGGGGGCACGTCGATGGCCCGCACCCGGCAGCGGCAGGCCCGCTCGAAGGAGGGCAGAACCTCCTGGCGGATGATCTGCCATTCTGCCTCGGCCAGGCGCATCGTGACCGTGAGGGTTCGGTCCGCGGCCGCCGTGGGAGGCGAGCCACAGCAGACGGAGAGCCCCACCAGGATCGCGAGCGGCCTCCAGGTCATGCTGCGCCTCCCTTCACCCGTGCGAGCGCCTCCCGGCCCCGTGCCGCGCGATGGATTCGCCTCCAGCCGAACGAGGCGCGCGCTACCGCTCCGGCCTCCCCAGGCCGCCATCGGTCGGCCGGGCGACCTTCCTGACCCGGACAAAGAGCGTGACGGGCTCTCCCGCCAGCGGGTGGTTGAAATCCAGCGCTACCCGACCGTCGGTCACGCACACGACCCGGCACGTGCCCGCGGGACCATTGCGCGTCCGGAGGCGCAGAGTCATCCCCTCCTCCAGGCGCACATCCCCCACCAGCCGCGACTCCTGCATCGTCACGACCGCCTCCGGATCCCAATCCCCGAAGGCCTCGCCGGGGGTCAACCGGATCAATCGCTCATCCCCCGCCTGCAGGCCGACCAGTTTCTCTGCCAGCCCCGGGAGCCGCTTCCATTCCCCGATGCGGATTCGAAGAGGCCCGTTCAACTCGGAGCAGTCGATCGCCTCCCCCGAGTCCAGGAAGGCGTCGTACTCCAGCCGGACGAGGGCCCCCCACTCAACCTTCATCCTGCCTTCCCCCTCCCTCTTCGCACGCGGATGACGCTTCGACCTCGACCAGCAGCGTGAGGCCCCGCCTGGCGCGGACGACGACGGGCGCCCCGGGCGCGACGACCTGCCCGGGCCGCACGGTCTCGGCCCGCCACAGCTCGCCCTCCAGGAGGACGTGGCCCACGGGCGCGAGTCGTTCCTTCGCCACGCCCCGGGTCCCGACGAGCGATTCGAGCCCGCCCTGCGGGGGCGCGAACACATCCCGCATGCAGGCGAACATCGCGAGGTCCTTGGCGAGCCAGAGGCAGAAGAGCCCGACGGCCCACGCAGTCGAGAGCTTTCCCCACCACCGGAGGAGCCCGAGGACCATGCCCGCCAGGACCAGGTCCGGGACCTGAAGGAGCAGGTATTCCCAGAATCCCCGCGGCGTCCGCCACGCCATCGCCACCCCCCTCGGGAGAACGGCGGGCCTTCGGGCGCGCCCTGCGCATCGCAGCCTGATCTCACGAGGCCTTGGCCCTGGGGCGACGCACCATGGCCTCTGCATGCCCCGTCCGTCCGCGATCCAGCTCCGTCCGCCTCAGGTCCGCGGGCGGTCCGATCCACGCCCGCATCCGAATCGCCTCCACGTCCTCGGCCGTGATCCCGGGCGTCCGGGCAAAATCCTCCCAGTCGCGGAACCCCTTGCGAATCGCCCGGCAGCGCACGATGCGGCGGGCCTTGTCCGCACCGATCCGGGGGAGCTGGGTCAGTTCGTGCTCACCCGCAGCATTGAGATTCATCAGCCTCCTGTTCGGCTCGGCCATGGCGCACCTCCACCTGCTCCCCACCGGGGGAGGTTTCACGCAGCGGTTCGTGGGTCACCCCTCGGGACCTCCACCGAGACCGCCTCGTCCCGCGGAATCCATCGCCACCGGGCCTTCGCGAAGATAGACGACGGCCTCGCGGCCGACCATCTCGATCTCTGCCCGCCCGCCCCGGGCCGGGGGCAGGCAGGTCGGACTCTTCACGCCCGGGCCTCCAAACCGCTCCTCGGCACTATCCACCAGACGGCGCCAGGACCCCGGGGGCACCCGCAAGCGGACTGCACGACCTTCGGGGGCGAAGTGAAGCATGCACAACGCGGCCGTCGCATCCGGCCCACGACGGAGCACCGCCAGCGTCCACTCGTCAACCGTCCGGGCGACCGTACGCGGCTTCCCGCCAACTCCAAGGACCGGGTACTGCCGCCGCAGGCCGAGGAGCAGCCGGTAATACTCCCACAGCGCACGATGCGGCTCGTTCATCTGCAGCACCCAGTTCAGCTTGGATCGGTCAAAGGTCAGGGGGTCCCGGGGGTCCGGCACGTCCCCCGTCCACCCGAACGCGGCGAACTCCTCTCGTCGGCCTCGGCTGACCGCTGCCTGGAGGGAAGGGTCGCCGAAGTCGGTGAAGAAGAGGAAGGGCGCCCGCTCGCCATACTCCTCTCCCATGAAGATCAGGGGGACGTACGGGGACAGCAAGACGGCCGAGGCTGCGAGCTTCAGCCCCTCCAGGTCCACGAGGGCGGACAGCCTGTCGCCCCGGGCTCGGTTGCCGACCTGATCGTGGTTCTGGGCGAAGACCACGAACCGCTCCGGCGGGATGTCGGCGGTCGGCGTTCCATGCGGGCGACCGCGGTACGAGGAGTGCTGGCCGTCGTACACGAAGCCGTGAGTCCAGGCCTTCGCCAACTGCTCCAGGGAGCCGAAATCGACGTAGTACCCCGTGCGTTCCCCCGTGAGGAGGGTGTGCAGGCAGTGGTGGAAGTCGTCGTGCCACTGTCCCGTGAGGCCGTACCCCCCCTTCCGCACGGAGCAGATGACCCGGCGGTCGTTGAGGTCGCTCTCGGCCACGACCGGGACCAGGCGGTCCAGCTGGCGGGCCAGCCGGCGCACGGCGTGGTTCAGCTCGCGCAGGATATGCACTGGGCTGCCGTCGAAGATCCCGTGGATGGCGTCCAGCCGCAGACCGTCGATGTGATACTCCCGGATCCAGTACAGCGCGTTCGCGATGATGTACGCCCGCACTTCTCGAGCGTCCTCCCCGTCGTAGTTGATCGCCCGACCCCATGGAGTCTTGTACCGGTCGGTGAAATACGGGCCGTACTCCGCCAGGTAGTTCCCTTCCGGACCCAGGTGGTTGTACACGACGTCCAGGATGACGGCGAGGCCGCGGCCGTGGCAGGCGTCCACGAGCCGCTGCAGCCCGGGCGGCCCCCCGTAACTCCGTTGGGGGGCGAACAGCCCGACGCCGTCGTACCCCCAGTTCCGGGCGCCGGGAAAGCTCGCCACGGGCATGATCTCGATGGCGGTCACGCCCAGCTCCCGGAGCCGCTCCAGGCGAGGGATGATGGCCTCGTAGGTGCCTTCGGCTGTGAAGGTCCCCACGTGGATCTCGTAGACGATCATGTCTCGCAGGGGCAGGCCTCGCCAGCCTCGATCGGTCCACGCAAAGCCGGAGGTGTCGACCACCTCCGACGGCCCGTGCACCCCGTCCGGCAGCCCACGCGAGACGGGATCGGGCCGCCGGCGCTCTCCGTCGAGAAGGTAGAAATAGCGCAGTCCCGCCCCGCCCCGCCCTACTCCGACGAAGTAGCCGCCCGCCCGCGCTCGGAGTCGAACACGTTGGCGTTCCGGGTGAACGATCTCGACCTCGATGTCCTGGCAGCGCGGCGCCCACACGCGAAAGTGTACGAGGCCGTCCCCCAAACAGGTGGCCCCCAGGTTGGCCGGTGTTCTCCCCCGTCGGATTCCCATCCCGATTCACGCCCCGCCCAGCCGCATGCGCGCACGCTCACTTCTGGGGATGAACCCTCTGCAGCTCCGCTTCGAGCACCTTGCGGGCTTCGGCCTCCTGGCGGGCCCGCTCCTCCGCTGCCTTGGCGCGGCGCTCCTGTTCGCCAATCCGAAACTCGTACTCGGATCGTTGCTGCTGGACTTCCCGGGTCAGATCCCCGACCCGGAGTCCCCAGAGCAGGTACCCGACGCCGAGTCCGATCGCAACCGCAAGGACCGCCGCCACCCCCGTGAGGACATGTCGCACGGGCATCCTCCTCTCTCTCCGCCGGGCACTCAGATCGAGGCCGGGCCGGTGGCCGTCCGAGTGCTCGCCGGGGCGTACACCGGAAGCCAGGTGGGGCGCCGGTCGAATCGCCGCAGGGTCCGGAGGATGCGGTCGGGATGGCCCCGGTCGCTCCAGTATACACCCCGCAGGGGCTGGAGCAGGAGAGCTTCCGGGCACCGGCCCAGGATCACCCGGGAAAGGTCCGTCGGACGGAGGCGGCGGTAGACCCCGGCCAGGGCCGCCGCAGCGGTCGGGGTGTCAACGTGCGGTATGATCCTCCGCAGGGGTGAGAGCACCTCGGGGATGCAGCGCGCTGCCAGCCTGAGGAAGGCACCCAGTTGGCCGATCAGGACCAGGGTGTTCCAGAAGCAGCCACTCGCAGATAGCTGGGCCGCCGTGGGTCGGTTCGGCTTTTCCCAGAACCGTCTCTCCGCGTACAACTCACCGCCTCCCGCAGCCTGAATGGGCTCAGCCGGGGCGATCCAGCCGTAGCCAGGCTTGGGGTCGTCGGCTTCCACCCCCAGGAGAATCAGGCGATCCGGGAGGTGCGCGGCAGCCGCAAGCGCGCCCCGCACATCGCCGGTGAACCGATCTTCCTGCCAGATGAAGTGATCCGATGGATAGACGACGACCGTCGCCTCGGGGTCCTGACGGTCGATCCACAGGAGGGGCAGGAGCAAGCCCGGGGCCGTCTCCTTGTTGGCGGGTTGCACCAAGACCGTCCCTGGCGCGCCATGGCGCCACTCCTCCTCAAGGTAGGGCTCTTGCCCGGCCGTGATGATCGTCACGATCCGCCCGGGGGAGACCACCTGGGCGGCGCGGTCCCAGGTATGGCGGAGCATGGACCGGGAACCGATGATCCGGCAGAACTGCTTGGGGCGATCGCTGCCAAGACACTGACGGATGAATGCCTGCAACCGGATCCCCTGGCCGCCCGCCAGCACCACCACCCAGGTGGATCCCGGCGTCGACCCTGCGGGACATTCCCCAGCCCCGGTGAAATCCTGCAGCACGACCCTGAGTCCTCCCTCCTTCCGCTGGCGTGCGAACCCCCACTTTCTGATGGCGACGTCTCGCCTGGGCTTCATGAGGTGTCCTCTCCCTTCGCGCAGCTCTTCAGTTCAGGGCGTCTGGCCCGGAAGAAGCCGCGATGCGGCTGGCCGGTTCCCTGACCGGACGGCCCGCCGCAGGGCGCGAAGCAGGTCTTTCAGGGGAAAGGGCTTGAAGATGTACTCGAACGCCCCCTTCTGCAGCGCCTCCAGGTAGGTCGAGGCATCGCCGAAGGCAGTGATCAGGATGACGGGGGTCTCGGGGCAGATCATCCGCAGCCCAGGCAGCAGATCCAGTCCGCTCAGGCCGGGCATGTTCTTGTCTATGATGATGCCGTCGAAGGACTCGGATCGCAGGCGGATCAGCGCCTCGGCCCCATTGCCGGCCTCATCCACACGGTATCCCTCGTGACCCAGCACCTCCACCAGCAAGGCGCGCATCTCGGAATCATCATCCACTATCAGTATCCTGTGCTCCGCCATGTAGGATTCCCCCCGTTCCCCCGATTTCCACTCCCCGAGAGATCCGTCCAGCGACAGGCACAGAGGCAAGTTCGGTGCCCGTGTGCGAGGGGATCCCCCGTTCATCCGAAGGACTGAAAAACACAGGGGACCCTGGCGGAGAGGGGGTTGAGCCGAGCAGGGCCGGATCGGGGAGACAGGGACAACCTGTCGAGGAAGGTTCGCGAGGAAACTGGGGCGGGGGTGAAAGTTCCCGGAATGACGGGGCGGGTCAAGATGTCACGGGGTTTGTCGCCTTGTCATCGAGTCCCCCGCGTCGCCGCAGCCAGCGGTAGAGGATCCGCTTACGGAATGGACGCGGTGGCCTTCTCGTCCGGGGCGGTCGGCCGACTTACGCTGTCAAAAGTCGACCGTCCTAGTCTATGGCCACCAACGGCTGGGCGGTCCACACGGCGGTTGGTGAAAGCGACCGGCTGAGAACGAACCTGACTAATTCAACCACGAGTGCAGCATGAACAACACAATTGCGCCACCGAGCCCGGCCGCCAGAGCGATGATCCATTTGCCGAGATGATCCTTGATGGGGAGTGGCACGGGAATCGATCCCGTCTGGTCTCGGCTGTAGACCCACATGACACCAAGTGAAGTGACGGCGAACGCCAACAGGAGTGCGAACAGATCAACATTACTCTCAGCCCTCCGGTCATGTGGGGCTTCACTCAGGGATCGCCTCCCCTTCCCGCGCAGGGTCCTCCCGCTTCACCACGGCGATACCCTACCAGTCAGTCGGTTCCCGGCTGGACCCACTCGTGGCCGTGCACTCGGATAAACGCCTCCTCTGCCTCATCGCTCCCAGCGAGCAGGAGGAAATCTTCGGGCATGAATCGCTCCACCTGCTCCCTGCCCATCACCTCATGACCCCGGACAACGGCAACGATCGCGAGGTTACTGGCTGGCCCGAACACCTCGGCGGGTGACCGGCCCACCAACCCCTCCTTCCCCGAGTCGAGGCCGTACCCGAAGAGGCGGCCCTTCCCTTGGTGGATCGCGATGGAGCCGCCGTGGCGCAGGAGGCGGTCGAGTCCCGGCAGGCTAACCCGGCCGAAACTCGGATTGCGCTGGCTCTCGAGGATCTGGAACGCGCTCTCCACCAGGCGGCGGTAGTGGACGGGCGAGTCGGGCCGTCCCTCCACCTGCGCCTCGTACAGCCGGGGATAGGGCAAGCGTGAGCCGAGGGCCGTCTGGACGATCAGGCTCAGCGACGTGGCCAGCATCGCGGGCACGATCAGACCATACCCACCCGTCATCTCGACAACCATGATGAGCGTGGACAGCGGCACACGCGCCGTGCCGCCGAAGACTGCTCCCATGCCGACCACCACGTAGGCGGCCGGGAAGACAGCCGCGGACGGCAGCCATCCATAGACCACGTACGCCGTCCAGCCGCCCAGCAACCCGCCGATGAACACGTTCGGCCCAAACACACCGCCCGATCCGCCAGAGGAGATCGTGAGCGACATGGCCAGGATCTTCGCGAAGACCAGGACGATCAGGTAGTGGCCGATGAAGTTGTCGGTCAGGGCCATCTGCACCCACCCGAACCCGGTCGCCAGGACCGGCGGGAATGCGGCGGCCACGCAGCCCATGAGCAGCCCGCCGATGGCGGGCTTCAAGTGGCGGGGGACGGCCAGCCTGTGGAAGAGATCGCGGATGCCGTAGAAGATGCTCGGCTCGATGGCCCCGACGAGCCCCGCCAGGACGCCGAGGATGGCGAATCCCACCAATTCCACGGGCGCCGTGAACTGGAGGGTGGACGGCAGCGCGAAGAGGGGCACCCAGCCCACGAAGAGTCCGTTCACCGCGTACGCCACGACGGCCGCCACGAGAGAGTAGGGCAGCACCTCGAACTCGAAGGCGAGGCCGGCGTAGAGGATCTCCGCAGCAAAGATGGCCATCCCGAGAGGGGCGCGGAAGATTGCGGCCAATCCCGCCGCCATGCCGGAAAGGACGAGCAGACGGCGCTCTGCCACCGGAACGCGTAAGATATCGCACAGGATGGCGGTTGCCCCCGAGCCGATCTGGGCTGCCGGGCCTTCTCGACCGGCCGCGCCCCCCGAGCCGATGGTGATGGCTGACGCGATGGCCTTGATCAGTGGAACGATCGGGCGGACTTTGGATCCCCGGAAGTGATACGAGGCGATGGCGGCGTCCGTGCCGTGGCCTTCCGCTTCCGGGGCCAGCGAGTAGACGATGAGGCCTGACAGTAGGCCGCCGAGCGTCGTCGAAAGCGGGATGAGCCAGAGGGTCCACGGGCCGAACCGAGGTTCGGGATGCACCGCGCCGACTGCCGGGGGGACGTAGCCCGCTATGCCCATCAGGAACAGCCGCTCGCCCAGCTCGAGCAGCCAGATGAAGGCCTGCGCTGCGAGGCCGCCAAGCACGCCTACGGCCACCGAGTACAACAGGAGGCGATTTGAGCGCCAGGCGGCACGCACGCCGATCCGGACACGTCGAGCGCTACGCAGGCTCTGCCTCGTTGTTCTTGCCTTCGTGCTCACAGGTGCCCATCCCCCCACCCATAGGTCCGTGCGACCCAATTTCTCCCTGGGTTGGTTGGGTGCCGGGATAATGCCAATTCTGCGCAGGGTATGTCAAGGAAAAGGACAGGGCGCAGAATCGGCCAGCGGTGACAGATGCGAAGGGAGAGTTACAGCAGATCCGCGGATACCTCTTCGACAACACAGCCGCCAAGTTGGCGGAGCGGGCGCTCCGCGAGGCCGAAGCCCGGTACCGGAGCCTCATCGAGTTCTTGCCCGATGCCGTCGTCGTCTCCGACCTGCAAGAGCGGATCGTTTTCGCGAATCCCGCGGCGGCCCGGCTGGTGGGGGCGCCCGGCCCGGATGCCTTGGTCGGGCAATCGGTGCTCGATCTCTTCCACCCCAGACATCACGAGGCGGTGCGGGTGCGGAGTCACGCCGCACTCACGGCCGGGGTGGCGGGGGCGCCGGACCGACGGAAGCTCGTGCGGCTCGATCAATCGTTGCTCGAGGTCGAAACGGCCGTGACACCCATGCAGTTCGACGGGCAACCCTGCGTCCTGCGGGTCAACCGGGATGTCTCTGCTCGCGTCCAGGCGGAGGAGGCGCTGCTCCGAAAGGATCGCGAAATCTCGATACAACTCAACAAGATCGAGAAATTGAACGCGGCCCTGACCGCGCTCATAGCGCACCGCGAGCAGGAGAGTCAGCGGCATTTGGCGAGCCTCCACGCCACGCTCGAGCAGCTGATCCTGGCGTACGTCGAGAACCTGAAAGCGACACCCCTAACAGCTGACCAGCGCGTCCTCGTCGAGGTCATCGAGGCTAATCTTCGCAACGTCGCCTCCTGGTTCATCAGCCAGCTCGACGCCTGGAAACTCGTGTTGACGCCAACGGAGGTGCAAATCGCGGACCTGCTCCGCGTGGGGAAACGGACCAAGGAAATCGTCGGGCTCCTGCATGTGTCGACGAGCGCGATTGCCTTCCACCGGAACAACATTCGGGCAAAGCTGGACCTCGTCGGCCGCCCAATCAACCTGGTGTCCTATCTCCGGACGATGGCGCAGAATCCGCAAGAAGCTCCGAGTCGCCTGTCCCGCCGCAGACACCAACCGGAGTGGGGTCAGCTCCGGCGGGCGCTCTCGCCGCCAGCGAAATCGTAGTCCGAGGTAAGTTGCGGAACCTTTCACGGTTCAGGCGGTCCGTCCTCACGATGCCCGCGATCGCACCACGGGCATGCGATGGGCGAGCAGTGGCGGGACGCTGTCGAAGGAACAGATCGGTCGGCCGGATGGCTACCGGCGAACTCAGATCGGTGGGGGACCGGAAGACCAGGGGCCACTATCAAATCGAACAGCCCACCCGTCAAGCGCGAACCTCTTTCCCTCGCCTCAAACCGTAACTGCGTGTAGTTCCTGCTGGTCCGAGAGCAAGTCGCCTCGCGTGTAGGGAATACGACTACAAATCATCTAGAAGAAATCCGACGCACAATACAGCCTCCGTCCTATTGTCGAACCAATCCTTGCACCCTATCTTCTCTACGACGTTCGGACGGCTCACGGTTGATGAAGCGCGTTTCCGGATCCGAACGCAGATGGCGCTCTACGGAAATCTTCGAGGGATCGAGGCAGACGAAGGGAGATGCATGGATCCTCTCCCCTACAAGGTGTCGGCCATGAATCAGGATCGGCCAGAGTCCTCGAGACGGGTGATGGACCGACCATGAGCCAGCGCGTCTGGAAATCCTTCGGGCTGTTCCTGCTCCTCGTCGGGGTACTGTGTGTTCCTCGCGCCCCCGTCGATACGAGCCCGATTCCGGGGTCTAGCCCTCGTGTCACTTGGATCGACCGTGAGCTTGTTCCCAAGGATGATAGCGCCGACGTCTCTTCCCCACATGGCTTCCCCATACTAATCGACCTCGCCTTCTCGGCGTCCGATTTGCCGAGTGCGAAGCCCGCGCCACTGGGCTGGCTCTTGCCACCCTCCGATTCGAGCGCTCTCCAAGACGCCACACTTTCTCGCCAAATCCCCCGCGCCCCCCCTGCTGCCTGATCGTCCCGCGCATTCGGACTGCGGCGTCCACCACTCATTCATCCATCTCGGGTCTGCGGCTGAGACGTCCCCCACGTCGGGTATCCTCCAGCCTCGGCGCCATCGCTACAGCCGGGGCCAGGAGAGACTCTCTCGTGAAGGGATGAGACAGCGATTGGGACAATCGAGCACGAGTAAAGGGCGGAGCGCCCCGGACCGGGTCGCTCCCCCGGACCCCATCAACAATGGTACACGAATAGGAGGAATGGTCATGTATCTCCCCTGGAACGCCTCGAAGGCGCGCCTCCGGGAAGCCGAGCATGCCCGGAAGAATCGACTGGAGATCGTCAAGGCCTTGTCCCACGGCCAGGTGAGCCGGCGCGACCTCATGAAGTGGGGCCTCTTCACCAC
>DATIFO010000186.1:0-11867 GCA_035455275.1 Methylomirabilis sp. (SeqCode) | reverse complement strand
AGCAGCTGCCCATCCTCATCGGCACCTACGCCAGTCCGCTGGCCATGGCGGCCTCCGAGGTTGCGGAGCGCAACCAGGTCATCTACTGGGAGATGGGCGGAATCTCGGATCCCATCGTCCAGCGCGGGTTCAAGTACCTCTTCCGCATCACCCCCATGGGCTCCACGTACGGCGCCAAGGCGGCGGAGTACAGCAAGGAGGTGCTCGCGCCCCGGTTCGGCATCGCGCCGGACAAGCTGAAGGTGTCGATCGTGCACGAGGACGCGCTCTACGGGACGACCGTGGCCACGGGAGCCGAGAAGCGCGCCAAGGAGATCGGCCTCAACGTCCTGGGCAGGGACCCGTACAGCGCCAAGGCCACGGACCTCTCCCCGCTCGTCCTGAAGCTGAAGGCGGCCCAGCCCGACGTGCTGATCGCCACCTCCTACATCCAGGACCTGCTGATCTTCTGGAAGCAGGCCCGCGAGCTGGGATTCTGGCCCAAGGCGGTGATCGGGACCGGCGCCGGCTACGCCCTCTCGGAGTTCGCCAGCGCGATGGGCGATGACGCCACCGGGGTGTTCAACGTGGACAACACCCAGTACCTGATCAATCCCAGCTTCGCGCCGGGCGCCAAGGAGGCGGCCCAGGCGTACCAGGATCTCTTCAAGGAGCCGCCCCGCTCCGGCCACTCGCTGATGAACTACATGGGCTCCCAGGTGCTGTTCGACGTGATCACCCGGGCCGGCTCCACCGACCCGGAGGCGATCCGCAAGGCGGCCCTGGAGACCGACATCCCGGACCAGAAGACCCCGATGGGCTACGGGGTGAAGTTCGCCCCTCCCGGCGACAAGATCGCCGGCCAGGACATCCGGGCGTTCCCGATGATCTACCAGTGGCAGAAGGGCAAGCAGCTGACCGTCTGGCCCAAGGGGGCTGCGGTGGCCGAGGCCATCATCCCGTGGCCGGCCGCCGAGATGCACAAGCGCTGATCCTCTGGCGGCTTGCATGAGGGGGAATTGCCGGGGTGATGGATTGCGGGCAGTCCGGCGGCTGGTGAGAGGGCGGTTCCTGCGGAGTGGAGTTCCACGGCGGAGCCGCCCTCTCGTCGTAGGCGGTTGACGCGCAGCTCGGTCACCAGAAGGTGTCGACATGGGAGCGATCCTGGCCCAGGTGGTGCTGTCCGGCATCCTCCTGGGCGGCGTCTACGCGCTGATCAGCATCGGCCTCACCCTCATCTTCGGAGTCCTGCGGGTCGTCAACTTCGCCCATGGCGAGTTTCTCATGATCGCCATGTACGCCTCCTTCTGGCTGTTCAGCCTGTACGGGCTGAACCCGTACGGGTCCCTCGTGTTCGTGGTGGCGCTCCTCTTCCTGGTGGGCCTGGTCGTCCAGTTCCTGGTGATCCGCCCCATCCTGAAGGCCTCGGCGTCCATGCAGATCGCCGCGACCGTCGGGCTCTCCACCCTCCTGCAGAACCTGGCGCTGGTGACCATGACGGCCAACTACCGGTCGGTGGACACCCCGCTCTCCAAGGCGGTGATCTCCGCCGGTCCCTTGCTGCTCGGGGTCTCGCGGCTGCTGGCGTTCCTGGTGGCGCTGGCCATCACGGGCCTGCTCTTCCTCTTTCTGCAACGAACCTATCTGGGGAAGGCCATCCGCTGCACGGCCCAGGACAGGACGGCGGCCCTGCTGATGGGGATCAACATCGATCGCGTCTATCTCGTCACCTTCGCCATCGGATCGGCGCTGGTGGGCGTCGCGGGGGCGCTGCTCATGCCGCTCTACCCCGTGTTTCCGACGGTCGGCGCCTACTTCGTGCTGGTGGCGTTCGTGGTGGTGGTGCTGGGAGGGCTGGGAAACCTCACCGGGGCCCTGCTCGGCGGGTTCATCATCGGCCTCGTGGAGGCGTTCAGCGGCTTCTACGTCCCGGAGCTGAAGGAGGCCGTCTACTTCGTGGTGTTCATCATCGTGCTCCTCATCCGTCCCACCGGGCTCTTCGGCGTCGTCGGAGCCGAGGAGGTGGGTCTCAAATGAGCGCCACGACCCGGCGCGAGGGCTCCATGTTCTCCGCCTACCGGTTCATCCCCCGCAGCTCCCTGTACCTGCTGGCCGGCCTGGCGGTCGCGGCCGCGGTCGCGGCCTTCACGCTGAAGGACAAGTTCTACCTGCACCTGCTGATCATGATGCTGTTCTATGCGGCCGTCAGCTCCGCCTGGAACATCGTGGGCGGCTTCGCGGGGCAGCTCTCGCTGGGACATGCCGCCTTCTTCGGCATCGGCGCCTACACCTCGACCCTGCTGTTCATCGATCTGGGGATCTCCCCCTGGATCGGGATGCTGATCGGGGCCGCCCTGGCCACGCTCGTCTCGGGCGCCATCGGCTACCCCAGCTTCCGGCTGCGCGGCCCCTTCTTCACACTGGTCACCATCGCCTTCGCCGAGGTGCTGCGCATCCTGACGATCTACGCCCACGATCTCACCAAGGGCTCCATCGGGATCAGCGTGCCGTTCCGGCCCGCGGTCGGGAACTTCATCTTCCGCCAGCTCTCCGCCTACGTCTTCGTGGCGCTGGCGTTCCTGGTGATCGCGGTCCTGGTGAGCCTCTGGATCGAGCACTCCCGCCTGGGCTACTACCTGGCCGCCCTCCGCGAGGACGAGGACGCGGCCCAGGCGCTCGGGATCGACACGGCGCGCTACAAGCTGGTGGCGGTGCTCGTCAGCGCCTTCCTCACCGCACTGGCCGGCACCTTCTACGCCCAGTACATCTTCTACATCGAGCCGTTCCAGACCTTCTCCCTGGACTTCTCGGTCCTGCTGGCCATGATGGCGATCATCGGCGGTGTGGGGACGGTCTGGGGCCCGGTGGCGGGCGCGTTCCTGGTGACGCCCCTCCAGGAGGTCTTGCAGGCCAAGCTGGGAGGAGCGATGCAGGGGCTGCACCTGGTGATCTACGGAACCGCCCTGATCGTCGTGGTGATCCTCCTGCCGCAGGGCATCGTGCCGTCGCTTGCGGCATGGGGGAGGCGGGCGCTCGGGCGGCGGGAGGCCCGGCCCGCGCCGTCGCCGAAGGGGGACGCATGATCCTGCAGGCCGAGAACCTCACCAAGTTCTTCGGCGGGCTGGCCGCGCTCAAGGGGGTCAGCTTCGGAATAGAAGAAGGAGAGATCCTGGGGCTGATCGGCCCCAACGGGGCGGGCAAGACCACCCTCTTCAACGTGATCTCCGGTTTTTTCCGGCCCGACCAGGGCCGGGTGGTCTTCGCGGGTGAGGCCGTCAGCCACCTGAAGGCCCCCAGGCTTTGCCGGAGCGGGCTGGTTCGCACCTTCCAGGTGGTGAAGCCCTTCGGAAACTTGACGGTGCTGCAGAACGTGATGGTGGGGAGCTTCCTGCGGACGGCCGATCCGGGCCTGGCTCGAGACTGGGCGCTGGAGGTGATGGATCTGGTGGGGCTCTCGGGCCGCCGGGACACGCCCGCGAAGAGCCTGACGATTTCCGACCGGAAGCGGCTGGAGGTGGCGCGGGCGCTGGCCACCCGCCCCCGGCTGCTGCTCCTCGACGAGGTGATGGCCGGATTGAACCCTGCGGAGCTGGTCCAGATGCTGGAGATCCTGAAGCGGATCCGGGACCGGGGGGTGACCCTCCTCGTGATCGAGCACATCATGGCGGCCATCTTGACCATCTCCGAGCGGATCCTGGTGCTGCACCACGGGGAGAAGATCGCCGAGGGTGTTCCCAGAGAAGTGGCCGGGGACAAGCGGGTGATCGACGCCTACCTGGGAGAGGAGTACCTCCTTGCTTGAAGTGAGCGAGATCGATGTGGCATATGGCGACGTGGAGGTGCTCCACGGGATGTCGGCAAGCGTGAAGGAAGGAGAGATCGTCGCCCTCGTCGGGGCCAACGCATCCGGCAAGACCACCACCATCAACACCATATCCGGGATGCTGCGCCCGAGAAGAGGCTCGATCCAGTTCCGGGGGCAGCGCATCGACCACCTCCCGCCCTACGAGATCGTGGCCCTGGGTCTCGTGCAGGTGCCCGAGGGCCGGCGGCTCTTCCCCTACATGACGGTGCTGGAGAACCTGGAGCTGGGGGCCTATTCACGGGAGGCGCGCCAGCAGAGAGCCAGGAGCCTGGAGATGGTCTTCGGCCTGCTGCCGATCCTGAAGGATCGGCAAGGGCAGCTGGCGGGCTCCCTCTCCGGCGGAGAGCAGCAGATGCTGGCCATCGGCCGGGGGTTGATGGCCGTCCCCCGGCTGCTGATGCTCGACGAGCCCTCCGTGGGACTGGCCCCCCTCATGGTCAAGCAGATCCTGGAGACGGTGAGAGATGTCAACGCCCGGGGCACGACCGTGCTGCTGGTGGAGCAGAACGTCCAGCACTCGCTCCGGCTCGCCCATCGGGGCTACGTGCTGGAAAACGGGAGGATCGTGCTCGAGGGAAAGGGAGCGCACCTGCTGGCCAATCCACACCTGAAGAAGGCGTACCTGGGGATGTGATGCCATCTCGTCCTGGCGAAACCGGTACTGGAAACGGTACCGGACACCGAAGGAAGGGTAACCGGCGGATCTTGCTGGGTCGGGTTCTGAGATTTCGGCTTACAAGGGCTCGGCTGTGAACCGAGGCCAGGTGATCGAAGCCCGGAGAGGGAACGCGCACGGCCCTCTGGGAGAGTCCAGAGGGCCGTGTCGTTTTCAGCGGGGCGAGTCGAATGGCCGGCTGCCGGCTGCAGGGACGAGGGGGATCAGACCTGGATGAACTCATCCCCCGGCTCGGCGCAGATCGGGCAGGACTCCGGCGGATTGCCCACCTCGATGTGGCCGCACACGGGACACAGGAAGAAGGACTTCTCGGTCAGGTCTCTCCCCTGCTGCACCGCCTCCAGGGCCAGCTTGTACAGCTTCGCGTGGACCGCCTCGGCCTTCAGGGCGTAGCCGAACATCCGCCTGGCCTTGTGGCTCTCGGCCGCCGCCTCCTTGAGCATCGGGGGATACATCTCGGTGTACTCGTAGGTCTCGCCATCGACGGCCGCCTGGAGGTTCTCTGCGGTGGACCGGATGCCGCCCATGGCCGCCAGGTGCCCGTGGGCGTGGATGGTCTCCGCCTCGGCGGCTGTCCGGAAGAGCTGGGCGACATTGGGGAAGCCGTCCTTCTCCGCCATCTTGGCGAAGGCCAGATATTTCCGGTTGGCCTGGCTCTCCCCCGCGAACGCTGCCTTGAGGTTGTCGTCTGTGTGTGCCATCTCGCACCTCCTCAGTCACACCGGGTTGCAGAGAGTAGCCGCCCCCGACTCGCCGAGAGACGGCCGCATTCCTCCTGAACCCCCAGGCCACTCCCTGGGCCCCCCGGCACTGAGGGTCTGATGCTTCCTGATGCCACAATATAGGCACGTCGATAGCCGAGCGTCAACCCGGACTCGAAAACCTCGGAGGGATTGTCCCGAGGAGCGAATCACCCACCCGCGGGTGCTCTTGGCAAGAGGAGATCGTCCCCTGTAGATGCCGGTCCCGGGCAACTCCCGTGAAGCCACCCGAGGTTGGATAGCCTGGATTCGGCGCGGCGGCGGCCCCCCGCAGTCCCGTCAGCCCACCGGCTCGAAGCGCGCCGTGAAGTGACGCAGGAAGGGGGGCTCGTACGTCATGCGCAGCCCCCGGATCTTTTCCTTGCGGGCCACCAGATCCGCCATGCCCTCCAGGATGTAGTCGAAGTGACTCTGGGTATAGACGCGCCGCGGGAAGGCCAGGCGCACCAGCTCCATGGCCGCGGGCCGAAACGTCCCTTCGACCTTCGTCCCGAACATCACCGAGCCGATCTCGCAGGACCGGATCCCCTCGGCGAGATACAGCTCGCAGACCAGGGCCTGGCCGGGGTACGCCTCGGGTGGGATGTGGGGCAGGAAGGCCCTGGCATCGATGTACACCGCGTGGCCCCCGGGGGGCTGCACCGTGGGGACCCCGACCCGGTTGAGCCCCGCCGCCATGTAGCGGCTCACCGCTGTCCGGTAGGCGAGGTAGTTCTCGTCGAGCACCTCCTCCAGGCCGATCGCCAGCGCCTCCAGGTCGCGTGCCGCCAGGCCCCCGTAGGTCGGGAACCCCTCCGTCAGGATGAGCAGGCTGCGAAGCCGATCCACCCAGGCGCTGTCCTTCAGGGCGATGAAGCCGCCGATGTTCACCAGCCCGTCCTTCTTCGCGCTCATGAGGCACCCGTCGGCCAGCGCGAAGGTCTCGCGCGCGATGTCCCGCACGGCGCGGCTCCCCTGTCCCTCCTCCCGCACCCGGATGAAGTAGCTGTTCTCGGCGAAGCGGCAGGCGTCCAGGATGAAGGGGATCCCGTGGCGGTGATAGATCTCGCCGGCCCCACGCAGGTTCTCCAGCGAGACCGGCTGCCCGCCCCCCGTGTTGTTGGTGATCGTCAGCATCCCGCAGGGGATGCGTCCCTCATTCGCGGCGCAGAACGCCTCGACCCTGGCGAGGTCGATGTTTCCCTTGAACGGATGCCGGTTCTGGGGGTCCCGCCCCTCGGGGATGACGAGATCCACCGCCTCGCCCCCGAGCTGCTCGATGTTGGCCCGCGTGGTGTCGAAGTGGTTGTTGGAGGGAATCGTGCACCCGGGCTTCACCAGGTGCGAGAACAGGAGCCGCTCGGCGGCCCGGCCCTGGTGCGTGGGGATCACGTGGCCGTAGCCGGTGAGGTTGCGCACCACCCGCTCGAATTTCTCGAAGCTCCTGGAGCCGGCGTAGCTCTCGTCGGAGGCCATCATGGCCCCCCACTGGGCCGCGCTCATGGCCGTGGTCCCGGAGTCGGTGAGGAAGTCGAACGTCACCATCCTCGACGGGATCAGAAACAGATTGAATCCCGCTCCGGAAAGAGCCCGCTCCCGCTCCTCACGGGCCGGGAGCGGCAGCGGCTCCACCACGCGGATCTTGAAGGGCTCGCAGATCGTCCGGCGACCGCCATGTCCGTCCATGTCCTCCTCCGTTCATCTCCGCTGGTGCCTGCGCCTGGCGATTCACACCCCGGTCTTCCACGCCCGGCGTGATGTTCTCCCGATAGCGGCGGCCCTGTCAACGGCAGCGGGTTGAAAACAGGACCCCATGCGAGGTAGCATGGCGAGGCACGGCCGGCCGGTTCGTGCCGTTCACCCGATCAATTCCAATCCAGGAGGAGGCACATGACGGATCTGCAGTATCCCATCGGAAAGTTCGTGGAGGACCCAGAGGTCACGGAGGGGAAGCGCCGGGGATGGATCGAGGAGATCGCGGGGGCGGCGGCGATGTTCCGGAAAGCGGTGGAGGGCCTCACGGCGGCTCAGCTCGACACGCCCTACCGGCCCGGAGGGTGGACGGCCCGGCAGGTCGTGCACCACATGCCGGACAGTCACACCCATGTCTACATCCGGTTCCGCCTGGCCCTCACCGAGGCCGAGCCGACCATCACAGGCTACAGCGCCGCCGCCTGGGCCGAGCTACCCGACGCCCGCACAGGGCCGGTGGAGCCCTCCCTCGCCTTTCTCCAGACGCTCCACGACCGGTGGGTCTTGCTGCTCCGGTCCATGGCCCCGGCGGATTTCGCCAGGGCCTTCCGGCGTCCCGACGGCGCCGTGGTCACGCTGGACCGGGCCCTCCAGACCTACGCCTGGCACGGCCGGCACCACGCCGCCCACATCACGTCCCTGCGCGAGCGGATGGGCTGGAAATGAACGGCATGGCTCGAAGGAGGGCGCGGGATCGGGGGGTGCACCCGCGGGGGAGAGCAAGCTCGTGACGCTGTATCTGGTCCAGCACGGTGAGGCGATGCCGGAGGCGGAGGACCCGGCCCGACCGCTCTCCGGGCGGGGCCGCGAGCAGGTCGAGCGGGTGGGGCGGCACGGCGCGGCCGTGCGACTCCTGGTTGCGGAGATCCGTCATTCGGGCAAGCTCCGCGCCCGGCAGACGGCGGAGATCCTTGCCCGGCACCTCTTGCCGGCGCGAGGCGTGCGGGAGGCGGATGGCATGGCCCCGGATGACGATCCCGGCAAGGCGGCGGCGGCCGTGGAGGCCGCGGCCGAGCCGCTGATGCTGGTCGGCCACCTGCCCCATCTCGGCCGCCTGGCCTCGTCCCTGCTGGTCGGGGATCCCGACAGGGAGATCGTTCGCTTCCGGAACGGCGGAATTGTCTGCCTCGCCAAGGCCGGAACAGGCTGGCGGCTCCAGTGGATCCTCACGCCCGAGCTGGTGGTCGAGCACCCCTGAGCCACACCCCACCGCTGCCCCGGGCCGCCGGGTCCCTAGAGCACGGATCGGCGGCTCGACGGTCCCCGCTCCCGGTCAGCCGAACAAGCGGTGCTCCCCGAGGATGGCCTTGATGGACCGGCGCTGGTCCGAGTCGGCCGGGGCGAGCGGCGCGGCCGGCATGCCGTTCCCGATGCCGACGGCCGCGCACGCGGCCTTGAGCGCGGGGAGCCAGTGGCCGTGTTTGTGGAGGCCGGTGAGATCCTCGATCTCCGTCTGGAGGCGCGCGCAGGCCGGGGCGTCGCCATTCTCGGCCGCGCGGCGCAGGGCCACGAACAGCGCGGGCGCGACGTTGGCCAAACCGGGCACCAGCCCGTCACCCCCCTGGAGGAGACTCGCCGCCGAGAGGTGCTCGTACCCCTGCAGCACGCTGAAGGCGGGGCGCTTCTTCTTGATGTCCAGAAGCCGCAGGAAGGCCTCGAAGTCGCCGGCCGAGTCCTTGATGCCCAGCACGCGCTGGTGCCGGGCCAGGAGCCGGACGGTCGCGGGCGAGAGCGTATGGTGGGTGGCCTGCGGGATGTTGTACAGCAGGACCGGGAGCGAGACAGCATCCAGGACCGCCTCCACGTGGCGCTGCTGCGTGGCCCCGTCCACGTCGTAGTAATAGGGCGACCCCACGACGGCGGCGTCGGCGCCCTCGTCCACCGCCTGCCGGGCGGCCTCGATGGCCTGGCCCGTGGCCGGCAGCATGACGCCCACCAGCACCGGCGCCCGGCCGGCCGAGGCCCGCACGGCCGCCCGGACGACCTTCGCGCGTCGCCCCTCCGTGAGCCACGCCCCCTCGCCGCAGCCTCCCAGGACGAACAGGCCGCTGCATCCGCCGGCGAGGACATGCTCCACCAGGGAGGCCATGGCTGCCTCATCCGGGTCCCCCGCCGAGGTGAGCGGGGAAATCAGGGGCGGGATCACCCCTTTCAGCGCCGTTCCCCATGTCCATTCCTTCGGCATGTTCTGTCAGGTCCCTCCCCTGCCTCGTCCGTTGCCGGGACACGAGCAGGTCAGCCCGCAACCCTCGGCCTCACGTACTGTCCGAGGATGTCGATGGTCTCGCAGATGGCCGGGTAGGTCGCGTAGGAGACCTCCAGCGCCACGTGGCTGCAGCCGAGACTCTGGAAACCCCGCAGCTCTTCCACCACCCGCGAGGCCGAGCCGCGGATGACGTGCCGGCCCGCCAGCCAGTTCATGTCCACGGCCGGACGGTGCACACCCTCGATGAGGACCGGGATCCGGAGCGTCCAGAGCGGCGCCCCGTCGCGGCCGACCTCGGCCCAGTGCCGGAGCACGGCCTCCTGCCCCTGCCGGAAAACCTCCTGGCGCATGGAGGACGCGTGCCAGCCGTCCCCGTGGCGCGCCACTCGCCGGAACGCCCCCTCGCTGTTGCCCCCGATGAGCAGGGGCGGGCGCGGATGCTGGAGTGGCATGGGTGAGGCCTTGACCCCTTCCAGGCGGTACCGCTTCGTCTGGAGGACCGGATACTCCTGGGTCCAGAGCGTCCGGAAGAGCTGCAGGGCCTCGTCGGAGCGGCCGGCGCGCTCCTTGATCGGGATGGCGAGCGCCGCGAACTCCCCCTCCATCCAGCCCACCGCAGCCCCCACGATGAGGCGTCCGCCGGAGAGGACATCCACGCTCGCCAGGAGCTTGGCCACGGGGATGGGCGAGCGGTACGGGAGGATGACCACGCTGGTGCCGAGGCCGATCCGCTCCGTGACCCCGGCGAGCCAGGACAGGACCGCCAGGGGGTCGAGCATGTGGTCCCGGTAGATGATCTCCAGGTCGCGGGGCACGATGACATGGTCGGTCACCCAGACGGAGTCGAGCCCCCGCTGCTCCGCCCGGCGGGCCACGTCCAGGATCCGGCCGACCTCGATCGGCCGGCCGTAGTGCGGGATGCAGATTCCGAGCTTCATGGCGCTCCCCCCCGGCGCCGTCGAGGACACGCGCCGCGGCCGCCGGGCGACCCCGCTAGCTTCACGCGACCACCCCGCGCAGCCGCAACTCTCCCGCCCGGTGACAGCTCACGAAGTGGCCCGGCTGCAGCTCCCGGAGCTCCGGCTTGTCGGTCCGGCAGACGTCCGTGGCGTAGCGGCAGCGCGGGTGGAAGTAGCAGCCCGAGGGCGGATTCGCCGGATCCGCCACCTCCCCCTCCAGGACGATGCGCTGGGCCCGCAGGCGGGGGTCCGGCTTCGGGACCGCCGACAGGAGGGCCTCGGTGTAAGGATGCATGGGGCTCGCGAACAGACGCTGCGTCCCGGCCAGCTCGACGATCCGGCCGACGTACATGACGGCGACCCGGTCGCTCACGTGCTTGACCACGGACAGGTCGTGCGCCACGAACAGGTACGTCAGCCCCAGCTGGGACTGGAGGCGGAGCATGAGGTTCAGGATCTGGGCCTGGACCGACACGTCCAGCGCCGACACCGGCTCGTCCGCCACCACCAGGCTGGGATTCAGGGCCAGGGCCCGGGCGATCCCGATGCGCTGGCGCTGTCCGCCGGAGAAGGCGTGCGGGTACCGCCGCACGTACTCGGGCCGGAGGCCGACCAGCCGCAGCAGCTCCGCCACCCGCTCCACCTGCTCCCCCCGCGTGCCCACCCTGTTCGCCACCAGCGGCTCGGCCACGATGTCCAGGAGCGTGCGGCGCGGGTTCAGGGACGAGAAGGGGTCCTGGAAGATCATCTGCATCTGGCGCCGCAGCGGCCGGAGCTGGGCCTTCGGGAGCGTCGCCACGTCCACCACGGAGCCGTCCTCGGGCCGGAACAGGATCTGGCCGGCCGTGGGGGGGAGCGCCCGCAGGATGCACCGGGCGGTCGTGGTCTTGCCGCAGCCGCTCTCCCCCACCAGCGAGAGCGTCTCGCCCTTCTCGACGGAGAAGCTCACGTCGTCCACGGCGCGGACCTGCCCCACCTCCCGCTGCAAGATCCCCCGGCGGATCGGGAAGAACTTCCGCAGGCCCTTCACCTCCAGCAGGCGCACGGTGGTCCCCATCAGGCGGCCGGGTGGAACAGGAAACAGCTCACATCCTGCCCGTCGCCCGCCGGGCGCAGGTCCGGCTCGTCCCGGTCGCAGGTGCCGGGCATGAAGTCCGGGCAGCGGGGGTGGAACGGGCAGCCGGCCGGCCGGTTGTACGGGTGCGGGATGGAGCCCGCGATCGTCGGCAGCTCGGTGCGCACCGTCGCGTGGATGCTGGGGATGGAGCGCAGCAGGGCCTGGGTGTACGGGTGCTTCGGCGCGTGGAAGATGGCGTCCACGGACCCCCGCTCCACCACGCGGCCGAGGTACATGACCACCACCGCGTCGCACATCTCGGCCACGACCCCCAGGTTGTGGGTGATGAGGATGATCGCCATGCCCTCCTGCTCCTGGAGCTGGCGCAGCAGGTCCAGGATCTGGGCCTGGGTGGTGACGTCCAGGGCCGTCGTCGGCTCGTCGGCGATGAGGATGCGCGGGCCGCAGGAGAGGGCCATGGCGATCATGGCCCGCTGGCGCAGCCCGCCGGACAGCTCGAAGGCGTACTCGTCGATCCGCCGCTCGGGCTTGGGGATGCCCACGGAGCGGAGCACCTCGATGGCCTGCTGCCTCGCCTCCGGCTCGCTCACGGGATGGTGCAGCCGGACGGTC
>DATIFO010000185.1:0-32449 GCA_035455275.1 Methylomirabilis sp. (SeqCode) | reverse complement strand
CAGGATCACCTTCGGGTGGTTGAGGGCCTTCAGCAGCCGTGGCGTGAAGTCGTGGATCTGGTTGGCGAAGATCGTGGCCACCAGCGCCACATCCGGCTTGAGCCCGGCGATGGCCCGCTCGATGAAGTTGGCCGTGCTCATGAGGAAGATGCTGAACTTCCCGCCGATGGTGAGCGGGTAGATGAGGCTGTCACCCTCGGGCAGTTCCCCCACGCCGGTCGGCGCGGCCGGCACAGAAGACAGATGGCCGGGGACCGCGTGTTTCTTCGTCGGCCCCATGGAGTGGAGCCCAGGAAAGACTTCAATCGTGTATCCGTCGAACTGCATGTACTCCCCACCCTTGACGTGGACGATCTGCTTCTCCGCCACCCCCGCCGCGCGAAGCACGTTGCCGTGGGGCTCGGTGCCGATCACCATGGCGCCGGTCTTCTTGGCGATGTAGGGGATATCGGCCATGTGGTCCCAGTGTCCGTGACCGATGAGGATCTGGTCGGCTTTCTTGACGTGCTGGTCGACCAGGGCCTCGTCGGTCTTCAGCGGTGTCTTGGGGTCGAACTTCCCGGCGAAGAAGCCGGTGTCGAAGCGGCCGAACCACGGATCCATCAGGATGGTCTTGTTGCCGAAGGTGATCTCCCATCCGTTCGTGCCGAACCAGGTGAAGTTCACCCCGCTCCCGCCGGGGCCCCCGCCCTTGGGTGCCGCCTCCGCTCCCTCGGCGAGGCCGGGTAGCAGCAGCGACTTTCCCCAGTCCACGGCGGTGGCGGCCAGCCCCGCCGCCAGCCCCGTCCCCAGGAGGTGGCGGCGCGAGAGACCCGAGGATTGGTCATTCAGCCAGGACGTATCCCCAAAGCACATGGCCCCCCTTCTTTCAAGTACGTACACCTCGTGACGAGGCGCCTCAGCAAGAACGGAATCGATCCTCCGAATGCCCGCATCGAGCCGGCGCGGCAATCAGTGTAAGGGGGCATGGAAATTCTGAAAACAACTTATTGGGGGAGCACGAGCCCCCCCGGCGGGGCACAGCGTGCGGTCCTCTGTGGCACCACGCCCGGCGGGTGATCAAGGCGACAACCGGATCAGGGGGCGACAACCAGGGCAAAGCGACGTCAGCAGCAACGCTGCCAGCGGAGGGTGGGGCTGCCTGGCAGAATCAGGCCGGAACAAGGCGAGCGGGAGCCCGGGCACGGCAGCCCTGCCTCTGCCCGGGCAATTCGGATGTAGGATTGTGGACCGGGTTGTGGTGACAGCACGGTTCCTAGGACCAGCGGCGCTGGGTCTTCCCCCGTGGGCGCTTCCACCTCCGTCTCTCCGAGCATCCGCTCCCGCGTGACCGGGGGCCGGGCCATGTACCGCGCCACGACCCCCGGCGTCATCGCGTCCGCCGGGATCGGCCGGCTCACGTGCGCGCCGAATCCCGAGTGGGGCCACGCGAGGAGAGTCCGGACGACGATCTCCTCTTCACGGGGAGCCCTTTCGGTTCGGATCTGATCCAGCCCCCTCAGATGTTGGCGCCGCACTGGCAGGCTGCCACCTTGGGTCCGCCGGTGTCGACCGCGGCCCGCTCCGTCCACTTCGGCATCGGCCATATCGGCCGAGTACTCGGCCCCACCAGTGATTGAGGGAACATGATCTTCAACTTCAAGCCCTGATATTGTCCGCCAATTGCTTGTGCCCGGATGTTATATCCCACATCATCGAACTTGACGCCGTCCGGCCAGTAGATATACCGATCTCCGGTTTTCAGATCCAGTTTCGCAATCGCGTCCCGTATGGCCACGGGATCATAGGACTTCGCCTTTTCCATGGCGTGGAAGGCGATGCCAAAGCTCACCGTCCGCTGCAGCACGAGGTTTTCACTGCAGAGTTTTCTCTCCGCCTCGTTTGTTACCTTCGAATAGAATCCTTTCAAGAAAGGCAATGCTCCCTTGATCCTGTCACCGACATCCTCTATCGAGAAGACTGGGACCCCAAATCCAAAGTCCCCATCTTTTCCCAAATTGACGTAGTCGGCAGTGTCTATGCAACTGCAACTGAACGCAAACCCCAACGGGCTCCAGTTCACCGCCTTCATGGCCCGCACGATGAGTGCCGCCTCGTACGGCGTGGTGGAACAGAGCAGGGCGTCGGCGTTCAGGGCCTTGAACTTGGAGATGGTGTCGGAGAAATCTGCGACTTTGCCCGTTGGGTACACCTGGTTGGCGACGACTGTAACCCCCTGTGACGGGAAATACTTGCCAAACGCATCGCTGGCCATCTCCCCGAAGCTCCCGTCCTGACACAGGACGGCCACTTTCTTGATCGGCTGGTTCTTCTCCTTGCCGATCCGGATGAACGCATCCGCCATGGTCTTTGCGTTGACCGAGACCTTCGGCATCGGCCCGAAGTAAAACGGATTGTTCATCGTGAACAACTCGTCGCTATATTCATTCGACACCAGGGCGACTTTATACCTGAGAATCACGGGAAGAGCGGCTTTCGTCAACGCGCTGCCTCCCGCGGTCAGGATCACGTGAGGCTTCTTCAGCTCCAGCATCTTCTCAGCTTCGGTGGCCATCTTCTTCGGGTCGGATTCGCAATCCGCATAGAAGAACTCGAGCTTGGCGCCGCCCATGGACTTGATGCCGCCTGTCCTGTTCACTTCTTCGGTGCAAATCTTGTAGTTTATCACCCCGGCTTGCGCCCAGCTCGCCATCGCTCCCGTTATCCCGCCAACCATGCCTATCCGAAGCGGCGCTGGCTCCGCCGCCTGGGCGACGGACCGACGAAACGGGCGCAGGGCAGACAGCCCGGGCAACGCAGCCGCGGCCGCGGCGCCTTGCAGGAAACGTCGTCGACTCATGCTTCTCGTCTTCATGGTGGCACCTCCACACACCTCCACACACCTCCACACATGTCCGTTCACTCATCCCCGGCCCTGTGATCTGTTGATTTCACCTCCCCCTCCAGACCCATGTGCGCTCCACTGCGCCTTCCATGCCTGACGCACGATCCCTGCGCCCGGCTCTCTGACCGCCACACCTCATACACCCAGGTATGCCTTCCTGACCCGCTCATCGCTCAAGAGATCCTTGCCCGCCCCCTCGAACGTAACGTGACCGTTCTCCAGGACGTATCCGCGTTGCGAGATGGCCAGGGCGCGCAGCGCATTCTGCTCCACGAGAAGGATGGTCACGCCTTGCACATTGATCTCCTTGACCATCCTGAAGACGTCGCGTGCCACGAGGGGACCCAGGCCGAGCGAGGGCTCGTCCAGCAGCAGCAGCTTCGGGCAGGACATCAGCCCCCGCCCCACCGCCAGCATCTGCTGCTCCCCGCCGCTCAAGGAGCCGGCCCGCTGACCCTTTCTTCTCTCGAGGATCGGAAACAGCGAAAAGACGTAGTGGAGGGACTCCCGCTTCTTCTCTCTCGTCTTGGCGCTGATGGCCGATCCCATCTCCAGATTCTCGGCGACGGTGAGGCTCGGGAACAGCTCCCGCCCCTCGGGAACGTGGACCAGCCCCCGCGAGGCGATTTCGTGAGGCGCAAGGTGCTCGATCCGCTCGCCGCAGAACTCCACGGTGCCCGATTTCGCCCGATTGTAACCGGAAATCGTGAGCAGGGTGGTGGACTTGCCCGCCCCGTTCGAGCCGATGATGCTGGTGATCTCCCCCCCGGGAACGGTAAACCGCAGGTCGTGAAGGATCGGCACCTTCCCGTACGAGAAACTCAGGGCCTCCACCTTCAGCATCCATCCTCCTCGCCCAGATAGATCCGGATGACCTCTGCATTGGCCAACACGTCTCGCGTTTCACCCTCCACGATCTTCTGCCCGGAGTTCATCACCACGACATGCTCGCAGAGATTCGCCACGGCATGCATCACGTGCTCGACGACGAGCAGGGTGGTGCCCGCCGCGTGCACCTTCTGCAAGAGCTGGATCAGGTGCCCCTGCTCCACCGCGTTCATCCCGCCCATCGGCTCGTCCAGCAAGAGCAGCTTGGGCTTGGTCGCCAGGGCCTTGGCGATCTCCAGGCGCTTCAGCTCGTGCACCCGGAGCGACCCCGCCAGGGCATCCTTCTTCGGGGTCATTCCCAGGAACTCGACGATCTCCTCCGCCACGCTCCTCGCCGTCTTCACGGCCTTCGTCCGGCTGAGCGCGCCGATCAGGACGTTGTCGACCACCGTCATCTCGGGAAACATCTTGGGAATCTGGAACGTCCGGGCCAGCCCCCTGGCGCAGCGCTCATGGCTGCCCAGGTCCGTCACGCGCTCGCCGCCGAAGACGATGTCACCGGAGTCCGGCCGGTAAAAGCCGGAGGCGATATTGAACAGGGTCGTCTTGCCCGCACCGTTCGGGCCGATCAGCCCGTAGATCCTGCCTTCCTCGACCACGATGTTCATCCCGTCGAGGGCGACCAGCCCGCCGAAGGTCTTTCGCACATTGTGAATTTCCAGCAGCGCCATGTGACTTGCTCACTCGCTCCGCATGGTTCAGGGTGAGCCGCGACCCGCTCACCTCGCGTTGCTACTCGCGACGCGATTCCCGATCCAGGGTCCGATGCCGTTTGGCAGGTACTTGGCGACGAGGCAAAGAATGACGCCCCAGCCGACCAGCACGAGGGCGAAACTGCTGATGCCGCCGAGCGCCTCGCCGGTGAAGGTCAAGATCTCCTTCACGGCGGTGAGCATCGCGATCCCGATGATCGGTCCGTACACGGTGCCCCTGCCACCCAGGAGGGTGCCCAGCATCAAGGTCGTGCTGAACATGAGGCCGAAGACGTCATACGGGCTGCAGTATCGCAGGGCCAGCACGTACACCCCGCCGCCGACGCCCGTCAAGAACGCACTGAGCGTCATGGCCATCACCTTCACCATCGTGACGTCAATGCCCAGGGCCGCCGAGGCGTCCTCGCTCTGACGCGTCGCCCGGAGATACCATCCCAGCCTGGATCGCTCTATCTGCTGCGTGATGACCACCATGCAGCATGCCAGCACAAGCGCCATGTAGTAATACGGAATGACGCCCAGGAACTGGAGATTGAAGGCGTTCTCCACCGAAGGCAGCGACACCCCCATGCCTCGTCCCAGGTACCGTGAGCGCGTGGCAATGCTCATGAGGATCTCGGCGAAGAGTATGGTGCTGACGGCGAAATAGAACCCCTTGACATGAAAGCGGCAGATCGTCCAGGTCAGGACGCAGCCAAAAGCGGCGGAGATGCCGCCGCCCAGGAGCATTCCCAGCCAGCCGGGCAGTCCGTAATACACCAGAGGGATGGCCGTCGCGTACGCCCCGATCCCGATGAAGGCCGCGTGCCCGAAGGACACCAGGCCGCCGTAACCCCCGGAGATATTCCACGCGCCGCAGAGATACGCCGTGACAAGGCCGAACAGCACGACCTGGGTCAAATAGCTACCGACGCAGAAGGGGACTGCGAGCAGCGCCACCAACACGATGCCGGGGACGATCCACCGGTGCCTCTCACCGTCGTTCCCGGCCGTTTTCATTTGAGCCATCGTCCCTAACTCTCGCAGTGCCTCACTTGGCAAACGACTTGCCCCGGCCCAGGATGCCGGTGGGCCGGAACATGAGCAGCCCAAGCATGATTGCGTACAGGATGAGTCGCGACAGCGTCAGGTCATAAAACATCTGCTGAATGCTGAGCAGCAGACCCATGGTGAAGCCCGCGACCAGAGCCCCCCGCATGTCTCCTGCGCCCCCCAGCACAGCGACCAGACAGGCCAGGACCGCATACTCGAAGCCGAGATCCGGGTACACGGGGACCAGCGGCGCAAAGGCGAGCCCGGCGACCGCCGAGCAGACCAGGCTGATCCCGATGGCGATCATGTACATCTTGTCCACGTTCAACCCGATGATCAGGGCCCCCCGTCTGTTGTCGGCGCATGCGCGAATGGCTTTTCCCGTCTCCGTCTTGCGAAAGAACAGCTCCATGCAGACGATGAACAGCACGGACACGGCGGCGCCGACGATCATCGCCGTCTTCAGGGACACCTCGCCCAGAAACACCACGCGCTCCAACCATTGAATGCCGAGCAGCAGGGATGTCGGGCCAAAAATGATGAGCGCCAGGTTGGACAAGGCAATCAACAGCCCCAGGCAGAACACCAGCTGCATCTCGTGCTCGATATCCAGGATGTATCGCAGCACCGTCTTGTAGAGCAGGATGCCGAAGAGATAGGCCATCCCGAAGAGCAGCAGGAAGCCGGGGTAGGGGCCGATGCCCGTGTACTTCACGAGCATCATGAGGAGGTACATGGCCCACAGCGCGAAGACGCCGTGGGTGAACAGCGGCAGATCCACGATGCCGTAGACGATGGTGAAACCCATCCCCAGCACGCCGTAGATCGCGCCCATGAGGATGCCGCTCAGGAGCGCCCGGACCAGCAGCTCGACAGTCATCCCCTTTTCCTTGGCCCTCGCGTGCGTGGGGGCCTGGCGCGCCGCCTCCCCCTCTCCCGGAGCGCGGCGTCCGTCCCCTTCGACCCCCTCCCCGCCCGCTACGCGGCCGGCGGATAGGACCGATGCCGGAAGACCCTGGAGTCGTACGAGGGCAGGATGTGATCCCGCCGGAACTGCGCCTTCACCTCGATGAGGGCCATGCTGTTCCAGGTCGCGAGGAGATCGGTGAAGATCCCCGTCGGCAAGTACTTCAGCTTCTTGGCGGGATCGCCCTCCAGGTTCTCGGAACAGGAGACGGCATCGCCCGTGATGGCGACCGCTCGCCTCACGCCCGGCCGCCGCTCCCTCCCGTGCAGCCACGGCGCCCCGGCCTGGGCCTCCCGGGCGCGTCTCGGGGCCGCTGCGCCCCGCGCTGGCCGACGTACACGAGGGAGAGCGAAGCGGCGGCCGTGGCAAAGACCTGTCGGTCTCCTTGCCCCACCTCTACCTCACCCGGGCCTGGGCAGGGACACGGGCGGCGCACCGGGCACGATGGCGATGTGGATCGGATTCACCCCCGGGAACTTGCCCGACAGCGCGCGGATCGCATCCTCGGCCTGCTCGAGCGGGAACGAGTGGGTGTGCATCTTCTCGAACGGGTGGCGACGCGACTCGATGATATCCACCGCCCGGAACGTGTCGTCCACTGACATGCTGAGCACGCCGCGAACGGTCAGCTCCTTGTAGATCAGGTCGTCCGCCTGGACGTCTTTCGTGGGACGCAGCCCCTTGAGGCCCGCCACCACGATGCGACCCTTCCGGACCGCGATGGCGATGGCGTGATTCAGCGACTGCGGAGCGAAGGGCGTGGTGTCGATCACGATCTCGGCGCCGCCCCCGGTCAGCTCGCGGGCCCGGGCCACCACGTCCTCCGTCTCGGCGTTCACCGTGGCGTCAGCCCCCAGCTCGCGCGCCAGAGAGAGTTTCTCCGCGTCACGGCTTAGCCCCGTGATGACGACCTGGCGGGCGCCTGCGGCGCGGGCACCGATCACGCAGCACAGGCCGCGCTGGCCCGCTCCCAGAATCACCACCCGGTCGTTCGGCCCCGTGCCCGGGACGGTGCCCGCCCATGAGAGCCCCGCCGCGAGCGGGTTGAACATCGCGGCCACGCCGGCCGGGAGCCGGGGATCCGTCTTCTTGAGCACGGTGTAGGGCGAGAGATACATGTGGTCGGCATAACCGCCCCAGATGTGGGGGACCTTGTTCACGTCGGTGTAACCGTAGGTGCCCCCCCGCTTCCGGCAGAGGCGGGGCTCCCAGTGCCGGCACGCCTCGCAGTGCCCGCAACCATAGCCGGACCGCACGGAGACCCGGTCGCCCACCTTGACCCCCCAGCGCTGCTGCGCCAGGGCCCCGATCTCCTCGATGACGCCGAGCGGCTCGTGGCCCGGGATGACCGGGAAGGGCGTGTAGTCCTCGTGGGGCGGCTGGGCGCCCTCGTACTGTTCATAGTCACTGCCGCAGATGCCGCAGGCTTCAATCCGGAGCAGCCCCTCTTCGGGCCCGATGACCGGGCGCGGGAACTCCCGCATCACGAGTGTCTTGGGTTTCAGGAGCACTGCTACCCGCACGCGATCCGCCATGTCCGTCCTCCCCGGGATCAGGCTCGCCTGCCCGGAATCTGGCACGCGGCTTCAGCCGCATTGAGCTCAGGGGCTGCCCCGCGAACGGTGGACGCGAGCCCGGGCATTGCAGGCTTCGCGCAGACTGATGCCCGCTGCGCCGCTACGGAGGGCCGCCGCGGTCGACGACCGCCGGCAACCGCTCGAGCCACTCCGTCGGGGGACGCTGCAGGAAGGCCGCCTCCAGTTCTTTCCACAGCGCCTCCTGGTTCCGGTATCGGTCTTCGTTCACCAGGGAGCGGGGATCCTTGGTAAGTTCGGGGAGCCCCAGCACCGTGCAGAGCGATTGTCACATCTTCTCGAGGTTGGCGGTGATCACGATGTCGATGTCGTCTCCGCGGGTGAACGACCGGCAGGTCGGGATGCACTGGTGACCTCAGCTCCGAGAGCCGGGCACCTCGCCGGACACCAGGCAGTATTACCCCATGGGATAGGAAAGCGGAAGCCGGTCGCGGCCCCGAGGGGTCACCACGCCGGGCGGGCGACCGGGGGGATGCCGCGGTGCAACAACCAGGGCAAAGCAACGGCAGCGGGACGCTACCAGCGGCGGGTGGGGATGTCAAGTGGAATCAGGCAGGATCTGGGCGAGCGGGAGCCCGGGCGCGGCAGACCAGCCCCTCGGCCCAGGCTATTCGAGCAGGGGAATGGGGACGGGGAAATTGGAGAGTTGAACTGCACTATCCGGTCTCAGCGGGGTAGGGAGGAGTCCTGGATGGAGGCGGCTGAATTGGCCATGGGCAGGGCCAGGTGGGCGGCCGTGGCGGCGGTGGCGGTGGTCACCTGTGTGAGGAAGGGGAGGTCCAGGGTCTCCAGGGTGTCGCTGGGCTCGTGGTAGTGGGGGTTCCTGAGGAAGGCGGTGTCGGTGATCATGACGGCGGGGAAGCCGGCGTCCCAGAAGGGGGCGTGGTCGCTCAGGCGGACGATGGGCAGGAGCCTTCCGCTCCACGTGACGACGAGCGATTCCACCGGCAGGGAAGGCACGGACCGGCGGGCGGATTCTGCGAAGGCGTCCACGAGTCCCCGGGACTTCCTGTTCCCGACCACGCCGATGAAATCTCCGGTCCTGCGCGCCCGGATGCCCGGCGGAAGCCGTTGCCTCGGGCTGGTGAATCCCACCATCTCCAGGTCCAGGACCCCGACGATCTGCCGTCCTTCCTGTCTGGCCTGCTGCGCGAACCGGCAGCTTCCCTGGTAGCCGTACTCCTCCAGCGTGAAACCGACGAACTGCAGTGTCCGTTTCCAGGCCTTGGAGGTCAGAAGCCTGGCCGTCTCCAGCATCGCCGCCACTGCGCTGGCGTTGTCGTCGGCCCCGGGCGTCCCGGGCTTGGTATCATAGTGGGCCACGACCAGGACCTGCTCCTCCGGCGCCGTGATCCCCCGTCGTGTCCCCACGATGTTGCGGAAACGGCGGCCATCCCACACCACAGGCTCCTCCGAGACCGCGAGCCCGCACCCGGCGAATTCCCCGGCGACATAGTCTGCCGCCGCTTCCAGCGCCTGGAAGTGTTCGTAGGGATCCCGCGTCCCCACCAAGGCCTGGAGGTGGGCCAGAAGCCTGTCCTGGGAGGCGGTTGTGTCCGGGGTCATTTCCGCCAACCCGATTCACCCTGAAGTTTGTCATTGGTCATTGGGATTTGGTCATTCCCGGATTGTTCGCGAACGCCTTCGCCAACAATCCGGGTCACCGGACGTAGACGGGCGTGGCCAGCAGCCCGGGCTCGGGCACGACCCGGCCGTCCAGGAAGTGCAGCCACGACCGGTGCCTGCCGCCGCCTATCTCGAATCGGCGAAAGGCCGGGGTCTCCAGGGTGACCAACGGCTCCTGGCTGGTCGGGGAAAACTGGAAGGCCAGGGCGGGAACGCCCGCGAAGAGGGCGTGGCCGTACCGCCAGCGCCTTGCCTGGTGGACGTGGCCGTAACCCACGACCTGGACCTGACGGTGGCGGACCAGGATCGAGAGGAACTCCTCCCGGTTCTGCAGGCCGAGCTGGTCCAGCCACCGGATGTGGATGGGCAGTGGCTGGTGGTGGAGGAAGACCCAGGTCGCCCGGTCGGGATATCGCGTCAGCTCCGTCTCCAGCCAGTGAAGCTGGTCGGGACCGAGGCTCCCCTCCTCCTTGCCGGGCAATCCCGAGTCCAGGAGGAGAAAGCGGACGCCGGCCTCCTCGAACACCTCGCACACGGGGTCGGGCGAGTGGGTCTCGGCCGGACGGAAGACCCGCCGGAAGGCGGCCCGGTCATCATGGTTGCCCAGCATGAAATGGGTCGGCGGCGTGAGGGGGGAGAGGAGCGCTTGCAGCCGCCGGTACGATTCCTCCGACTCGTCGCTCACCAGATCCCCGCTGGCGATGATGAAGTCGGGCCGGAGGGCGTTCAGGAGGGGGACAGCTTGCCGGAGGATACCCGCCGTCTTCGCCCCGTACTGTGGGCGATCGTCGTCGGCCAGGATGTGGAGGTCCGAGATCTGGATGAAACTCAGACGCTCCGCGGTCATGCAGAATTCTCCGTCGCCTCCGCGCTCGGGATGAAGGAGAGGGACGGCGCCTCCGGCAGCGCCCCGACGTCGACCAGCATGTGCAGGAACGTCTGGAGACCCATCAGGTGCCGCGGACCCAGGTCGAAGCAGAGCCGCTCCCGGAGATACCGTCGGCACGCCTCGGGCGGCAGCCCGACGCGGGCGGCGGCCAGGGCCAGGACGGCCTCGGGGTGGGACCGGCTGTAGGCCTTGGACAGAAGGAGCGCGCGGTGCAGCCGCCGAACCTCGTCCTGCCGGGAGGCCCACACCTCGGCGCGGACCGCCCACACGGCGAAGACGAAGGGAAGCCCCGTGAGCGTGTGCCAGGCCTTCCCCAGATCCAGGGGGTGGGGGCAGCACGGGCCGAGGCGCAGGGCCTCGTCCCCGATCACCAGTCTCGCCGCAGCCTCCTCATGGTCCGCCACGAAATGCGGCCGGATGTGGTACGCCTTCTCCAGGAGCAGCTTCACCAGATAGACCGAGGTCAGCGAGTGCCGGGTCAGTGACACGGGGAGGCCGCCCAGCTCCTCCACCGGCCGCTCGCAGAGGAGCAGGACGCTGTCCACGGGGCCGTCACAGGCGATGGCCAGATCCGGCAGCAGCCGGTAGGCCTCGGGGCGCAGGGCCGCCTCCATCGCCGAGATCACCGAGACATCCAGCTCCCCAGACCGGAGCAGGCCGTTCAGCTCCGCCGGCGTCCCGTCCAGGATGTCGCACTCGGCGGGGACCGCCCCCTGCTCCAGCCCGTAGTACACCGGCTCGCAATTGATGTAACGAACGCGACCCAGTCTCAGGCGCATGGTGTCACCCCGTGCTTCGACTCGCAATGACGGGTAACTGCATGAGTAATTTCCGTTCCCAAGTGTCGTCACCCCCGCGGCAAATCCCTCCGTTCCCCCCTTTGCAGAGGGGGGCGGAGGGGGGATTTCACCGGAATGACGGCAGAGGTCTTGCGGATTGGCGCCCACTCCCGCGATCGAGCACAATCTCTCCCTCGATCATGCTGAGCAACACGTCCTCTCCACGAGTCCCCGCGATCAATGATCCGACGGGGTCCGATGCCTCGACCGACCCGGCGGCAACGGCGATCAGGTCGGCCCGCTTGCCCGGCGCGAGGCTCCCCACGGACTCCTCCAGGCCGAGGGCTCGCGCCCCCCCCGAGGGTCGCCATGTGGAGCACCTCTGCCGGCGCGAGGCTGCCCGCGTGCAGCGTGAGTGCGGCCCGCATCTCGTCCCACAGGTCCAGGCCGGGGACGCTGGCCAAGGAGTCCGTCCCCAGCCCCACGGGGATCCCATCCCGCAGAAACTCCGCCACCGGCGCCACGCCCCCGGAGAGCCTGTCGTTGCTGCGCGGGCAGTGCGCCACGCTTGCCCCGCTCTGCTGCATGCGCCGGCGGTCGGCCGCATCCACGTGGACCGCGTGAACGAGAAGCGGCCGCCACCGCAGGGCCCCCAGCATCGTCAGGTACTCCACCGGGCTTCGGGCCCGCCGACGCGGCGGTGGGACCGCACAGCCCACCGCCGGATAGAGCTGGCTCGGGATCGTTCCCCCGCCGGTGGCCAGGAACTGCACCTCGTCCCGGGATTCTCCGACGTGGATGCAGCAGGGGAGCCCGGATCCCGGCAGAAGCAGGTCGCACGCCGCGAATAGCTCTTCCGACAGGCCGTATGGGCTGTGCGGGGACAGGCCGATGCGTAACCTGCCGCCAGGCGTCGCCTCCCGCATCCTCTGCACGTCATCCCACGCCGCCCGGCCTCTGGCCCGAGCCTCCTCGGGGGGAAGCCCCAGGACTTCCCGGTACACCACTCCCCGCAGGCCCGCCTGGAGAAGTGGTGAGAGGCTCTGCCCGGCGCTGCTCACCTCCCCCACACAGGTCGTGCCGGACCGGAGGAGGCACTCCACCCCGCCCTCGGCCGCGACCGCCAGGGCTGTGAGTGGCGTCTCGCGCCGGCCCTCGACGACCGCAACGACCCACTCGACGAAGCCCCCGTCCCCCACCGGCCGGAGGTTCTCGCCCAGCTCCAGATGGGTGTGGCAGTTCACCAGGCCGGGGAGGATGGCCGCATCGCCCAGGTCCCAGCCCGGAACGTCGGGGAAGGTCCCCGCCATGTCCGCCCGCGATCCAACGGCGAGGATCTGCCCGCCCCCGACTGCCACTGCCCCGCCGGGGAGAGGGGGGGCGCTCACCGGGAAGACCCAGGCAGCGGCCAGGACCCGCACACCGGAGTGACTCATGCGTCTCGCCGGTCCATCGTCTGCTGTTCCTATCCCTGTCGCTGTCCCTGTCGGCTTTCGTCTTCCCCCGCCAGTCCCATGGCGGCCTCCAACTCCTCCCGGGTGTTCACGTTGACGAAGCACCGCAGCCACGGGTCCAGCGCACGCAGCTCCTCCGCCTCCACGGCACGGACGCGCACGAGGGGAAACAGGCGATCGATCTTCAGGCTGTGGGCGAGGATCATCGCCTCCATGTGGGGCAGACAGCCCTTGCCATAGACGGCGTGCAGGGGCTGATACCCCTCATCCGTCCGCGGCACCACCACGTCGTAGCCGGAGGCCTGGTCCCGGAGGTAGGCGATGACCGCGGGGCTCGCCAGCGGCATGTCGCAGGCGATGCAGAAGGTCTGGGGGAACCGGCCGTGATGGACAGCCGTGTAGATCCCGCCCAGCGACCCCTTCTCCGGGATGCGATCGGGCAGGACGGGCACGCCGAGACCCGCATAGGGGGCGGACTCGTTGGCGATGATCAGGACCTCCGGGAAGAGGGGACGGATCTTGCCGAGCAGGGCATCGATGAGGCGCTGGCCGCCGAATTCGAGCAGCGCCTTGTTGGAGCCCATGCGCGTGGAGCGACCGCCGGCGAGGATCGCACCCGTCATGGGAAGATCGGGGGGGCCATGCATGGATGTCGTCACGGCGTCCGTTCGTGAACGCGGATCTCGATGGGGGGGCCGCTGCCCGGATCCCGGCTATCCCCCACCAGGCACCGGATCACGCGGGCCAGAACCTCCTGGGTCTGGCCGTCCAGGGACACGCGGCGCCCGCCCAGGAGCACATCCACCTGCGAGGGCTGGCTCACCTTCAAGAACTCCCGCTCGATGAAATCCGCCAGGGAGGACACGTCCTCCGGATCGAAATGGGGGACGGGCGCCCCGCGGTCCTGCGCGGAGACCACGGCCACCAGGTGATCGTCGGGTCCGCAGAGCAGGGGTACCTCCGGGCCGTCCCGGTTCACCTCGATCTTCGGCATGGGGCCGGACTTGAACCCCTCGGTGAGGATGCCATCCACCCCGAAGAGAGCCAGGTGGGCGATCGTCTCCAGGGGCAATTCCCCGTCAGTGTCCCGGACGACAAAGAACGTCTGGGCGGAGGAGAGGGCCACCGCCCGCGCCCCCGCCTGTCTGTGCCGCCACGAATCCTTGCCCGGGACATCCACCTGGACGGGGCCGTGGAAGTGATGCTTGATCGTCCCGATCCGCCAGCCGCGCGCCACGAGCGTCCGGATCAGCTTCTCCAGCAGGGTGGTCTTCCCGCTGTTGGATCGCCCGACGATGGAGACGATGGGGATCACCGGTCACCCGCTACTCTTCCGCTTCCTCGTGATCGGGGACGTCGATCTCGCCCAGGTCCTCCAGGCTCTCCTCCTCGAACTCGTTCATCACCAGATCGTCGGCTGCCCCGGCGGCCGGGGCCTCCACCGGAACCTCCTCTTCCTCGAAGCGCTCCTCGGCCTCGGTCACCACTTCCTCCGGGACGACCTCTTCGGCGCTCAGGCTCCGGAACCAGGTGGGCTTGGCCGTGGGCTCGGCCAGCTCGCCCGCCATGGCTCCTGCCAGGGCGTCGATCTCGTATCCCAGCTTGCCCGAGGCGATCTCCTCCAGCGCCTGGTAGGTCGGCTTGTGGCTCTTCGGCTGAATGAGCGAGGCCGCCCCCCGGTTCAGTTGCTTGGCGCGCTTGGAGGCCACGATGACCAACCGGTACTTGCTGTCCACATGCTCCAGGAGGTCCTCGAACGGCACCTGCGACATCGGCTGCTCCTCTCCGCCTGTCCCCGCCCCATGGCGGCGATCAGGCCTGCAAGAATCCCAGATCCACCCGACTGCTCCGCCGCCGTTCGGCCAGGATGATGGCCTTCAGGTCCTCGGCGGCGCGGGCGAACACCTCGTTCACGATGACGTACTGATACTCGGCAGAGTGCCTGACCTCATCCTTGGCACGCTGCAGGCGACGCTGGATCTCGGCCTCGGCGTCGCTCCGCCGCCGCCGGAGACGCTCCTCCAGGAGGGCCCACGAGGGGGGCACGATGAACACGAAGACCCCGTCGGGATGGGCCTGCCGCAGGATGGCGGCACCCCGGGTATCGATGTCCAGGATGACGTCCCGCCCCGCGGCGAAGTGCTCATCCAGGAGCGCCCGGCTCGTCCCGTACAGGTGCCCGTGGACCACGGCCCACTCGGCGAACTCGGCCCGTTCCACCATGGCCTGGAACGTGGCCGCGCTCACGAAGTGGTAGTCGCGCCCGTCCTGCTCGTCGGGGCGGGGCGGCCGGGTGGTGTGAGAAACCGAGTGGGCCAAGCCCGGCACCGCCCTGACCGCCCACTCGCAGAGCGAGGTCTTGCCGGCCCCGGACGGCGCCGAGACGACCACGAGCAGAGGGCGGACCCTCCCCCCCTCCAGCGCGCCGACGGCTTGCCCGGAGGTCTCAGCTCCGCTCTCGGACCTCATCCGACCCTCCCAGTCGCTGGGCCAGCGTGCTGGACTGGATGGCCGAGAGCACCACGTGGCCGCTGTCGGTCACGATCAGCGTCTGGGTCCGCCGGCCACACGTCGCGTCCACGAGCCGTCCCGCCTCCCGTGCGTCATCCCGCAGGCGCTTCATGGGCTCCGAGAAGACGGCCTTGGATTCCTTGGACGATCGGGCGCTCAGGATCGCCACGATCCGGGACCGCAAGACCACGTTGCCGAAGCCGATGCTCAAGACCTCGGTCGCCACGCCGGCCATGGGCTTCCCCGCTTTCGCCCCGCTTCGCTGCCCCGACCGTGGTCAACGGCGTTCGGCAGTTCGACCGTTCGGCGGTTCCAGAATCCGCCAAAGGCGGAAACGGCCGAACCCCTGAACAGCCGAACGCTTTTCAGAATGTGCTATTCGATGTTCTGCACCTGCTCGCGCAGACGCTCGATGGCGAGCTTCAGCTCGACCACCGCCTGAGCCAAGGTCGCATCGGCCGCCTTGGACCCGATGGTGTTGGCCTCGCGATGCATCTCCTGGATCAGGAAGTCGAGCCGGCGACCCTGCGGGCCAGCCTGGGACAGGGCCTTCCCGAACTGGTCCAGATGGCTCCGCAGCCGATCGCATTCCTCCGCCACGTCGCCACGCTCGGCCAGGAAGGCCACCTCCTGCTCCAGCCGGGCGGGATCGGGCAGGTGACCCTCCAGCAGGTCCACCACCCGTTCTCGCAGGCGATCGCGCTGCGCCTGTACCAGGGTCGGGGTCCGCGCCACGACGCCGTCCAGGATGGCCTCGACATCCTCCAGGTGTTTTCCCATGGCCCGCACCAGGGCCTCCCCTTCCCGGTGGCGCATTTCCGTCAGGGATTCCAGGGCGGTCGCGAGGGCAGGCATCACCTCGGTCCAGGTCTCGTCCAGGGATTCCTCGGTTTCCTCCACGGCGATCAGCTCCCGCTGGGCGGTCAGCATCTCCAGCGTCACCTCGCCGGGAAGCTGCAGCTCCCGCTGCAAGGCATGCAGGGCGTTCACGTACTGCAGGGCCAGCGGGACATCCACTCGAAGCGTCCGGCTGCGGCCTTCCAGGTCCTTGTCCAGGACCGAGACCTCGAAGTGGCCGCGGGCAAACCGCTGCTGGATGGCCTGCTGGATGCGCGACTCCAGACCGGTAAGGCGCTTGGGCACACGGCAGCGCACCTCCAGAAACCGGTGGTTGACGGAGTGGACCTCCACCGTGAACGCGCGGCCGCGTCCCGTGGCCTCGCCCCGGCCGAACCCCGTCATGCTCTGCCGCGCGCCTGCCGTCTCAGATCCCGTATGCGCCTCCAGTTCCGCGGAAAGCTTTAACCACATACGCTAACCCGGGGAACGGGGAAAGTCAAATATCTTGACACTATTGGTCTCTTCCCCTATGATTCACTGGTTTTGATACCGTGCACCAAGGGGGTTACGGACGTGCCGATCTACGAGTATGAATGTGAATCCTGCTGCAACCGATTCGAGTTGATGCAGAAATTCAGCGACAAACCGCTGAAGAAGTGTGTGAAGTGCGGCGGGCCCGTGCACAAGATCCTCTCCGCGCCTGCGCTTGTCTTCAAGGGGGCCGGCTGGTACGTGAACGACTACGCCAGCCCCGAGCGGAAGAAGGCCCAGAAGGCCGACAGCGGGAACGGCGACAAGAAGGCCGATAGCGGCAGCAGCGACAAGAAGGCCGAGCCAGCGACTTCCAAAGCTTCCGCTACCAGCAAGAACGACGACTGAGCCTCATTCATCCCAGCCAGGTCCCGCCGGGGGATCCACCCCCCGGGGCGTTCCTCTTTCCTCCGGCGTCCCGACGGAACACCCAGCATCCCCCCAGGCCGAAGAGTGCTCCCAGGCTATCCCAGCCCACGTCGGCCACGGCGGCCTTCCGGTGGGGCTCGAAGGCCTGCCGGGCTTCGTCGACGGCGCCGAAGCCGGCCGCCAGGAGAAAAGCCAGGGCGGCGGCCTGCGGCCGCCATCCCATCTCGCCCCATTTCAAGGCACGGTACCAGAGCAGGGCCAGGATTCCGTACTCGAACGCGTGCAGCCCCTTCCGGATCCCGACGTGCAACAAGGCGTACGTGGGCCGCGACGCACCGGGGATCAGCCAGTGCAGGAATGGCAACAGGTAGCGACTGGTCTGCTGGGTGGAGAAGCCGTCCGTCGAGAGCAGACTGGCCAGCATCATCCACAGGATCGGTGGGGCCCAGAGCCAGAGAAACAGCCGGACCGATCCGCCCTGGACGGTCAGCGGGCTCATGCGCTCTGATCCAGCAGGTCCCGCACGCGGGCCACGACGCCCGCCGGGGGGGTCAGACTCTCTTCCCCCGTCCGGCGTCGGCGAATTTCCACCAGGCCCTCTTTCACGGCCCGGCTCCCCACCGTGACGCGGAGTGGAATTCCCAGGAGGTCGGCGTCCTTGAATTTCACGCCCGGGCGCTCGTCCCGGTCGTCGTACAGCACCGGGAGACCGGCCGCGGTCAGGTCCCTGTAGAGCGTCTCGGCCAGCTCCCCCATCTTCGGGTCCTTGACGTTGACCGCCAGCAGGTGCACGGCAAACGGGGCGATCGTCTGGGGCCAGATCATCCCGTGCTGGTCATGGTTCTGCTCGATGGCCGCGGCGGCGATCCGGGCGGGGCCGATGCCATAGCTGCCCATGACGATGGGCTGCTCATGCCCCTGCTCGTCCAGATACACCGCCCGCAGGGGGACGGAGTACTTGGTCCCGAGCTTGAAGATGTTGCCGATCTCGATCACCGGCTCGACCCGGAGCGGCCCCCCGCAGCGTCCGCAGCCGTCGCCCGCCCTGGCCTCGTGCAGGTCGGCGAATTCGGCGTGAAAGTCCCGGCCGGGGACCACCCCCCGCAGATGGGTGTCCGCCTTGTTGGCCCCGGCCACGTAGCAGCCGGTCCGGAGGGACGCGTCGGCAATGATCCGGATCGACAGCCCCACGGGACCCACGAAGCCCGCCTCCGCTCCCGTGGCCTGCTCGATCTCCTCCCTGTGGGCGGGGCGGAATGCGCCGATGACCCGCTGGAGCTTCCGCTCGTGGAGCTGCTGATCGCCCCGGACGAGCGCCAGGACCGGGCCGGCCTCCCCCACCATCACGAGGGCCTTGATGGTGAGGGCCGGCTCGATCTTGAGGAGGCGGCACACCTCGGCGATGGTGCGGGCGTTCGGCGTGGACACCTCTTCCAGGCTCCAGGCAGGGAAGGCCGGCGGCGGCGGCTGCGAGGCGGCCAGCTCCACGTTGGCGGCATAGCCGCAGCCCGCACACAGGGCCACCCGATCTTCTCCCGCCTGGCTGGGGGCCATGAACTCGTGGGAGCCGGCCCCGCCCATCATCCCCGGGTCGCTCTCCACCACGACGTACTGGATGCCGCAGCGGTCATAGATCTTGCAGTAGGCCTGCCGGTGAGATTCGTACTGGGCGTCCAGGCCGGCCGCATCCCGGTCCAGACTGTAGGAGTCCTTCATCACGAACTCCCGGGTCCTGAGCACCCCGCTCTTGGGCCGGGCCTCGTCCCGCTCCTTGGTCTGGATCTGGTACCAGAGCTGCGGCAGATCACGGTAGGAGTGAACCTCCCGGGCCGCCAGCCAGGCGATGACCTCCTCGTGGGTCATGCCCAGGCACATGTCCCGCTGATTCCGGTCCCTGAGCCGGAACATCTCGCCGCCGATGCTGTCCCAGCGCCCCGATTGCTGCCAGAGCTCGGCCGGCAGGATCACCGGCATGGTGATCTCCTGACCGCCGATGGCGTTGATCTCCTCCCGGATGATGGCATTGATCCGATCCATCACGCGTTGCCCCAGGGGGAGATACACGTAGATCCCGGCGGCAAGCTGCCGCACGAAGCCCGCCCGGACCATCAGCTTGTGGCTGACCGCCTCGGCGTCCGCCGGATCTTCCTTCAGCGTGGGAATGAGCGACCGTGACCAGCGCATGGTGGCATCCTCTCCTCCCGTGGAAACACGAAGGAGGACGCAGGCTGCGTCCCCCTTCTCCCCGTCCGGCTGCGGCCGGAAGATGCGGCCTACTCCTCCGTCCTGGCAGCCAGCGCCCGGACCTCTTCCAGCAGGACGTCGGCCAGCTCCGACTCCCTCACCTTGCGGACGATCTGCCCTTTCTTGATCAGGATCCCCACGCCGTTGCCGCCGGCGATGCCGATGTCGGCCCCCCGGGCCTCGCCCGGGCCATTCACGGCGCACCCCATCACCGCCACGTTCAGGGGGCGGTGGATGTTGAGGGCCTCCAGGCGCTTCTCGACTTCTTTGGTGAGTCGCACGAGGTCGATCTCCACCCGGCCGCAGGATGGGCAGGCGATGATGTTCAGCCCTCGCTTCCGGAGGCCCAGCGCCTTCAGGATCTCGAAGCCGGCCCGGACCTCCTCGGTGGGGTCTTCGGTGAGGCTCACCCGGATGGTATCGCCGATCCCCTCGGCCAGGAGCGTCCCGATCCCCACGGCCGACTTGATGGCCCCCGTGAAGGCCGTGCCCGCCTCGGTCACCCCCAGGTGGAACGGGTAGGGGACCTGGTCCGCCAGGAGGCGGTAGGCCTCGATCATCATCCTCGGGTCGGAGGACTTGAGCGAGATCTTCATCTCGGGGTAGTGCAGCTCCTCCAGGATGCGGACATGGAACAGGGCGCTCTCCACCATGGCCTCGGGCGTGGGCTCGCCGAATCGCTGCAGCAGGTGCTTCTCCAGGGAGCCGGCGTTCACCCCGATCCGGATCGGCACCTGCCGCTCCGCCGCCGCCCTGGTGACCTCCTTGACGCGCCAGGTCGCCCCGATGTTCCCCGGGTTGATCCGCAGGCAATCCACGCCCGCCGTGAGACACTGGAGGGCCAGCCGGTAGTCGAAGTGAATGTCCACGATGAGGGGGATGCGGATCTGGGATCGGATGTTTCCCACCGCCGCCGCCGCGTCCGCGTCCGGCACGGCGATCCGGACGATCTCGCAGCCCGCCGCCTCCAGGGCCCAGATCTGGTCCACCGTGGCCGCCACGTCCCGGGTGTCCGTCTTGGTCATGGACTGCACCGGCACGGGGGCATTCCCCCCCACCGGGACCTTCCCCACGTGAATCTGGCGGGTGGGGCGTCGCGCGTACCTCTGGGCCGAGGCGATCCGGAGGGGGAGGACCTCGGTGAAGGGGCTATAGTCCACGTCCTCCCGCCGGCCGATCTCGAAGTCCATCCCGCGCCTCACGGCCGGCCCAGGAGCCGGGAGATGTCGTTGTAGAAGGCAAAGACCATGAGCCCGATCAGGAGGACCAACCCCACCTGCTGCGCGATCTCCCGCTTCCGCAGGCTGACCGGCTTTCCCCGGAACCACTCGATGAGCGAGAACAGCAGGTGCCCGCCGTCCAGGATCGGAATCGGCAGCAGATTGAGAATCGCCAGGTTGATCGACAGGAGCGCGGTGAAGGAGAGCAGCTCGATCGGCCCCCGCTGGACCACCTCCCCGGCCATCTGGCCGATGAGGATGGGCCCGCCGATGGTCTTGGGCGAGATCTTCGCCTGGATCAGCTTGATGAAGCCCTGGACGATCAGGATGGAGAGATCCGTCGTCTTCTTCACCCCGGCGACGAGGGCGGAGGCCGGGTTGAGCCGGTGGTAACGCGACTCGGGGGCCGGGCCGATACCGATGAGGCCGATCTCCTCCTCACCGGTCTCGCCCTTCTGCCGTGTGGCCCGGGGCACCACCGTCACGTCGAAACGCGCCCCCTCCCGCTCCACCGTGAGGCGGATGGGCTTCCCCGGGCTGGCGTGGATGGTCTTGGCCAGTTGCTCCCACTCGGCCACGGGGGTCCCGTCCAGCGCCGCGATGCGATCGCCGCTCCTGAGACCGGCCTGCTGCGCCACGTGGCCCGGGAGGACCTGCCCGATGCGCGTGGACAGCAGCGGGCGCAGTCCGAGATCCCACGCCTCGGCCTCCTGCCCGAAGAGGTCCGTGGTCTTGACCGCTCGCGGCTCGAGACCCACGTCGAAGGTCCGCCCGTCGCGGACCACCGTGAAGGTGATCCTGCGGCCGGACGAGTCGGCGACGGCGGCCTCGACCTCGTCCCACCGGTCGATGGGCTGGCCATCCAGCGCCTTCACCTGATCCCCGGCGGCAAACCCCGCCAGCGCCGCAGGCGAATTCTTCTCGGGCGTCCCGACGACGGGCAGGAAATAGGGCTGACCGGCGAAAGTGAAGACCCCCCAGAAGATCACGACGGGGAAGAGCAGGTTGGCCAGCGGTCCGGCCAGGATGATCCGGGCCCGGGTCCCCACGCTCTTCCGGGAGAAGGAGCGCTCCGGATCGGCAGCCTCCGGCGACTCGTCCCCCGGGTCCTCCCCGATCATCTTCACGTATCCGCCCAGCGGGAGCGCGGAGATCAGGTATTCCGTCTCCCCCCGCTTGACCCCAACGACCTTGGGCCCGAATCCCAAAGAGAATTTCAGGACTCCCACACCCGAGCGCTTGGCCACCAGGAAGTGACCCAGCTCGTGGATGAAGACCAGGATGCCCAGCACAACCACCGCAGCCAGAATCGTCATGCGTACTCCAATTGTCGAGCCACGAGCCCTGAGCCGCGAGCCTCGAACTGGTTCGGTCGTGGCTCGTGGCTCGCAAGTCGCGGCTCGTGACTCTCTATCTTTCGTCGAGCCAGAGGCGAACCTCCCGGTCCACCTCCAAGACGTCCCCCACACTCCGGACAGGCCGCCGGGGGTGGGCGTCCAGCGCCTTCCGGATCACGGTCGGGATCTCATCGAAGCCGATGCGCCGGTCCAGGAACCATTGCACCGCCACCTCGTTGGCGGCGTTCAGGACCGTCGGCGAGGAGCCGGCGGTCGTGGCCGCCTCATAGGCCAGGTCCAGGCAGGGGAACTTGTCCCGGTCCACAGTCTCGAACGTCAGGCTGGACATCTCCTCGAGCCGGAGCCGCGGGACCGCATTCCCCCTCCGCTCGGGGTAGGTCAGGGCGTACTGGATCGGGATGCGCATGTCCGGTACGCCGAGCTGGGCCAAGAGGGAGCCGTCCACGTATTCTACCAGGGAGTGGACGATGCTCTGCGGGTGGATGACCACATCCACCTGGTCAACCGGAAGGCCGAACAGCCAGTGGGCCTCGATCACCTCCAGCCCCTTGTTCATCAACGTCGCGGAGTCGATCGAGATCTTCCTGCCCATGGACCAGGTCGGATGCCGCAGGGCCTCCTCGGGAGTGATGCTGGCGAAGGTGGCGCGCGGCCGGGCACGGAATGGGCCCCCGGACGCCGTGAGAACGATGCGTCGCACCTCGGCCGGGTGGTTCTGGGCCAGGCACTGGAAGATGGCGGAGTGTTCGCTGTCCACCGGCAGGATCTGGACCCCGCGCCTCCGGACCTCGGCCGTGAGCATCTCCCCGGCCATCACCAGGCATTCCTTGTTGGCCAGGGCGATGTCCTTGCCGGCCTCGACCGCCGCCATGGTGGGCAAGAGTCCCGCGCCCCCCACGATGGCGGACACGACCAGGTCGGCCCCCGCGTCTGCTGCGGCCCCCAGCAGGCCCGCTTCCCCCCAGCGCACCTCGGTCCGGCTCCCTCCGAGCCGACGCCCGAGATCCCGCGCTCCGGCCTCGGTCCCCACCGAGACCAGACGGGGGGCATGGCGCCGGACCTGCGCCTCCAGGAGGTCCAGGTTTCGCTGTGCCGCCAGGGCCGCGACTTGGAAGCGATCGGGGTGAGCCTCCACCACCTCCAGCGTCCGGGTCCCGATGGAACCCGTGGAGCCCAGGATCGAAAGCTGCTTCATCCCACCTCCCGTGTCGCCGTTGCCAGGGAATGCCGCGTCCCCTTCCCAGGGTCGCCTCTTACCGGAATTCACCCATTCCCATCAGGCACGCGTGGGCTCCAGACGGATCAGTGCCCGCCGGTGTCCTCGGGACAACAGAGCGCTAGAGTATAGTGAACGAACCCCTTCCCTGCAAGGAGTTTCGGCCGGCCCGGAATCCAGGAAATCCAGGAGACGACTGAACTTAGCGGGCTTCAAGGGGGGCCGGGGGGCGGGAAGTCGCCTGAAACTCGAAGACCTGCTCGCCAGGCTTCACGAGCCCCAACTCCTCTCTGGCGATCCCTTCGATTCTGGCGGGATCGGTCCTGAGCAGGTGCACCTCTTCCGTCAGGGTGGCGTTGACGGAGGAGAGGTGTTCGATCTCGCGCTCCAAGGCCGCCCTGTCCCGGTGCATCTGATAGAGGCGCAGCAGGCCGCGATTTCCCACCACAGAGACGGCCACCAGGGTGATGAGAAATATGACCACCAGCCACAGGTGGCGACGGAGCGGCGGCCGATCCGGGGATGGTGGGAATCTCACGCTGCACTCCCTCTGCGTGACAAGGCATTCGAGCGGAAAGAGCGTTCGGCTGTACGGCAGGTCGGCTGTACGGCAGTTCGGGTCCCGGGTACAGCCGAACCGCCGGGACCCATTGCCGCCCGCCACGCGGGCGATTTGCAATGGGTGCCCCGAACAGCCGAACGCTCTTGTCTTATCCGCGCTTGACCCGCACCAGCGATTCTCGACCCCAGAAGACGGCCGAATCGCCCAGATCCTCCTCGATCCGGAGGAGTTGATTGTACTTGGCGATCCGGTCGGTCCGGGAGGCCGAGCCGGTCTTGATCTGCCCGGCATTCGTTGCCACGGCGAGGTCGGCTATGGTGGTGTCTTCCGTCTCGCCCGAGCGGTGGGAGATGACGGCGGAATAGCCGGCCCGATGGGCGATCAGGATGGCGTCCAGCGTCTCCGTCAGCGTGCCGATCTGGTTCACCTTGATCAGGATGGAGTTGGCGACGCCCTTGGCGATGCCCTCGCGCAGGATCCTGGTGTTCGTGACGAACAGGTCGTCCCCCACCAGTTGAACCTGCCCGCCGAGCCGGCGGGTCAGCGCGGCCCAGCCGTCCCAGTCGTTCTCGGCCATGCCGTCCTCGATGGACACGATGGGGTACTGAGCCACCCAGCGCGCGTAGAACTCGACCATCTCCTCGGACGTCAGGCGTTTCCCCCCCTCCCCCTCCAGCACATAGCGCCCGTCCGTATAGAATTCACTGGCCGCCGGATCCAGGGCCAGGGAGATGTCCGAGCCGGGCTTGTACCCCGCCTTCTCGATGGCCATGAGGATGAGCTGGACCGCCTCCTCGTTGGACTTGAGGTCGGGTGCGAACCCGCCCTCGTCCCCCACCGCCGTGTTGTACCCCTTCTTCTTGAGGACGGTCCGAAGCTGGTGGAAGACCTCCGTCCCCATGCGGAGCGCCTCGCCGAAGCGTGAGGCGCCGAGCGGCATGATCATGAACTCCTGGAGGTCCACCGTGTTGTCGGCGTGCTTGCCGCCGTTCAGGATGTTCATCATGGGGGCCGGCAGGACCTTGGCGTTCACGCCCCCCAGGTACCGGTAGAGGGGCAGGCCGCCTTCATCCGCGGCCGCCTTGGCCACGGCGAGGGAGACGCCCAGCAGGGCGTTGGCGCCGAGTCGCGACTTGTCCTGCGTCCCGTCCAGCTCGCACAGGAGCTGGTCCACCAGGGGCTGGGCCGTGGCCTCCATCCCCTCCACCTCGGGTGCGATGGTCTGATTCACATTCTCCACCGCCTTGGACACGCCCTTGCCCAGATACCGGCTGGCATCGCCGTCGCGGAGCTCCAATGCCTCTCGCTCGCCGGTGGATGCCCCCGATGGAACCGCGGCGCGGCCAAGCGCGCCGCTTTCCAGGAGCACCTCGACCTCCACCGTGGGATTCCCCCGCGAATCCAGGATCTCCCGCGCACGGACCTCGCTGATCTCGCTCATGAGTTCTCTCTCCGTTGGGTTTTCAATGCCTCATTGGCTCCTTCACGCCGATCAGGGCCTCTCCCCCGGCGATCAGGGCGCTGAGCTGGTCCTCGGTCGGGGCCTCGGCGTACAGGCGGACCACCGGCTCCGTCCCCGACGGCCGGAGCAGCAGCCAGCTCCCGTCCTCCAGGATCATCTTCACCCCGTCCAGGCGATTGACCTCGACGACCGCGAGGTCCGCCAGGCTGCCCGGCGGCTGCTGCAGCCGTTCCCGGAGCCGGTCGACGGCGCCGGCCTCCAGGTGGTAGTTCACTCGTCTGGTGAGGACGGTGCCCACCTCGGCATACAGCTCCTGCAGGAGCGTCTTGAGCCGGGCGCGGCCCCGCGAGGCCACCAGCTCGGCTGCCAGGAGACAGGCCAGGATCCCATCCTTCTCGGGGATGTGCCCCTTCACCGACAGGCCTGCGCTCTCCTCCCCGCCCAGCACCACCTGGTCCTTGGCGATCAGCTCGCCGATGAACTTGAACCCGACAGGCGTCTCGTAGACCGGGATGGACAGCCGGCGGGCCACGGCGTCCACCAGGTGGCTGGTCGCCACCGACCGGGCGACACCCCCCGTCCAGCCGCGGGTCTTCACCAGGTGATACAGGAGGATCCCCAGAAAGTAATTGGGCTCCAGGAAGCTGCCATCGGCGTCCACCAGGCCGAACCGGTCGGCGTCGCCGTCCGTGGCCAGGCCCAGGTGCGCCCCGGTTTCCACCACCTGGAATGCCAGCTCCTGCAAGTGCTCCTGCGATGGCTCCGGAGAGCGACCGCCGAACGTCGGATCACGCCGGGAGTGGAGGATGGTCACCTCGCAGCCGGCATCCCGGAGAAGCGCGTCCAGGTAGCCCGTGGCGGAGCCGTGCAGGGAATCCATCACGACCTTGAGCCGACCCTCCCGGATCGTCGGCAGGTCCACCAGCTCGCGCACCCGCGCAAGATAGGCGGGCTGCGGATCGACCCGCTCGAGCAGGCCCTTCCCCTCGGCCTCCGGGAGCGGCATCTCCCCCACCCGGGGACCGGACAGGATGGCATTGGCCCGCTCCTCGATCTGCCGCGTGGCCGCGGGCAGGGCGGGTCCGCCCCAGGCGGCGGAGAACTTGATGCCGTTGTACTCGGGCGGATTGTGACTGGCGGTGATGATGATCCCACCCGCCGCGCGCCGGCGCAGGATCTCGTAGGCCACCACGGGTGTGGGCGTGTCCCGGACGCACAGGAAGGCCCGAACCCCTTGTGCCGTGAGCACCCGGGACGCTTGCGCCGCAAAGGCCTCGGACAGGAACCGGGTGTCGTACCCCACCACCACCCCCTGGGCAGCGGCCCCCGGCCCTTGTCCCTTGACGTACTCCGCAATCGCCTGGCTGGCCGCCCGGACCCCCGTGAACGTGAAGTCCTCCGCTATGACGCCGCGCCAGCCTGACGTGCCGAACTTGATCGTGGTCATGTTCCTGTCTGTCCCCCGCTGACTCCGGCCCGGCCTAGGCCGGGACCCCGCCCGCCAGCCATCCTTGCACCTTGTCCCGGTAGGTGCCGGCGAGCTGATCCGCCCTGGCCCGGGTGCCCGCCTCGGCCAGGACGTGGAAGACGGGCCGATCCGGGTCCGGGTAGAGGATGATCCAGTCCGCCCCCAGGTGGATCTTCACCCCGTCCACCAGCTCGACCTGCTCGTCCTTGGTCGCCTCGATGAGGGTCCGCATGAGCGTCCCCTTCATCTCCCAGGGACAGTGGACCTGGTCCCGGCTGACAGCTCGCTGGGGGACGTGTCTGATCGCCTCGTGCAGAGAAAGATCGCTCAGGGCGAGCATCTCCAGGATCTTCAGGGTCGCCAGCATCGCGTCGAATGCCGGCTGGAACCCGGGGAAGATGAAGCCCCCGAAGGCGTCCCCCACGAAGACGACACCCTCCCGGGAGGCCGCCTCCATCAGCGCGCGGGGGGCGATCTTGGTCCGGGTCAGGCTGAATCCGTGGGAGGCCACCAACTCCTCCAGGACGCCGCTGGCGGTGATCGGGACCCCGATGGTTCCGGCCGGCTGGGTCCGGGCCACCAGCAGGGTCACCACGGCCAGGGCCAGCTCGTCCGAGAGCAGGTCCCCTTTGTTGTCGACCAGGAACAGCTTCTCTCCCCCCGTGTCCAGCATGAAGCCCAGGTCGGCGCCCAGGATACGCACGATCTCGCACAACTGGGTCAGGGAGCGGCGGAATTCTTCCGCCGTCTTGGTGATCCGGCCCTCGTCCATGTAGGCGTTCAGCGCGATCACCTCGCACCCCAGCTTCCCCAGGATGGCGGGGAAGATGGTGGAGGCGCTCCCGTAGGAGTAATCGATCACCACCTTGGGGGCCCGCGCCCGGATCGCCGCCTGGTCGATGAATCCCAGGATGCCCTGCTGGTAATACTCCACATCGTATTCGGGGAAGCTCAGCATCCCGGTCCCGTCCACCTTGGCCCGGCGGAAGTCTTCCCGGAAGAACAGGCGCTCGATGCTCTTCTCCCGGTTGGCGGAAATATCCATGCCGCGCTCGTCGAAGATCTTGATGTCGAACAGCTCCGGATCGTAGGGGGATTTCCGGACGTGGATCCCCGCCACCGCCCCCCGCGCCCCGATCCGGTAGCGGACCACCGGGATGGGGGACACCCGGAGATCGTGGACATCCACGCCCGCGGACAGCAGCCCGCAGATCAGGGCCCGGTTGATGATGCGGGAGGTCCGGTGGGGGTCCCGACTGGTGCTGACGATGGCGTGCTCCCGCAGCGTGGCCCCGAAGGCCGCGCCCAGCTTGGCGGCGAACTCTGGCGAGATCTCGATGTTGCCCAGCCCCGTGATGCCGTAGGCGCCGAAGAGGGAGCGGGCCCAGCGCTCGCCCCACACCAGGCTGGTGGAGAGGGTGGCCCCGTCCTCCACCACCTTCTGGGGCCAGACCTTCACGTCCGCCTTGACCACCGAGTCCTCGCCGATGCAGCATTCGTCCGCCACCAGCGCCCCCTCGAAGAGGCGGGCGCGGGCCTTGATCTCGCTGCCGCGGCCGACGACATTCTCCACCAGGGCGGCCCCGCGGCCCACGTAGACATTGTTCCAGAGGACCGACCCCGAGACGGCGGCCCCCTCCTCGATGACGCAGTTGTCTCCGATCACGCTGTTGCTGATGCGGGCGTTGGCCTCGATCCGCGTGTTCTTGCCGATCAAGACCGCGCCCCGGAGCCCCGCCGTGAAGTCCACCCGGCTCCCGCTCCCCAGCCAGATCGCCTTGTCCAGGCCCTCCATCCGGCGGCCGGGGATCTTCACGTCGAGCGCCCCCGCCAGGATGTCCTGGTGGGCGAGCCGGTACTCCAGCAGATCCCCCACGTCGCGCCAGTACCCGGAGGCGACATAGCCGTAGAGCCTCTTGCCCTCGCGCAGCATCAGGGGAAACAGGTCCTTGCTGAAATCGAACTCCTTTCGCGGAGGAATCAGGTCCAGGACCGATCGCTCCAGGAGGTAGATCCCCGTGTTCACCGTGTCGCTGAAGACCTCGCTCCAGGTCGGCTTCTCCAGGAAGCGGGCGATGCGGCCGTCGGGCTCGGCGATGACCACGCCGTACTGGAGCGGGTTCTCCACCCGGGTGAGGAGGATGGTGAGGTCCGCACCGCGCTCCCGGTGAAAGCTCTGGGCCGCCCCCAGGTCGAAATCCGTCAGCAGGTCGCCGCTGATCACCAGGAAGGGGCCGTCAAGGTGCGCCTCGGCATTCTTCACCGCGCCGGCGGTCCCGTAATCCTCGGTCGCCGCCACGTACGTCATCCGCACGCCGAACTCCGAGCCGTCCCCGAAGTGTCCCTCGATCAGCTCCGGCTGGAAGTGGAGCAGCGTCACCAAGTCCGCGATCCCGTGCTTGCGGAGCAAGTCCACGATGTGCTCCATCATGGGCTTGTTGGCCATGGGGATCATGGGCTTGGGGACGTTGTTGGTGAGCGGTCGCAGGCGGGTCCCGAACCCCCCCGCCAAGATCACGGCCTTCATGCGTCACGCTCCCCAGGGATGCCCGGATGGAAGACAAGGCCGGCCCGGAATGACGCTCGCACTATAGGTGCCGCCGGCAAGCCTTGTCAAGCGCCTTCCCGCGAGCTTCAGGCGTGCGTCCCGGACGGAACGGTCTGCGACAGATACACGCGGGGGACGCGCGGGCCGATGCGGCAGAGGACCTCGTAGCTGATCGTGCCCTGGGCCTCGGCCACCTCGTCGGCGGAGATCTCCCCCTCCCCCTGGCGGCCGATCAGCACCGCCTCGTCGCCCACCCGGACCTCCGGCAGGTCGGTCACGTCCACCATGGTCATGTCCATGCAGACGCGACCGATGACAGGGACGCGCCGTCCCCGGATCAGGACCTGGCCGCGGTTGGAGAGCAGGCGCCCCCACCCGTCGGCATAGCCCACGGGCAGGGTGGCCACGACCAGGCCCCGCGGCGCCACGAACGTGCGGCCGTAGCTCACGCTGGCGCCTCGGGGCACGGCCGCGAGCTGGCTGATCGCTGTCAGAAAACGGAGGGACGGCCGGAGCCCCGGCCCGCCCGGATGACAATGTCGTCCACGCGGGTGACAGCCGTAGAGCATGATCCCCGGTCGGACCATGTCGAGCCTCGCCTCGGGGAGGCAGAGCAAGGCCGCGCTGTTCGCCGCATGCCGGATGGGACGATCGATGCCAGCCTGCCGAAGGCCCGCTTCCGCCTCCGCAAACCGGCGGAGCTGTTCTCGCGCGAAGGTCGGATCCTCGGCCTCGGCATCGGCGAAGTGGGTCATGAGGCCGCGGAGACGGACACAGGGCAGGGCGCCGATCTTCTCTGCCGTGGCTCGCACCTGCCCCGGCGCGACCCCCACCCGGCCCATCCCCGTATCCACCTTGAGATGGACCGAGAGGACCCGGCCGTGGGCGCGGGCGGCCCGGTCCAGCGCCTCTGCCTGGCCCGGATCGGACACGCACTGATCCAGGGCGGAGGCCGCGACGAGATCCGCCTGCTCCGGCGCGATCGGACCGAGCACCAGAATTGGCGCACGAATGCCGGCCGCCCGGAGTGGAAGGGCCTCCTCGGGGATCGCCACGCCGAGCCAGGTGACCCCGGTCCGGATGGCCACCCTGGCCACGGGCACGGCCCCGTGTCCGTACGCGTCGGCCTTGACGACCGCCATGACCTCCGTTCCCGGACCGGCCGTCCGGCAAGCCAGCGTAACGTTGCTGGCGACGGCCGCCAGGTCGACCTCCGCACGGGTCGGCCGAACGATCGGGAACTGAACCGCTGGATCGGTCATGACCCGATCAGAATACCAAAGATTCCACCCCTGTGTAAATCCGAGACTCCTGAGCGAGAAGACCCGGACAGCCACCCGTACTCGTGTGTAAATACCTGTGAACATTCGACAGTATGTGTCTTGAAGGGTCTTGGATTCTCCCTGAATGGCGGATCCGCAGAAAAAAAAGTCTTGCAAAATGAGGAAGCCAAGACTAGATTACGTCCCGTCAGCACTCCCTAGAGGTGAGTGCTGATGACCGAGGGAATGACGAAATCAGGGTTCCCTTCCGAACAGCCGAGAAGAAAACCCAAGAGCGAAACTCGACACAGGCGAACCCGAGCATGATTCGGGCAGGCGGAACAGCCCGAGGGGGTTCGCCTCGCTTTACTCACCCGGGACAGCGTCCCGACACAGCGGAAAGGAGTGACGCGCGATGAGGAAGCTCAAGCCCCTGCAGGACCGGATCTTGGTGAAGCGCTTGGAGGAGAAGGAGGTCAAGAAGGGCGGCATCATCATTCCGGACACGGCAAAAGAAAAGCCTCAGGAGGGTGAGGTGGTGGCCGTGGGTCCGGGCAAGGTCACCGACGATGGGAAGCGGCAGCCCATGGAGGTCAAGGTCGGCGACAAGATCCTCTTCGGGAAGTATTCCGGCAGCGAGGTGAAGCTCGGGGACGAGGAGTTCCTGATCATGCGCGAGGAGGACGTCCTCGGCATCCTGCAGTGACCTGCGGGTTTGACCATTCCGCATTCACGGAACAACCGACGGACACAATGGGTAAGGAGGAGACAGCATGCCAGCGAAGCAACTGATGTTCGATGAGGAGGCCCGGCGGGCCATTCTCCGCGGCGTGGACAAGCTGGCCAACGCGGTGAAGGCCACCCTGGGCCCGAAGGGGCGGAACGTCGTTCTGGACAAGAAGTTCGGCGCGCCCAACATCACCAAGGACGGCGTGACCGTGGCCAAGGAGATCGAGCTGGAGGACCCCTTCGAGAACATGGGGGCCCAGATGGTCAAGGAAGTGGCCTCCAAGACCTCGGACGTGGCCGGTGACGGAACCACGACCGCCACGGTCCTGGCCCAGTCCATCATCCGGGAAGGCATGAAGAACGTCACCGCCGGGAGCAATCCCATGGCCCTGAAGCGCGGGATCGACAAGGCGGTGGAGCTGGTCGTCGAGGAGATCAAGAAGATTTCCAAGCCCACCAAGGGCAAGAAGGAAATCGCGCAGGTGGCCACCATCTCCGCCAACAACGACAAGACCATCGGCGACCTGATCGCCGACGCCATGGAGAAGGTGGGGAAGGACGGCGTCATCACGGTGGAAGAGGCCAAGGGAGTGGAGACCACCCTGGAGGTGGTCGAGGGAATGCAGTTCGACCGGGGCTACATCTCCCCCTACTTCGTCACCGATCCGGAGCGCATGGAGACGGTGATGGAGAACCCCCTGATCCTGATCCACGAGAAGAAGATCAGCGGGATGAAGGACCTGCTCCCCATCCTGGAGCAGATCGCCAAGCTGGGCAAGCCGCTCCTGATCATCTCCGAAGAGGTCGAGGGCGAGGCCCTGGCCACCCTGGTGGTGAACAAGCTCCGCGGCACCTTCACGGCCTGCGCCGTCAAGGCCCCGGGCTTCGGCGACCGCCGCAAGGAGATGCTGAAGGACATCGCCGTCCTCACCGGCGGCGAGGTGATCTCCGAAGAGCTGGGCATCAAGCTGGAGAACATCCGCTTGGATGACCTCGGCAAGGCCAAGAAGATTGTGGTTGAAAAAGAGAACACGACTATTGTAGAAGGTGCAGGCGCCCGGAAGGAGATCGAGGGCCGGATCAAGCAGATCCGCACCCAGATCGACGAGACCACCTCGGATTACGACCGGGAGAAGCTGCAGGAGCGCCTGGCGAAGCTCGCTGGCGGTGTGGCGGTGATCAAGGTCGGCGCCCCGACCGAGATCGCCATGAAGGAGAAGAAGGCCCGCGTCGAGGACGCCCTCCATGCCACCCGCGCCGCCGTGGAAGAGGGCATCGTGCCCGGAGGCGGCGTGGCGCTCC
>DATIFO010000184.1:0-24793 GCA_035455275.1 Methylomirabilis sp. (SeqCode) | reverse complement strand
TTGATTCCCCAGCCCACGCCTTGCCGCGTTGCGAACGTCAGAAACTCACTCTTGCCGCTGGAGTGCCTGTGTTCCGCAAGTACGCCCACGCCGGCGTGCCCTCGGGTGTCCTTCGGCGGGACCCGCACCGGCCGACCCATTGCGCGGTGGCGGAAAGCACTCATAGGTTTCCCCGCCTTGGCGTGCTAGTCTCCCTGCATGACAACTGATGGCACTCCCGAAGGAGCCGCTCCGGCTTCCCCGTGGCCGGCACGATCCCCGCGAACCACCCCCGAGCTCATCGTCGAGTTACGGGTGCGGGCGAAGGCCCTCACCCTGGCCGCCATCGCGGTGACGCACCACGACGTCACCCAGTTTGTCTTTGCTGTCGACGACGACCCCCTCAGCAAGCTCAACGCCCTCATCGACGCCGGCGGCCACCCCATCGGCCTCGTGGGCGCCCGGATCGGCGGCGGGACCGTCGAATACCACTCCCAACCGTTTGTCGAGTATCAGGACAACCCCAACGCGGTGGCGTACCTGCAGACCCTCCGCGCCCCCTTCCTGGCCCTCATGCGCACACACATCGACCGAATGCCGGACAATCCGCGCATGAACTAGCCTCGGTTCGGGCTCTGGCAGGGGGATCGCGCAGAACGCGCGCTGGGGATTGCCGAAAGGTTTCGCCTCCGCCCCCGGGACACGACCCCCAGGATCCCGGGGTAGGAAACACGGGCATCATCGCTTGGCCTTCGCGACGCCCATCGATCCAGCTACTTGCGGTCCCAGGGCAACCCAACGCGCTGGCCAGCATCGCCGACGCGGAAGCCCGGTCACGATGAGAAGATCTCTGGTGCCAGGAGAGGAGACACACATATGGGAGACAAGGGCGGCTAGAAGGATAAGAACAACAGTCAAAGACAGATGACGGAAAAGCGGGACCAAGAAGCCAAAGAGAAGCGGGACAAGCATCCGCAAAGCACCTCGTAACGAACAGCAGGATTCACGAGTCCTTCTCCTCGAAACCTCGACTTCATCTTCCCTTTCCCTTGCTCGCGTCCTCCACGGCCGTCAGGGATTGCCGTGGCCCTCACCCTGCGCAACCGATCGAGCGGGGAGCCGCCGTGGCATTCCGGGGAGTGGGGGAAGGCGGAATCACATCAATACTACGAAAGGGTGGTTGACTGATCTCCGGGGATGGGAGCTTCGCAGGATCGCGCGGGATGCGGTTTCGGGAACGACAGGCTCCGCCGGGACAACGCGAAACCGTTCGGCCCCCCGCACAGGTCATGTGGGTGCAGGATGTTTGTACCTATCTGCCCCGCACTCTGGAAAAGGTGGCGGTCACCGCCTTGGCGGCATTCATCGTCAACTGACAGGTGGATTTGGTGCCGTTGCAGGCCCCGCTCCACCCGGTGAATCGCGATCCTGAGCTGGCCGTCGCGACCAGCGTCACTTGCGTGCTGAAGGCTGCAGAGCACACCGATCCGCACTGTATGCCCGCCGGACTGCTGACCACTGTTCCGCTGCCAGTCCCCTTCTTGGTGACTGTCAGGGCGAAGACCCGAGTGAAGGTCGCGGTGACCGTAGTGTCGGCGGCCAAGGTGAGGGAACACGGCCCCTTCCCGGTGCAGCCCCCGCCGCTCCAACCCGAGAAGATAGAGCCCCCTGCCGGAGTGGGGGTGAGCGTCACGGAGGTGCCATTCGGATAAGCCTCGGCGCAATCCAGACCGCAACTGATCCCGGCAGGGCTGCTGGTCACCGTCCCGGTTCCATTGCCGGCAGTCACGATCCCCAGTGTAACATTCGCGGACACCGTCACCGTCAGCGCCCAGGGCCGACGATCCGTCAATAGTCCGGATGGATCGTTCATGACCATGAGCGTCGGATCGCGCACCTCCGCTTCGACCGTATGGTCGCCCGGAGCAAGCGCACTGGTATTCAGCGCGAAAACCGTTCCGCTTCCACCGGGTTGGCCGTCCACTCGCCAGGTGGCGCTGAGGGTGTGGCTCAGGGGCGAGGGCACGTCGATCTGGAAGACCTGCGTCGCCCCGCGCGGGAGCACCAGGGTCGGCTCGCTGGGCGTGCTCGAATCGATGAGGGATACTCCGTTGTAGACCCGCTTGATGAGCTGTTCTGAGTTGATTTGCTCGTACGGCCGGTACAACGTCCGCATCTTGGAGTCATAGGTGGGACGGAACAGTCCGGTTGAGCAGTACTTGGCCCCCTCGTAGAGGCCGGGCACCCCAGGCTCGGTCCCGGGGGTCGGGAGTGGGGTCGACGGGAGAATCCAGGGGGCCCACTTGATGAGGGATGGCTGGCTCTCGCCCGTGACGTTGGCCTCGGGAGGCTCCTGGGTGGCGTCGCAATAAGGTGGATCCGAGCCACCGTACTCGTCGGCCAGGAGGCCGAACGAGTGTCCCAGCTCGTGCAAGACCACCTCTATGCTGCTCGCATCCATGGAGGCGACGCTGATCGATCCACCGGAGCCGCCGTACACGGCATCATTGACAAGGACCAGGATGACGTCCCGGCTGCCCGGGGGAAGGCTGCGAGAAAGCACCTCATCGACCTGAGTGTTGTCGACGCAGATGAGCCGCGGAATTCCCGCACAGTTGTATGTGGCGTCGAAGAACGTGTCTCTATAGACTGGAGGAGTCGACTCCGGATGGTCTGCCCCGGATTCGGGACTGGCCACGTCCACCCGATGAACGTTGAAGTAGCGCTGATACTCCCGCCAGGGGTCCTGTGCGAACAGGGCCTGAATCGAGGTCTCGGCGTCGCTGGCGAACTTGGGTAGCTCGCTCGCGGTATAGCCGTCCCCCAGCACGACGATGTCCACGCGGTTGGCGGGATCGCCGTTGATCCGGATGGTTGCCACCGGCTCTGCCGCCGCCACGCCGGGAAGCAAGGCACACACCAGCACGAACAAGGCGATCCCTGGATGTGGTAACCGGCAACCGGAGGTAGTCACACGACCTCCCTTCCCTCAGACCTGCACGACCACGGCGTCAAGGGAGCTGGACCGTGCCAAGCCAATCCAGTATGAATGCCGACCCTGTCCAGCGAGGATGGTACAGCCAGACCTCGCTGATTGCGGGATCGTCAGGCAGGGTGATCCGGAGCTCCGTCCTGGCGCGGTGCAGGGCTCTACCCTTCATCTCGCGAGCGGGGCCAGGGTGCTCCACCCGAAGGATCCGCGGATCCCGGATCATTCCGCGATAGCGCTCGTTTCCCTGGCCATCCATGGCCACCACGACAATCTGCTCGGAAGACAGTTCGGGGCTGCGCTGGCGAGGGAGGGTTCCGGACACCCGATGACGCTCGAGGAGGGTGAACCTCGTGGATGGCACCGCACTCTCGGGTGCCACGTGGGGCGTGGGCGAGCCGGGATGAACATCCCATCGAATCCGCACTTCCTGGAGATTCTCGGCTGCGACTGCCCAGACCGGCTGGCCCAGACACAGCATCAGCCCCATGATTATCACCGAGTTTCGCATCGGAATCCTCATCCCGACGAGCCGCCTCCCCGGCGAACGCATCGGTTGCTACGAGCCCTTGTCGCCGGCTGTCACGTCCAGCGCTCTGCGCCGCCGGCAGCCCCCGCGGCAACCTCGGTGGTGGCCGACCGCTCTTGGGATCTCCAGGGCGGGAGGTCCCTGAGCCTTCAAGGCAAGCGCCGTTCCACCAGGCTCTTCCCCGTGTTTCTCAAATACTCCGCTTTTTCTGGAGGACGCGTTTTCGTGGGTTGCGCAGAAACGCAGTTCATCAAGCTGAAGAAATAAAACGCAAGATGCGGACTCGAAGTGCAGGAAAGTGTAAAGTGTGCGGACACCGTTCCAGACCGCGAAGGCAGGCGTTCGCAAAGGATCGACCTGCAAGACAAGAGGTTAGACTCGGCCAGGCGCCCCGTCCGAATCCGTTACAGTCCTCGTGCCCGAGCTCTCGGTTTCGTCCGGCTTGTGTTTCCTGACCTGCCCCGTTCGGCCCATCACCGGATTTCCCTTGACACCCCCTCGCCCCTCACGCCATGCTCGGCTCTGCCGGACAGTCGAGGGGGAGCGGATGCCCTTGGCGCCAGGGCAGGTGCAGTGCCGACCCCGTCACTGCGGATCCCCCCGACCGAGGGGGGAAGGGGGGCCGTCCGGAACTGGGGGTCCCGGCTGGCGCCGTCACCCGCGAGGCGGAGGTGCCGATGGGCTTGCGGATCCTGGTGGTCGAGGACGAGCCGGCCATCGCCGACACCATCAGCTACGCGCTGTCCACCGATGGCTTCCAGCCGGTGTGGAGCGCCACGGGCGAGGCCGCCCTTCAGGAGGTTGCCGGCGGCGACATCTCCCTCATCATCCTGGACATCGGGCTGCCCGACATCAACGGCTTCGAGCTGTTCGGGAGACTGACGCAGGTCAGCTCCGCCCCCGTGATATTCCTCACGGCCCGGTCGGACGAGGTGGACCGGGTGGTGGGGCTGGAGCTCGGCGCCGACGACTACATCTCCAAGCCGTTCAGCCCCCGGGAGCTCACCGCCCGGGTGCGCAGCATCCTGCGCAGGGTCGCCCGGACACGGTCCCGGGCGGCGGATGTCGCCCCTGCGACGGCGCCCGCGGGCCGCCCTCCCCTCGTGGTGGACGACGAGCGCAAGAGCATCGCCTACTTCGGCAAGCCGCTGGACCTCTCGCGCTACGAGTACCGGATCCTGAAGCTCTTGGTCTCGCGTCCGGGGCGCGTGTTCTCCCGGGACGCCATCATGGAACACGTTTGGGACGAGCCAGAGGCGAGCCTCGACCGCACCGTGGACGCGCACATCAAGACCATCCGCGCACGGCTGAAGGCCATTGCCCCCGACGTGGAGGCGATCCGCACGCACCGCGGCGAAGGCTATTCCCTCACAGAGGATTGGTGAGCAAGCGCAACCGCATCTTCCTGGGCATCCTGCTCATCTATGCGCTCGGCGTCGCCCTGCTGCTCTACCGGGTCATGACCGACCTCGACCCGCGCTACAGGGAATCGGCCGAGGAACTGCTGGTTGACACGGCCAACCTCCTCGCCTCCCTCATCGAGACCGACATCCGTGACGGCGTGTTCCACCCGGCGCGCATGCGTCCCGCCTTCCAGGACATGTATGCCCGCCGCTTCGCCGCGCGCATCTACGCCGTCACCAAGACGCAGGCGGACCTTCGGGTGTACGTCACCGACCGGAACGGCGTGGTGGTGTTCGACTCCCTGGGCAGAGACGACGGCAAGGATTTCTGGGCATGGCGGGACGTGCGCCTGACCTTGCAGGGGGAATACGGCGCGCGCACCACGCCGGAGGCCGAGGGGGATCCCCGCAGCACCGTCATGTATGTGGGCGCGCCGATCCGCTGGAAGGGCGAGATCACGGGGATGGTCAGCGTGGGCAAGCCCATGCGAGGCTTCGGCGGGTTCATCGCCTCCGCGCGCCAGAAGCTGCTGCTGGTGGGCCTCACCTCCAGCGTGTCGGTGCTCCTGCTCGCCGTGCTGGTCTCGGTCTGGCTGGTTCGGCCCTTCAGCCTCATCGCCGAGTACATCCGCTACGTCCGCGACCAGAAGCAGGTGAGCCTCCCCCGCCTGTCGCGGCGGGCCCTGGGCATCCTCGGCGCAGCCTTCGACGAGATGCGCGATGCCCTGGCCGGGCGCAGCTACGCCGAGGAGTACATCCAGACCTTGACCCACGAGATCAAGAGCCCGCTCTCGGCCATCCGGGGTGCGGCCGAGCTGCTGCAGGAGTCGATGCCCCAGGACCGACGCGAGCGGTTCCTCAAGAACATCCGCGACGAGACCCAGCGCATCCAGGACCTCGTGGACCGCCTGCTGGAGCTGTCCGGCATCGAGAAACAGCGGGGCTTGACCGAGATCCAGCCGGTGCGTCTGGACGAGCTGCTGCCGGAGGCGACCGCGAGCTTGGCCCCGGTGGCGGATGCCAGGGGCGTGCGCATCCTGGCCCACGGCGCAGAGGGATGCGTGCTGGGCGGCGAGCGATTCCTGCTGCTCCGGGCGCTCATCAACCTGCTCCAGAATGCCATCGACTTCTCGCCCGGCGGCGGCGAAATCGAGGTCGTCGTCACCTGCACGCCCCGTCAGTGCCAGATCAGCATCCGGGACCATGGACCGGGCGTCCCCGACTACGCCCTGGACCGCGTGTTCGAGAAGTTTTACTCCCTGCGCCGCCCGAACTCGGGCAAGAAAGGCACCGGCTTGGGTTTGAGCTTCGTCAAGGAGATCGCCGAATTGCACCGGGGCGGCGTGGAGCTTCGCAACCACCCCGACGGGGGCGCGGTCGCCACGCTGACCTTGCCGAGGCACGTGTCCACCGCCGGCTGATCGGCCCCCCTCGCCCCGCCCTACCCATTCCCCACGTCCCCACAACCCCGCGGCCGGCTTCACACACATTTCACGCGGATTTCTCCCACGCTTCCCACTGGCTTCGAACCTGCGGGCGATATTCCCGGCGTAGGTCACGCGCCCCAGGCCATCCATCGAAAGGAGGAGCCGTCATGAGAATCCGACCTCACGTGTTGCTGGCCGGCGCCTGCTGCCTGCTGCTGCTGGCCCCCGCTCTCAGTCGCGCCCAGGGCGAGCAGGAGTCCTCGGACAGGACCCTGGCACCCTACTTCTTCGTGGACGGCGACCCCAGCGTGGACCACCTGCCGCTCAAGTCCACGGACGTGGACGTCCGCATCGCCGGCGTGATCGCCGACGTGAGCGTGGCGCAGACCTATCAGAACGAGGGCAGCCGACCCATCGAGGCCAGGTACGTCTTCCCGGGCTCCACGCGGGCCGCCGTATATGCCATGCGCATGCGGGTGGGCAATCGCCTGATCGAGGCACAGATCCGGGAGAAGCGGCAGGCCCGGGCGGAGTACGACGCCGCCAGGCGGGAAGGAAAGACCGCCTCGCTCCTGGAGCAGCACCGGCCCAACGTGTTCCAGACCAAGGTGGCCAACATCCTGCCGGGTGATCGCGTCACGGTGGAGCTGAGGTACACGGAGCTATTGGTGCCCACCGACGGCAAGTACCAGTTCGTGTATCCCACGGTGGTCGGGCCGCGCTACAACGGCGCCGCGGGCACGGAGAGCCACGTCGCCGAGCGCTGGGTGGCCTCGCCCTACCTGCACGAGGGCGAGCCCTCCCGGAGCGCCTTTGACCTGAAGGTGGCCATCAACTCCCCCATCCCGCTGAAGGAGGTCGGCTCCGCCTCGCACCAGCTTCAGGTCCAGTACGAGGGCGCCAACCGCGCCGTCGTGAGCCTGACGAAGACCGGCACGCCCGAGAACAACCGCGATTTCATCCTGGACTACCGCCTGAGCGGCGACCGGGTAGAGTCGGGTCTCCTGCTCTACCGGGGCAAGGACGAGAACTTCTTCCTGGCCATGGTCGAGCCCCCTGCGGCCTTCTCGGCCCTGGAGATCCTCCCCCGCGAGTACATCTTCATCCTCGACGTGTCGGGCTCCATGCACGGCTTCCCGCTGGACACCGCCAAGGTCCTGCTCCACGACCTGCTGGGTCACCTCCAGCCGGTCGACAGCTTCAACCTGCTGCTGTTCTCGGGCGGCAACAGCGTGCTGGCGGAGCGGTCGCAACCCGCCACCCCGGCAAACCTCCAGCGGGCGCTCGCCCTCATCAACGCCCAGCGGGGCGGAGGCGGCACCGAGCTGCTCCCCGCCCTGCGGCGGGCCTTGTCCCTGCCCAGGGACGAGAGCCGCTCGCTGTCCATTGTCATCATCACCGACGGCTACGTGACGGTGGAAACGGAGGCCTTCGACCTCATCCGCGAAAACCTCGGCGCCGCCAACGTGTTCACCTTCGGGATCGGCTCGAGCGTGAACCGCCATCTGCTGGAAGGCATGGCGCGCGCCGGCAAGGGGGAGCCGTTCGTCGTCACCAGCGGAGAGCGCGGCAAGCAAGAGGCCGCGCGCTTCCGCCGCTACATCGAGTCGCCGGTGCTGTCCCACCTGAAGGCTCGATTCGAGGGGTTCGACGCGTACGCGGTCGAGCCCGAGGCCATCCCGGATGTGTTCGCCTCCCGACCGGTGATCCTGTTCGGCAAGTGGCGGGGGGAGCGGCAGGGCACGCTCACCATCGACGGCATCACCGGCAGCGGACCCCATCGGCAGAGCCTCGACCTCGGCGCGGCCGAGCCCCGCGAGGACAACGCGTCCCTCAAGTACCTGTGGGCACGCAGCCGCATCCAGACCCTGTCCGATTACAGCAAGCTCGCGCCGGATGACGAGCGCGTGCAGGAGATCACCCGGCTCGGCCTGAAGTACAGCCTGCTGACCCAGTACACCTCCTTCGTGGCCATCGACAGGGTCGTCCGCAACGTGAAGCCTAACGACCAGGCCTCGGTGGACCAACCCTCGCCCATGCCCGAAGGGGTGAGCGACCTGGCCATCGGCCAGAACATCCCCAGCACGCCCGAGCCCGAGACCTGGGCGCTGCTGGCCGTGGCGCTCGGGACGCTCCTCTTCCTCGGGCGTGCAGGGATTCTCCCTGTTCGGCGGAGCCCCCGATGATGAACAGAAGCGCCCTGGCACACCCCTTCGCCTTGATGGCCCTGCAAGCGCTGGGTCTGTGGCCCGTCTGGCAGTGGTATGCCCGCCGCATGGCCGAGGGAGCGGATGAGAGCTGGGGGTTGCTCGCCCTGGCCGCGGCCCTGGCCCTCCTCTGGGGTGAGAGAGCCCGCCTGCGCCCGGAGCCGCAGCCCGCCCTCCTGCTCGGGGCGGGGATGCTGACCTTCCTCTCCGCGGCCAGCGCTCCCTGGCTGCACCTGCTCCCGAGGGCGGTGCTGGCCATATGTGCGCTGGGGTTGACGCTGGCAGCAGTCCTGGACCGGCCGCGCCTGCGCCCGCCGATGTGGGGCCTGCTCCTGCTCTCGCTTCCGGTGGTCTCTTCGATGCAACTGCAATTCTACCTCGGCTATCCCCTCCGGGCGTTCACCGCGTGGGCCAGCAGGGGGGTGCTGGCCCTGCTCGGCCTCGACGTCGCGCAGGCCGGCACGGCGCTCACCTGGATGGGGCGCACCGTCCTGGTGGACGCCCCCTGCAGCGGGATCCGGATGCTCTGGGTGGGCATGCTCCTGGCCGCGCTCCTCTCCTATCTCACGCACGCCTCCGCAGGCAGGTTCCTCCTCAACATGGCCGTCGCCTTCCCGGTCGTCCTGGCGGGAAACGTCCTCCGCAACTCGCTGCTGTTCATCAAGGAGGCCGGCATCCTCCGCCTGCCCTCCTGGACCCACACCGGCGTGGGGCTGCTGGCCTTTCTCCTGACCTCTCTCCTGATCGTGGGCTTCACCCGCTGGAGGAGCCATGCACACTAGCGCACCGCATCCGGAATCCGCCGGGCCCCGCCGCGGCACTGCTCCGCAAGGCTGCGGGCTCCCTCGCCACCCGACCCTGGGCCGGATACGCGGGAGCGACCCGCACCCGGCCATGTGGCCGGGCATCCGGGTTCTCCGGGGATCGCCCTCGTCCCAGCCGCCGGGTTCCCCGCGCCAGCCCACGGCGAGGATCCGCTGCAGCGCGCAGGCCGCACCAGGCGCCCCGCCGGTCGCCGGGCAGCCTGTCCATCGGAGGCGGACCGGGTGGGCCTCGGCGTCCCGGGACCGATTCCGGGACTGGGCAGGTGCGGGCGGACCTCCGGCGCGCATCACCAGAGCGCTCTTCGTCGGCCTCGTCATGATTGCCGGGCTGGTTCCGGCGCTGCTCCCGGCGACCCATCCTCCATCGGATTCCAGACCATCGGGCGAGGAAGTGGCTTGGCCAAAGAGCTTCGAGGGGCGCCGGCTCACGCGCCTTCCCCTTTCAGCCGTGGATCAGCGCTTCGCCGACCGCTTCCCCGGCCAGATCAGACGCTTCACGGACGGGAGGCGCATCATCATTGCGCGCTCCGTCCAGGAGCCCACGCGGATGCTCCACCCGGCCTCGGTCTGCTTCCGCGGCCTCGGGTACCACGTGGAGGTGCCCAGCGCAGTGAAGGACGGGAAGGGCACCACCTGGAGCTGCTTCGACGCAACGCGAGACGGCGAGCACTACCAGGTCTGCGAGCGGATCTACGACCTGCGGGGCGGGGCATGGACCGATGTCTCCTCCTGGTACTGGGCAGCCCTCCTCGGCCGGACCGAGCGCCCCTGGTACGCGCTGACCGTGGTCAGCCAGCGCTGAGTTCCTCGCAGGGAAGATGTCGATTCTTCGCGGACGGGATGTCAGGCAGGTCAACCTTTACAGGCATTCTCAAGGAGGGATCAGTCATGACCAGACCCAAGCTCACGCTTCTCATTCTCACCCTTGCGGCCCTTGCCGTGGCGGGATGTGGGAAGGGGGCGCCGGAGATCGCCAACCGGGACTATGTCCACCAGACCGAGCTGAAGGACGTTCGCCTCGGCGGTGGGGTGCCCCTCACCCTGGCGTTGTCCATCCGATGGCGGGTCGAGGACGGGGCGGCCTTCACGAAGCAGTTCGCGGACCCCGAGCAGTACGGCCAGCTGGTCTTCGACGCCAAGGCTCGCGAGCTGGCGGGGAAGATCGCCAACGCCCATGCCTCGTTGGCCGCGGTGTTCCGGCCGGAGCGGGAGAAGTTCGTCAGGGAGCTGAAGGAGACGCTGACCCAGAAGCTTGGGGAGCCCGGCATCGCTGTGAAGGAGGTCATCCTCGCCGAGATCCTGTTCCCCAAGAACTTCACGGACGCCCTGGAGGTGACCGCCACCAAGGATCTGGAGCTGGCCCGCATCCGCGAGAAGAACACCCTGGATCTGGAGCAGGCCAAGGCCGCCCAGAGCCAGGCCCAGGCGGAGGGGCAGGTTCAGGTGGAAAAGGCCAGGATCGAGGGCAAGGTGGCGGAGATCAACGCGCAGACCGAGGACAAGCGGCGGCTGAGCCAGGTGGCCAAGGCGGAGACCGAGGCCCAGGTGCTGGAGCGGCGCACCAAGGCGGAGGTGGAGCGGCAGCGGCTGCTGGCCCTGCGGGAGGTGGAGCGGCAGCGCGACCTGAACCGGGTGGAGCTGGAGAAGCAGGCCAACCTGAAGGATCTCGAGCTGAAGAGGCAGAAGGAGTTCGATCAGGTGCAGATCGCCAAGGAGAAGGAGCTGGCCGCCCTCACCGCCGGCAATCCGGCCTATGCGTCGTTCCTGGTGAATCGGGAGCTGGCCTCCAAGGTGCAGATCGCCGTGCTCCCCCTGGGCACGGAATCCGGCGTGCTGGGGAACATCATCCAGCACTCCCTGAGGGGCGGATCGCAGAGGAAGTAAGTGTGAAGGCGACGGGCATTCCTCCTGAACGGGAATGCCATCCAGAGCCTCCGGGATGGCCAATGCCTGTGCGAAAGAGTAGTGGCGAACCCCCCACGGAGGACAATGAGAATGGCCTCTGCTGAGCTTGACAACTCGCCCTCGACTTTCGACCCGAGCGAGCAATCGGCCGTTGCGCTGGGGGTCCTGTCGGCAGGCGCGGTCTTGGGCGCGCTGGCGGATCTTCTGCTCCGTAGCTCCCCTCTGGGGGCAAACACACCGCTCTGGACGGCAGCGCTTGTGGCGGCCATCGTGTGGTTGGCGCACAGACAGAGAAGGTCCCTCACATCAATCCAGGTCGTGCTTCTGGCGGTGGCGCTCTTCTTTGCGGCAGGATTCGCCTGGCGTGCCTCACGGGTATTGAACCTGCTCGATGCCGCAGCAGTTGCCGTCGCCTTGAGTTTGGCGGCGGGGCACATCTCTACCACCCGGAAAGCCCTCCGACGGGCAAGCCTCATGGAGTACGCACGCACGGGGGCGTCCGCGGGCGCTTCTACCGCAATCGGAACAATTTCACTCATAGCCGAGGACATTCGCTGGAGGCAGTTACCTCGCGCGACATGGGGGACGCGTTCCAGATCCGTCGCGGTGGGAGTGCTCATCGCTGCGCCCCTGCTTCTCGGATTCAACGCGCTCTTCATGTCTGCAGACATGGTCTACGAAGAGACCGTGAAGGGCCTTTTCCGGGTCGATTTCGAGGCGCCCTTCCGTCACCTGCTCTTCATTCTGGTAGGAACGTGGTGCGCGGCGGGATTTCTCCGGGCGCTCGCACCCCTTCCGGCGGTGCTGCCATGGTTGAAGGTGGGTCCGAGAGGCGTCACCATCGGGCTGGGTGCCATCGAAGTGGGCATTCCGCTTGTCTTGCTGGACATGTTGTTTGCCTGTTTCATCGGTTTCCAGTTGCCGTACCTCTTTGGCGGCCACGGTCTGGTCCAGGACCCTGGCGGTCCCACCTATGCGGAGTATGCGCGCCGGGGATTCTTCGAGCTGGTTGTGGTGGCCGCCTTGACGCTGCCGCTCCTGCTGGCGGCAGACTGGCTGCTGCGCGATCGAACGTGGAAGGAACGAGCCTTGTTCCGCCTTCTGGCTGCCATCATGGTCGTCCTGTTGCTCATTCTCCTGATGTCCGCATTCCACCGGATGATCCTTTACCTCCACAGCTACGGGCTTACCGAGCTCCGGTTCTATACTACCGCGTTCATGATCTGGCTGGCCCTGTTGACTCTGTGGTTCGCCATGACCGCATTGACCGGACGTCGCGATCGGTTCGCCTTCGGCGCCTTGGTCGCGGGGTTTGTAGCCATCGCTCTTCTTCACGTCGTGAATCCGGATGCCTGCATCGCCCGGACAGATCTCGCCCGCGCGCAGATAGGGAATGGTCCCGACATGGAGTACCTCACCTCACTGAGCGCCGATGCCATCCCCACGCTTGTGCCGGTGCTGTTTGCATCGACCGGTGACCCGTCTGGAAGGATTCGCCACACTGCCGCCCTGTTCCTGGCTAGGCGAGAACAACTCACACAACCTGATTGGCGGACATGGAACTGGGGCCGCACAAAAGCCAAAGAGGCCCTCGATCGGGCATGGGACAATCTGCCGGATGCGTCTCGGACAAGCTTGAGTTGCTGATGTGGAGATTGAACGATGGTCCTTAGCGCAGGTAACCCCCATGGCACGTAGAGGACGAGAAGAGAACTCGTGCGATCGATAGCCCGACTCGCTGGGATCGTGCCTTTGGTGCTGCTGGGTCTCTACCTGCTGTGTTACGGGCGGCCGAGCGCCCTGGAGGGTGGCTTGCTGCTGCCGTACGCAACTCACGTGTCGGGCGAGCGCACCATCGCCCTGACCTTCGATGATGGGCCGGACCCCGTCTATACCCCTCAGGTGCTGGAGGTGTTGGCCCGCTACGACGTCAAGGCAACCTTCTTCGTAATCGGGCAGCACGTCGATGCCCACCCGGAACTGATTCAGCGCATCGTCGCAGCCGGGCACGCGGTGGGCAGCCACGGATTCTCGCATGTCATTCTGCGCGGGGCCTGGCCGGGCGAGATCGCAACCGAGCTGAGGTTGACGGACGCCGCACTCGCGCGTGCGGCTGGCGTGCACACTCGCCTCCTCCGACACCCCGGGGGGATGCAGGGTGCGTTCCTGCCGTTCATGGCTCTCGCCGGTGGCTGGCATGTGGTGGTCTGGAGCGTGGACCCCCGGGATTACACACAGCCGGGTGCTCAGGAGATCGCCCGCCGCATCCTGGAAGAGGCCCATCCAGGGGCGATTGTCCTGCTCCACGACGGCTCGCCTGATGGGGAGCAGTCTCGCCGGCAAACCGTGAAGGCCCTGCCGGCTATCCTGAAGGGGCTCCGCGGCCGGGGCTACCGTTTCGTGCAGTTGGAACAATCATGACAGCGATGAGAAGTGGCCGCGTCCTGACCATGGTCTCTGCATTCGGACTGCTTGCCTCGGCGGCTGTCGCGATTGGCGTCTCCGTCGTGTCAGGCTATGTGTTTTCCCCGCCGAGGCGAGAGTTGCAGTCCTACCACAGGGATCGCCTCGCTCACCCGGCCGAGTATGGTCTCAGGATCGCTTCGTTCGAGTGCATACAAGCCAAGGTTCCCTGTCTCCTTGTCGAGCCGGACGCGGACGCCGTGCCCGGGGCCCGTGGATCAACCTTACGAAGGCAGCTCGCCGAAATGGGGGTTGCGGCGCCGCCCTACGGAGCCGTTGGAGGCATCGTGGTCCTGCTCCACGCGCGCGCAGGGCGCAAAGAGGATCTCCTCCCGGTCGCCGAGAGATTCGTGGCAGCCGGCTTTCGCTGCCTGATCCCCGATCTGCCAGGCCACGGAGAGAGTCCGCTCCCCAAGGCTGCGTTTGGCGCCGACGAGTTTGAAGGCACTCTCCCGCGCCGGGCCCTTGCCAACACGAGAAAGGTGTTCGCGCTGCCCCCAGAGCCTGCTGCATTGTGGGGCATCTCGATGGGAGGGGCATTCGCCATACGGGCCGCGAGCGAATCCCCTGAGATGTGGAGAGCCCTGGTGGTCGTGAGCGGTTTCGATGCGCTTGACGAGGTCATTGCCGCTGACAGCTCTAACTACGTCGGCCCAATTGGCCGCGTCCTGGGGCGCGCGGTTGATGCTGTTAGCCTGATCAAGGGCGAACCCAGGTTGTCGGAAATCCGCCCTGAGGTGTGGGCGGGCCGCGTGAAGGCTCCGACCCTGGTGGTCCATGGCGACTGCGATCAGCTTATCCCCATCGAGCGAGGGAGGAAGCTGTACGAGGCGCTCGCCAGTGACGAGAAGCGCTGGATTCAAGTCGCGGCCGCCGGTCACCACAACGTCCTCACAACCCCCGCTCCCCTCTATGCAGAGATGAGTGCCTGGCTCTTGCGATGGATGCGTGCACCGACGAATGACGAGGAGCCTGACCGAACTCCCCGGGCCTCCGCGCCGCATCAATAAGGCCTCACTCCAGCGACTTGAGCATCTCCTGGGCGTAGGGGGCGGATTTGGAGGTGGGCTGAAGCTCCAGGAACTTCTCGAACGCCTTCTTGGCCTCCGCATTGCGGTTCAGCTTGGCGTAGGCATCCCCCAGGTTCATGTAAGCAATGGCGCGACGGGGCTCCAGGGCGACGGTCTTCTCGAACCAGCGCGCCGCCTCGTCGAATTGCTCCATCCGGTAATACGTGTACCCCATGTTGTTCGCCGGCAGCGGATGGGTCGGGTTCAGCTCGACCGCCGCCATGAAGTCCTTGAGCGCCTCGGGGTACTGCTTTGCCTTGAAGAGCGCGATCCCTCGATCGTTGTGTGTCCACATCGTCTCCGGCCGGGCGGTGGCGGGCACCGCCTTGCCCGGTTTCTCCAGGCCCTTCAGCGTGGATTGCGCCCGGGCTAGCTCCTGCTTGAGCCGTTGGTTCCGCTGGGTCTTGGTCTCAATCTCGGCCCGGAGGCGATCCATCTCGGCGTTCAGGCGGATGGCCTCTTCGTCCAGTTGTGCCGAGACACCACTCAGGAATTCGCTCTCGTGGCCCATCTCGAAGACGAACTCTCCCCCCTCGCTTCCCGGCAGGTTCCCGAAGGCCGGCGTCTGGCGGGACAGATTGGACACGACGGGGCCGATGTAGGCGGCCAGCTCCGAGCCCGTGATGAACCCGTCACCATTGAGATCCGCCTTCCCCTCCAGCGCCTGGAGCAGCGTCCAGGTGAAGATGGAGTGGCCGTTGGGCCCGTTGTCCGCCACCTGCTGGTCGGCGCCCCCTGCGGTCAGCATCTGACGCGCGGTCCGCCGCGAGATCTCCATGAGATAGTTCTGCGACTGGTCGGCCCGCCCTCCCCGGGTGAGCCCCAGCCCGCTGTAGCAGGAATCCATGACGAAGATCACGTGCTTGGCAGGGATGGCTTCGGCGATATCCTGGAAATTGGTCATGGAGATCGACTGGCCGTGATAGTTGTTCACGTCCGCCTCGACGGGGACGATGTAGCCGAGATCCCGCCCGGAGGGGAGCTTCCGGGTGATGCCATGCCCGGCGAAGAAGACGAACACGCGGTCATCGCGCTTGATCGCCTGCGGATTCCCGAGCTTGTCGCCCAGCACCGACAGGATGTTCTCCCGCGTGGCCTCCTGGTTCATCAGCGTGAAGATGTTCTCGGGCTTGAACTTGTACTTCTGGATCAGGACTTCCTTCACGCCCGTCGCGTCGTTGACCGCGTATCGCAGCCTCGGCCACTTGCGGTAGTCGTCGATGCCGATGATCGCCGCCCAGCTCTCCCGGTACGGCGTGGTCCGGGCCGGCCGCGCTTGCGCTTCGGCCGATTTGGCGGCAGCCGGCGCCCCCGCCACCACGAAGTCGCTCCCATTCCACCCGGCGAACTGGTAGCCCTCCGCCTTCAGCCCCTCCAGGATGAGCGGAAGCGCCTCGATGGTCCGCTCGTGGATGTCATGGAACAGCAGGATACCCCGCCGCTCCGCGTCCACGGTCCGCAGGACGCGATCGGCTATCGACATCGGGATGGGGTCCGCCCAATCCCTGGAGTCGATGTTCCACATGATGGACCTGAGGTGCCGCGCGCCGAGCGAGGCCATCACCTGGTCGTTCCGTGCCCCGTACGGGGCTCGGAACAGGCTGGGGGTGGCATGGGAGACCTCCGTGAGGAGCTGGTTGGTGAGCTCCAGCTCATTTGCCAGATCCTTCTCGCTCAGCTTCGGAAGCAACGCGTGTGTATACGTATGGTTCGCCACGGGCATCCCGGCCGCGAGCACGAGACGGCTCGCCTCGGCCGCCCGGGCCCACTTCACAGTCTTGTTCTCCCCCACCGTCCCGAGGTTCTTGCCGACCTCGAAGAAGACCGCGGGCACGTTGAACTGCTTCAGCGTGTCCAGGATACTGGCGGTGTAGCGCGGGTGGGGCCCATCATCGAACGTCAAGACGAGCGTCTTGGCAGGCAGGCCGGTGCCGAAGATCTCAAGACCGGGGTCGCTCTTCTGTGGACCCTGGCCCCGGGTATCCGAGGGAAATCCCGTTGCCGTCTCATACTCCTTCAATATGACTGCCGGGTCGTACTGGGTCTTCAGGAAGGCGACGTATTTCTCCCAGGCCTCCCGCCGTACGGCCATGCCCCGATTCTGAAAGCGGGAAAAGATCTGACCCAGCTCCTTCTCGTACAACGCCTGAATCACCCCGAGGGCCTTGAGATCGCTCGCGATCCGCGCTCCCAGTTCCTGCTTGAGACGGCTCGGGCCCTGCGACTCCCCCAGAAGGGCGGCCAGATCCTCGAGGACATCCCGGAACGCCAGCTTGTCCGCATCGTGATAGGCGGGATCGTTCTCCAGTCGATCCAGGAATTGCTCGACCTTGCCGGAAGACGATGGGCCGGCGGCAGCCAGACGCGCTTCGAGGTCGGCGGTCAACAGCTCCGTCAGCGATGCCAGCCGAGCGTGATTCTCGTCGAAGAGGAATTCGCCGACGGGGTAGACGCGGGCCCGGTCCGCTGGCGTGAGCGACGACTCTCCCTCGACGAGGACGATGATCTTTCGGTACGCCGCGAGAATGTCCGAGAGTACTGCCGCGAGGGGATCGGCGGCCAAGGTCGCTTGCTTCTGCGCTGGGGTAGTCGGACCGGCTGCCGGCTTCGAGGGGAGGCGACTTATCCAGAGCGTCACACCCCCGACCAAGACCACGACCACCCCCAATACCAGCAGGAGCGATTTTCCCAAGGGACCACTCCACACTCTCCCCTGCCCAGGACTCATCCTGCTCCCCCTTCCACACGTCGCCAGAGGACCGATACGTTCGTCGGGAATGATCTACCTCGCGGCAAGCCGCGGGAGATGGACCCTCGGGGATTCACTCACCCGACTGGCCAGCCAGGTTCTTCCGGCGCCAGACGAAGAACTCCTCATCCCCTTGGATGGAATCTGCCCAGATATGCCGTGGGCAATCCGTCCCCCGGTCGGCGCTCACCAGTCGATGGATGGTGATCGGCGCCTGCCAGTATTCCAGATCATTGTAAGCCTTGAAGCGCGTCGAGTTCTGCAAGATGTCCTGGGGAATCGTGATCCGGTACTCATTCGCCCAGAAGCGAATCAGATCAAGCAGCGAGCGTTCCTGCTGCGGGGTCATGAATGTGAACCCGGGCTTGTCATGGGCGATGACCTCGATCCCGAGGGAAATCGAGTTGAAGCCGCCGCTGTAGAGGGTGCCACCGGTGTGAAACGCCGTGAAGCTGTCCTCGACGAATCTGTAGATCTTTCCGTCGCGATCGATCCCCACGTGCGCCGAGGTCGGCCGGTCCGGCTCACATTCCTGAAACGTGGCAGCCGTGCTCTCCAGGGATTTCTCCGAGTTGTGAATGATGATCCGGCGAATCTCGTTGGCGCCCCTCTCTCGCCCCCATTGGTAACAGTCCGGCTTGGCCGCGACGAGGATCATGTGGAACTGCTCCGTGGCTCTCGAGGGGGGCGGCGCGGACGCCTCGTGGCACAGCTCCCCGGACCTGATGAACCCGACCTTGCCACCCGCCTCCACGAAGGCCCACTGCCCCCGCTCCTCGAAGTATCCCCAGAGCCGGATGAGGCTTCCCCGCTTGACCCAGGCCGCAGGTGCGGCATCGGGAGCTTCAAAGTCCGCCTGGACGGGGACGTCCTGCGGGGCATTGTCCTTGCTGCAGACGCGCATGTCGGATGCGTGCGCGACACACAGCGACGGATTCCCCGAGTCCGACTGGATTGACGGAATCCAGACGTCCACGCCCTTCAGGGTCCTCACCTGCACGTATCCGTTGCGCTGCGCACCCGTGAGCTGAACATACACGCCTCCCCCCAGGCGCGGGGGAAGCGCGGGATCTCCCTTGGCAATTCGCGACCGATTGTCCGGAGCCCGGAACGTCTGGACGCCCATCTGCACACAGATGCGGCGGGCAGTGGCCTGGGCTGCCGCAACCTCGGGTCCCACGGGAATCTGTGCCCGGCTGGGCAGGTCGCCTGCATCTGGCGCCGAAACAGAGATCCCCACGAGAGAGGCTGCCAGGACGAGGCAGAACAGACGCAATCGTATCACGGTGGGCCCCTCGGGTGTCCCGAACTGCACTGGCTGCCGACGGGGGGATCGTAGCTGACCCACCCCGCGTGTCAAGCAGGTTCCCTTGCCTGGTGTTGACCTCCAGATCAACGCCCTGGTCTCCGGACCTGCCGCTGAGAGGTCTCGCCCTGGGTCTCCGATCCGGCCCCGAAGCGCTGCCCGCATTCTGGATGCGGCGACCCGCGTTGAGCGCCGCGGACACTCGATTCCCGCACACCTGGAAAGGAGGCCAATAGCCCGCTGCCGGTTCCTGTGTCCCTGCGCGGTCCGCCGTTCCAGCTCATCCCGAGAGCCTTGCCTTTCCCGAAGGTTCTCCCAACCACACATGTCCACCCCCCCACCGTGACAGCCGCGAGATGGAGTCCATATAGTTTGCAGAGCAAATCATTCTCTGACCGTCACGGCCAGTCCGGTCATCTCGGTCGAGTGCTGCCTCCCCTCGGGAGCGCCGTTGTGAAAACGCGCACACTCACCCAGCAATGCGCCCGTATCGTGATCGGAGCCGTTCCGCTGGTCATGCGCAGCATACGCGGCGAGATCCGTCGCCAGAGTGCCCCACTCCTGTCCGTCCCCCAGGTCCGCACCCTCGCGTTTCTCCAACACCACCCAGGGGCGTGCTTGTACCACTTGGCGGAGCACCTTGGGGTGACCCGCCCCACGGCCTCCATCCTCGTCGATCGTCTCGTCAACCGAAGCCTGGTGGCTCGCACGCCGGACCCGGCGGAGCGGCGGCGGGTGGTCCTGACCCTCACGGCGCAGGGCGCTCGACGCTTCGAACGCGCCCGCCGCTCGACCGAGGCCTGGATCGGCGTCCAGCTCGCCGGCCTTCCCCCGGGCGACCTCCGACGCATTGTCGACGGACTAACCGTGCTGGAGGGCGTTTTCATCGAACCGAGCACCGACGGCCGCCAGGACGCGACGCCGTCTCGTCGCACGCGACCGCGCCAGCGTCAGGCAATCGTTCCCGGGCGCGCCGGCCACGCGCCTCCCGGGCGAGTCTCGGATGCAAGCGACCGAGCCCGGCGGAGTCACGGGGGGGAACGAGAGCATCCAGCCCCCATGAGGGGCCGCTGAGGTCTTGGAGGGATCGAGGCCGCACCGGGACCGCGCTGAACCGTTCGAGAGGGAGAACACTCATGCAGAGTGGATTTGCCGTGCACCTGACCGGAGGCGCTGTCGGCCCGTCGCGCCGACCTGCCCCTCCCAGGAGCCAGCGAGTGGCGGCTGGGGCAGGACTCCTGCTGGCGGCGGCGCTGCTTGCGGCCTGCAGCAACGGGGAATCCAATCCCGCCCAGAACAGGAACGCTGCCACGCGGAATGGCGTCCCGGTGGTCATCGGCACCGCCGTCAGCAAGCCCGTCCCCGTCCAGATCCGGGCGATCGGCACGGTGCAGGCCTATGCGACCGTGACCCTCAAGAGCCAACTGGATGCCGAGGTGGCCCAGGTGCACATCCAGGAAGGCCGGGACGTCAAGAAGGGTGAGCTGCTCTTCACGCTCGATCGGCGTCCCTGGGAAGCAGCCCTCCGACAAGCCGAAGCCAACCTGGGACGGGATACGGCACAGCAGCAGCAGGCCGAGGCCGCGCTGGCGCAGACCCTGGCGGCGGAGAAGCAAGCCGAGGCGAACGTGGCGCGCGATACCGCGCAGCTCGAGAATGCCCAAACCCAGTTGCGTCGCTACAAGGGGTTGATCGACGACGGGGCCATCTCGCGGGAGCTATACGACCAGGTGCGCACCTCCGCCTCCGCCCTGGAGGCGACGGTCCAGGCGGATCAGGCTGCGGTCGCGAATGCGCGAGCGGCGATCCGGGCGGCGCAGGCCACCGTGGAGAACATCAAGGCGGTCATCAGGGCCGATCACGCGGCCGTGGAGAACGTGCGGGTCCAGTTGAGCTACACGACCATCCGCGCCCCCATGGACGCCCGCGCAGGGAACCTCCTGGTGCGGGTGGGCAGTGCCGTGAAGGCCAGGGACGACAGCGCACAGATGCTTGTCCTGAACCAGATTCAGCCGATCTATGTGAGTATCTCCGTGCCCGAGCAGTATCTGCGGGACATCAAGAAGTACCTCGCGAGCAGGTCCATCCGGGTCGAGGCAAGCCCTCGGGGGGAGGCGGGGCCACCCGCGCTGGGAGAGCTGACCTTCGTGAACAACACCGTGGACGCGGCGACGGGCACGATCCAGCTCAAGGCCACCTTCTCCAATCGGGAAGGGAGCCTCTGGCCGGGGCAATTCGTCAGCGTGACACTGACGCTCACTACCCGCCCGGATGCGGTGGTCGTCCCCTCCCAGGCCATCCAGACCGGCCAGCAGGGTCAGTACGTGTACGTGATGCGCCCGGATGGCACGGTGGAGTCGCGACCGGTCACCGCCGGACTGAGGCTCGGCGGCGAGACCGTGGTGGACCAGGGGGTATCTGCGGGTGACAAGGTCGTGACCGACGGGCATCTCCGGCTCGTTCCGGGTGCGCGGGTGCAGGTTCAAGGGGAAGCAGCCACGGCTGCGGGACCGGGTCGATGAGCATATCTGAACTGTTCATCCGCCGTCCCGTCATGACGACGCTCGTCATGGCGGGCATTCTGATTTTCGGCTTCATGGGCTACCGTGCGCTGCCGGTGAGCGACCTCCCGAACGTGGATTTCCCCACGATCCAGGTGACCGCCAGGCTTCCGGGAGCCAACCCGGAAACGATGGCCTCGTCCGTGGCGACGCCTCTGGAGAAGCAGTTCTCCACCATTGCGGGCATCGACAACATGACCTCCAGCAGCGTGCAGGGGGCCGTGCGAATCACCATCCAGTTCGCCCTGGAGCGGAACATCGACGCCGCCGCCCAGGACGTTCAGGCGGCCATCACGGCGGCCCAGCGGCAGTTGCCGGCGAACATGCCCACCCCCCCGACCATGCGAAAGGTCAATCCTGCGGATGCCCCCATTCTGTTCCTTGCCCTCAGCTCCTCGACACTGCCCCTCTCCGCCGTGGATGAGTACGCCCAGACCCTCTTGGCGCAGCGCATCTCCATGGTGAGTGGTGTCTCGCAGGTGCAGGTCTTTGGCACCCAGAAGTACGCCGTGCGGGTGCAGGTGGACCCCATGGCCCTGGCCTCGCGCGGGATCGGGATCGACGAGGTCGAGAACGCCATCGCACTGGGCAATGTCAATCTGCCCACGGGGAATCTGGACGGGCGGCACCAAACCTATTCCGTCGAGGCGAGCGGGCAGCTCTATGACGCCGCCGCCTACCGGCCGCTGATCGTCACGTACCGCAACGGCTCTCCCGTCCGCCTGGCGGAGCTGGGTCGGGTCATCGACAGCGTGGAGAACGACAAGATTGCCGGCTGGCGGACCGACACGCGGGCCATCGTCCTGGCCATCCAGCGCCAGCCGGGGACGAACACGGTGGAGACGGTGGACGCCATCCGGGCGCTCCTGCCGTCGTTCCGCGCCCAACTGCCGGCCCCCGTCGCCCTGAACACGCTGTACGACCGATCCCAGACCATCCGCGCGTCGGTGTCCGACGTGAAGTTCACCCTTCTCCTCACCATGGGCCTGGTGGTACTGGTGATCTTCCTGTTCCTGCGCAACCTCTCCTCCACGGTGATCCCCAGTCTGGCCTTGCCCATGTCCGTCGTCGGCACCTTCGCGGTGATGTACCTGATGGGCTTCAACCTGGACAACCTCTCCCTGATGGCCCTCACCCTCTCGGTGGGCTTCGTGGTGGACGACGCCATCGTGATGCTGGAGAACATCGTCCGCCACATGGAGGAGGGGGAGAGCGCATTCGAGGCCGCCCTGATCGGATCCCGGGAGATCGGCTTCACCATCGTGTCCATGACCCTCTCCCTGGCTGCGGTGTTCATCCCCGTCCTCTTCATGGGCGGGATCCTCGGCCGGCTGTTCCGCGAATTTGCGGTGACGGTCAGTGCGGCCATCCTCGTCTCCGGATTCGTGTCGCTCAGCCTCACCCCCATGCTCGGTAGCCGCTTCCTCCGCCCGCCCCGCGAGGCGCACCACGGCCGGGTGTATGCGCTCACGGAGCGCTTCTTCCAGGGCATGCTGTCCACCTATCGCTGGACGCTGGAGCGCTGTCTGGAGCACCGTCCCGCCGTCATGGCGGTGGCGGCCCTCACCCTGGTGGCCACGGGTGTGCTCTTCTGGGTCGTTCCCAAAGGGTTCATCCCGAGCGAGGACACGGGGCAGATCGTCGGCTTCACGGAGGCAGCCCAGGACATCTCGTTTGACAGCATGGTGCGGCACCAGCAGCAGGTGGCGGCGATCATCCGCCAGGATCCGAACATCGATTCCTTCATGTCCAGCGTCGGCGCCGGCGGGGCGAGCGACACGCAGAACACCGGACGGCTCGGGCTCATGCTGAAGCCGCGATCGGATCGGAAGCTCTCCGCGGACGAGATCATTCAGAAGTTGCGCCCCCAGCTTGCCGGTGTGCCCGGCATGCGCGTGTTCCTCCAGAACCCGCCGCTCATTCGGATCGGGGGCCACTTGACCAAGAGCCTCTACCAGTACACCCTGCAGGGGGCCGACATCGAAGAGCTCTACCGGGTGGCAGGGGACGTGCAGCGAAAGATGGCGGCGCTCCCCGCCCTGCAGGAGGTCACCAGCGACCTGCAGATCGCGAGCCCGAAGGTCCGCGTCGAGATCGACCGAGACAAGGCCTCAGCCTTCGGCATCACGGCCAGCCAGGTCGAGAACGCCCTCTACAACGCCTATGGCAGCCGGCAGGTCTCGACGATCTACACCGCGACCAACCAATACCAGGTCATCCTGGAGCTGGATCCCGCCTACCAGGAGGACCCGGAGGCCCTCTCCCTCCTCTATATCCGCTCGAGCAAGGGTCAGCTCGTGCCCCTGGACGCCGTGGCCAGGATGAACCCGGGGATGGGGCCGCTCACCGTCAATCATCTCGGCCAGCTCCCGTCGGTCACGCTCTCTTTTGATCTCAAGCCCGGGGGCTCGCTGGGCGATGCAGTGTCCCAGGTCAACCGCATCGGGCGGGCCACCCTGCCGGCCACGATCAGCGGCACCTTCCAGGGAAGCGCCCAGGCGTTCCAGTCGTCGCTGAAAGGCATGGGCCTGCTGCTCGCCCTGGCGGTCCTGGTCATCTACATCCTCCTCGGCATCCTCTACGAGAGCTTCATCCACCCCCTGACCATCCTCTCGGGGCTCCCGTCGGCCGGCGCGGGGGCTCTGCTCACCCTGGTGCTCTTCCGCCAGGATCTGAACATCTACGCCTTCGTCGGGATCATCATGCTGGTGGGGATCGTGAAGAAGAATGCCATCATGATGATCGACTTCGCCCAGCAGGCGGAGGCACGGGGAAAGTCTCCCGCGGAGGCGATTCACGAAGGGTGTCTCCTCCGTTTCCGCCCCATCATGATGACCACCATGGCGGCCCTGATGGGTACCCTCCCGATTGCCCTGGGGGCTGGACAGGGGGCCGAATCGCGACGCCCGCTGGGCCTCGCGGTGGTGGGCGGGCTGGTGGTGTCACAGCTTCTCACGCTGTACATCACGCCCGTCACATACATCTACCTGGAGCAATTCAAAGCCTGGCTGGCCAGGCGCGACTGGCGACGCCGGGCGAAGCTGCGGGAGGCGCGTTCGGCGCCCGGGGCGCGCTAGGGTGCACCCCGGACGCGCGATCGCTCTTGCGGATAGCGGCCGGCCCGCCACCGGCTCGGCTTTCCTGCCAGGTTGCCTGGATCGATCAGCCGATTGGCAGGCTGGCTCCTCCACGTCACACGGCTCAGTACATTCCCCCCATACCCCCCATTCCACCCATGCCTCCCATGTCTCCGCCGCCTGGCGGCATCGCCGAAGCCTTCTCCTTTTCCGGAAGATCGGCGATCAGGCACACGGTGGTCACCATGAGCCCGGCGATGCTGGCGGCGTGCTGCAACGCGACCCGGGCGACCTTGGTGGGATC
>DATIFO010000183.1:0-3173 GCA_035455275.1 Methylomirabilis sp. (SeqCode) | reverse complement strand
GGTGCGCCGTGAAGCCGTACTCCTTCATCAGCTGCTTCATGGGCAGATCCGCGATGCCCCAGGGTCCGGTGGTGGCGTGCACGAGCTTCCCCGGATTGGCCTTGGCCCATTCCACCAGCTCCTTGACGTTCTGCCAGGGCCTGGCGGCATTCACCGTCCAGACGAGGGCGCCGTGATTGATCTTGCACACGGCCGTGAGCGTATCCGGCCCGTGCGAGCGGCCCTCGATGGCGGGGAGGGTGGTGCTCCAGCCGGGCCCGCCGAACAGCAGGGTGTAGCCGTCGGGCTTCGACTTGGCGACAAAGTCCGAGCCGATGGCCCCGCCGCCGCCGGGCTTGAGCTGGATGATCAGTGGCTGGCCGAGGTGCTGCGGGGCCACGCCGGCCAAGGCGCGGGCCGTGAGGTCATGGGAGCCGCCGGCCCCCACGGGGATCACCAGCGTCACCGGCTTGGTGGGGAACTCCTCGGCCGCACCGACCAGCCCCGCCCAGCTCACCCAGCCAAGGACCAGCACCGACAGGACGTAGCTCCTGCGTGGCTTCATCGCCGCCTCCTGTGCCCCATCCGCACGGGGCGTCGCTTGTTGGCCCATCCCGATTCGCCGATCGCCTCCTGGGCCCGGGGCCATCCCCATCGTCAGACCGTGAGAACCTCCCGGTTCACCGGGGAACGCGGTCGCTCACCACGCAGGGCCCGGGCCACCTCCTCGGCCGCTTTTGTCTGCAACTCCACCACGGCCTCGCGCGAATAGAAGGCCAGGTGCGGTGTCAGGATGACGTTCGGGGCCTGTCGCAGCGGGTGATCGGCCGGCGGCGGCTCCTGGCTCAGCACGTCCAGGGCCGCTCCCCCCAGCCGGCCCCCCGCCAGGGCAGCCGCCACGGCCTGCTCGTCCACGAGACCGCCGCGCGACGTGTTCACCAGGAAGGCCGTGGGCTTCATGCGCGCCAGTTCTCGCTCCCCGATGATCCCGCGAGTCGCCGGGGACAGGGGAACGTGAATCGAGACCGCGTCCGCCTCCGCCAGCAGGGTCTCGAAGTCCACGGCCCGCACCTCCTGGCGTGCCATGGTCTCGGCGTCCACGTACGGGTCCACGGCGAGGAGCCGCATTCCCAGCGCCCGGGCCTTCGCGGCCACGGCCCTGGCGATCTTGCCGAAACCCAGGAGGCCGAGCGTCTGCCCGCGCAGACGCTGGATGCCCTTGTGGGCGACCACCGCCCAGGTGCCCCCCTTCACGGCCCGGTCGGCGGCCACGACCCGCCGCGCCAGCGCCAGCAGGAGGGCGAGCGTGTGGTCCGAGACCTCGTCCACGCAATAGTCGGGCACATTCGTCACGAGGATCTTGGCCCGGGTCGCCGCAGCCAGGTCCACGTTGTCCACACCGATGCCGTAGCGTGCGATGATGCGGCAGCGCGTCAGGCCGGCGATGACCCGGGCGGTCATCTTGGCGTAGCAGTTCAGGATCGCGTCCGCCCCTTCGGCCAACGCGGCGATCTCCTCCTCGGAGGTGCACTGGCCCGGGCAGAGCTCGACACCCAGCGGCTCCAGCACCCGGCGCTCGGGTTCCAGCGAGGGGAACACGGAATCGGTCACCGCCACCTTGAAGGTCATCGCACCCCTCCTGCCGGCGAGGGGCGCCATGGGTGAGCGCCGCCTCGCCGTCCATTCTCCGTCTCAGGAGCAGACGGTGATTTCCTGGATGGGGAACTTCGTGAGGACCTCGGCCCCGGTCTTGGTGGCGATGAGCATCTCCTCCAGCCGCACGCCCCACTCGAAGAGCTTGCCGTGCTGGGTCTCCAGGGCGAAGGACATCCCCTCTTCGATGGTCACCGGGTTGTCCAGCGAGTAGATGCGCGAGACCACGGGCAGATCGTATTGCGCCAGGCCCAGGCCGTGCCCCCACATGTTGGCCGCCGCCTGCTCCTCCTCCTCGTACCCCCACAGCTCCTTGGCCGAGGGGAACTTCAGCGCGATCTCGCGGGTGGTGGTGCCCGCCCGCACCTCGTTGATGGCGTCGTACAGCCAATCGTAGGCCTGCCGGTACACCTGCTTCTGCTCCTTGGTCGGCTCGCCCCCCACCGAGTACGTCCGGTAGTAGCAGGACTTGTACCCGTTCCAGGTCACCGCGGCGAGGTCGATGAAGAGCAGGTCCCCGGGCCGGAGCAGCCGGTCGGAGAAGTTCCGCCAGTTGGGCCAGCAGTTCGGGCCGCTGGAGCAGATCAGGTCCTCCACGTCCTCCACCCCGGCAAAGCTGTACAGGTACTTCAGGGCGTGAGCCGTCACGTCGTTCTCCCGGATGCCCGGCCGGATGATCTTGGAAATCTCGTAGTGGGTCGCGTCGCAGATGGCGGCGCAGATGCGCAGGCACTCGTGCTCGTCCTGGTTCTTCACCGCCCGCGCCCGCATCATGGGGGTGACGCCGTCCGTCCAGTTGATCCCCGCCTCCTGGAAGGCCGTGATCATGTTCAGGTCGATCAGGTCCGTCCCCATGGGGCGCTTCTCCACGCCCGCCTTCTTCAGCTCGCGGAGGATGGAGTCGGTGAACTTCTTGACCTGGACCTTCGACGCCGGGCCGGCCGCCCCCCGGATCCAGGCGTAGGAATACCGGACGTTCTCCTTCGGGATCCACGGGCAGTGGCGCTGGATGTGGAACCCGATGTCCCCCTGCTCGAACAGGATCGGCTCCTGATCCTCGATCAGCAGACAGTAGCGCAGCCCCGGCTTCAGCTTGTTCCAGTTCGGCGTGAGCGTGCTGGTGATGTGACGGATGTTCTCCTCGTACATGCACAGGAGCGACCCGAGACCGTACTCCTTCATCATCAGCCGCGCCCGGTTGAGCCGGTACTTCCGCAACCGATCCCAGTTGATCCGCTCCTGCCAATCCACCCCGACCGTCCCGAAGTTCGCCATCGCTGTGTCTCCTCCGTGTGAGTGTGCGTGGTCTTGGCCGCACCGGAGTCCCGTCCCCCCGCCCGGGACCCGACCCGCTCGCGCCTCAGCCAGCCTCCCGGCCCGCTTCCTGGATACCCCGGGTCGGGCCGGTCCCCCGGTATCCGAGGTCGGCCGAGATGGCATCCGCGGCCTCCCTCACGTGCTTGATCAGCTCCGGCAGCCTCGCCGGCTCCAGGCGGGTGGCCGGGCCGGCGATGCCGATGGAGGCCACCACCGTCCGCAGG
>DATIFO010000182.1:0-12481 GCA_035455275.1 Methylomirabilis sp. (SeqCode) | reverse complement strand
CGGATGAGACGGCCATCCGCATTGTCTGGTCGGACGGCGATGGTCGCCACGCGCGGTCGCTATCCTTGGGCCTTCTGCGCAGGGACGTGGTCCGCACGAGCGCGGGGCAAAAGCTGGTGTACGTGACGGACGCGCTGGATTCCGCGGAGAATCGGGAGCGGATTCTTGCGCTGGCTTCAGGCGCCGACATCTTTTATTGCGAGGCCGGGTATCCGGAGCGGGACGCGGAGCGCGCCCGCGCGAGGTACCATCTCACGACAGTTCAGGCGGGCCGACTTGCCGCCGCGGCCGGCGCGCGCCGTTTCGCAGTGTTCCACCTCTCACCGAAATACCGCGGCTGCGGCGGCGACCTGGTCGCGGAGGCGATGGCCGCTTTCGCGACGGCGTCGGGCTCGCGTTCACGCAGCCCTGCGCCGTCCGCGCGCAATGGAGAAAATACCCCGCAACTTGGCGGAATTCTGGGGTCGGATCGGCGTTGACAGCCGCTGCAAGTTCTGTTACGTTCCGCCAAACCTGTCGTGGTCCGGATCTCTGGAGAAGCGGCGTCGGGTGGCATGGTGCGTGGCTCGAATGTACATTCGAGCCTTGTCGGATTATACTACGACCGCGAGCGAAAGAGTTGGGTACGGCGGAGCGATAAGGAGTTCTCGGATGAGTATCCTGGAGGGACGCTTCGAGCCGGGGGTCGTGACGACGTCCATCGACATCATCTTCAACTGGGCTCGACGAAATTCGCCCTGGCCGGTAACGTTCGGCCTCGCCTGCTGCGCCATCGAGATGATGGCCACGGGTGCCGCGCGATTCGATATGGACCGTTTCGGCGCCGGGGTTTTCCGCCCATCGCCGCGGCAATCGGATGTCATGATTGTCGCCGGGACGGTGACGGAGAAGATGGCGCCCCGAATCAAGACGCTCTACGAGCAGATGGCCGATCCCAAATGGGTGATCGCCATGGGGGCATGCGCGATCTCCGGCGGGCCGTTCTACTGGGATGCCTACCATGTGGTCAAAGGAGTGGACCGGATCATCCCCGTGGATGTGTACGTGCCCGGGTGTCCGCCGCGTCCGGAGGCGCTCCTGTTTGGCGTGCTGAAACTTCAGGAGAAGATCGCCCAGGAGACGATTGCCAAGAAGAAACTGCCTGCGGTCACGGTGCCCGAGCCCGCCGCGACAGGCGCGCCCGCCTGACGGCGGATGGGGTCACGGGATTGAAGGGTGGCGCACGGGGAAGGGAAGCCGATGGGTTCGGCGATCCGAGGCAACAGGTGAGGGGGTCATGATCGCTTACCTTCGGGACGTGTGGGCCGGGTTCCTGACGGTTCTTTACGCGATGCGGGTGACACTGCGGCACCTCTTCACGCCGGCGGTAACCGTGCAGTACCCGACGGTGCGGCGGACGCTGCCCCTGCGATCGCTCAACCGCCACGTGCTGACGGTGGACTTGGCCACCGGCAAGCTGAAATGCACCGCGTGCGACGCCTGCGCCAAGGCGTGCCCCACGCGCTGCATCACCATCGTGGGGGCGGGCAAGGGCAAGGAGCGGCATCCGGTTGAATTCGTGATCGACCACAATCTGTGCATGTACTGCAACCTCTGCGTCGAGGCGTGCCCCTTCGACGCCATCACGATGTGGACGGGCAACTTCGAGATCGGTGCCTTCAACCGCCGGGGGCTGCTCTTCGACCAGACCGCGCTTCACGCGGAGAAGTTCTACCCCACGCCCGAGACCCCGGAGCTGGTCGAAGCGGCGCCGGCGGCCAAAGAGCCGGCGGCGGTCGGGCCGTCGGGCGCCTAGGCGATCAGGCAGACTCAGGTCCGGGAGCACCCGGCGACGGGGCCTCCGGGTACAGGGAGGGATGGGTTCAATCGTGTCACGGTTAAAGGACAGCTTCGGACGGACGATCGACGATTTGCGGATCTCTCTCACCGACCGCTGCAACTTCCGCTGCATCTACTGCATGCCGGCCGAGGGGCTCCCCTGGCTTCCCAAGCGCGAGATCCTGACCTACGAGGAGATCCTGCGGCTGGCGCGGATCTTCATCGATCTGGGCATCCGGACGGTGCGCCTGACCGGCGGCGAGCCGTTGATGCGCCAGGATATCGACGTCCTGATCGCGGGGCTCACGCGCCTCGAGCCGGACCTGGATCTGTCCATGACCACCAACGGGTTCTTCCTCCAGGACAAGGCGCGGCGTCTGGCCGAGGCGGGACTGAAGCGGATCAACGTCAGCCTGGACTCGCTGCAGCCCGAGCGGTTCGAGCGCATGGTGCGGCGGGACGGCCAACTGGTCGGCAAGATCCTGGAGGGGATGCGCACCTCGCGTGAGGTCGGTCTCAGCCCCATAAAGATCAACTGCGTGGTCATGCGCGGATACAACGAGGACGAGCTGGTGGCCTTTGCGCGGCTGGGCCGCGAGCACGACTACCAGGTGCGCTTCATCGAGTACATGCCGCTCGACGCCCAGGGGGCCTGGAGCATGCAGACCGTCGTGCCGGGGGCCGAGATCCTGGCGCGCGTTCACGAGGTATTCCCCCTGGCTGCTGCGACCGGCAACGGGAGCGAGCCGGCCAGCGTGCATCGCTTCGCTGACGGGCGCGGCTCCATCGGGGTCATCGCCTCGGTCACCGAGCCGTTCTGCGATCAGTGCAACCGCATCCGCATCACGGCCGATGGCCAGCTCCGCACCTGCCTTTTCTCCATCCACGAGCATAACCTCAAGGGCCTGCTCCGATCTGGGGCGACCGACGAGGAGATCGCGGACTTCATCATCGCCGCCGTCTGGAAGAAGGAGCCGGGCCACAAGATCGGCCAGCCGGATTTCGTCCAGCCAACCCGTTCCATGTCCGCCATCGGCGGTTGACCTGGGGCCTGCCGAGCCCACCGCGGCACGCGCCAGATACTCGGGGAGCCTCGGGGTGGGCAGCGGCGCGTGGCAGAGCGGAGACCAAGGAGGGGCGCTCGTGGACGCGTCGGGTTTGACTCGGGATCAACTCCTCGACATCTACCACCACCTTCGACTCACCCGATCCCTCGAAGAGCGCGTTGGAATCCTGTACCGCCAAGGCAAGATCTTTGGCGGCGTCTATCTGTCCACCGGGCAAGAGGCGGTGTCCGTCGGGGCGGCCTACGCACTTGAGCCAGGCGACGTCATCGTCCCGTCCCATCGAGACATGGGGGCGCATCTGCTGCGCGGGATCCAGCCCCGCGAGGTGCTGGCCCAGTATCTGGGGCGGGTCGGGGGGCTCAGCCGCGGGCGCGACGGGAACGTCCATTTCGGAGACATCCAGCGTGGGGATGTGGCCTTCATCAGCCCCATGGCGGATGGGATCCCGGTGGCTGCCGGCGTGGGGCTGGCGCTGAAGCGCCAGGGAAAGGGCCGGGTCACCATGACCTGGTTCGGTGAGGGAGCGGCCAGCCGCGGAGACTTCCACGAAGGCATCAACCTGGCGGCGGTCCTCCAGGTTCCGGTCGTGTTCATCTGCAACAACAACCAATTCGCGTACTCGACCCCGCTGGGAAAGCAGACCCGGGTGGCCGACATCGCCGTCCGGGGGACGGGATACGGTATCCCGGCTGCCATCGTGGATGGCAACGACGTGCTGGCGGTCTATCAGGCGGCGCGCGAGGCCGTGGCTCTGGCCCGGCGGGGGGAGGGTCCGAGCCTGTTGGAGTGCAAGACCATGCGGATACGCGGGCACTCCGAGCATGACGACGCCTCCTACGTCCCTCGGGAATTGCTGGAGGAGTGGCGCGCCAAGGACCCAATCCATCAATTCGGGGCGCGCCTGCGAGAGTGGGGGATTCTGACCCCGGAGGCCGATGCGCAGATCGGCAAGCGCATCGCGGAGGAGTTGGAGGCCGCGGTGGCCTGGGCCGAGGCCAGCCCGTTCCCGGACGGCAAGGAAGTGGAGCTGGGGGTGTATTCGACCTAAACGCAACAGCGTTCGGCGGTTCGGCGGTTCGACTGTTCGGCAGATCTTGGACGAACCACCGACCTACCGAACCACCGAACCGTCGAACAGATTGTGATGAGCGAGATTACCTACATCGAGGGGATCCGGCAGGCGCTCTGGGAGGAGATGGAGCGAGACGAGCGGGTCTTCCTCATCGGGGAGGACATCGGCCAGTACGGCGGCGCCTTCAAGATCACGCTGGGCTTCCTGGAGCAGTTCGGCGAGGATCGGGTGATCGACACGCCGATCGCGGAATCCGCCATCGTGGGCGCGGCCACCGGGGCGGCGCTCATGGGCCTGCGCCCCGTGGTGGAGATGCAGTTCGCCGACTTCATCGCCTGTGGATTCGACCAGGTCGTCAACATGGCGGCCAAGTTTCACTACCGGATGGGGACCAGCGTTCCCCTGGTCATCCGGTGCCCCTCCGGCGGCGGGGTGCACGGGGGGCCGTTCCATTCGCAGAACCCCGAGGGCTGGTTCGTCCATGTGCCGGGACTGAAGGTGGTGGCTCCATCCACGCCGTACGACGCCAAGGGGCTGCTCAAGGCGGCCATCCGCGATCCCGACCCCGTGCTCTACTTCGAGCACAAGTATCTCTACCGCCGGATCAAGGGGAAGGTTCCCGACGAGGACTTCAGCGTCCCCGTGGGCAAGGCCGAGGTCAAGCGCGAGGGCACCGACATCAGCGTCATCAGCTACGGCGCCATGGTGCATCGGGCCTTCGAGGCCGCCAACCGCGTGGCCGAGCAAGGGATCTCGGTCGAGATCCTGGACCTGCGGACGCTCCTGCCGCTGGACCGGGATGCCATCCTGGCGACCGCGCGAAAGACCGGCAAGGTGGTCATCGTGCATGAGGCCACCCGGACCGGGGGTGTGGGGGCGGAAGTGGCGGCCATCATCTCCGAGTCCGCCTTCGACAGACTGGACGGTCCGATCCTGCGCGTGACCGCCCCGGACACCCCGGTGCCGTTCAGCACGACGCTGGAAGAGGCCTTCTTGCCGAACGCCCAGCGCATTGCCACGGCCATCACGCGGTTGGCAGCGTACTGAACGGACAACAAGGACGGACAAGAAGCGTTCGGCCGTACGGCGGTTCGGCTGTACACGCTGAACGCTGAGCCGGCTGGGAACAGCCGAACCCTCGAACCACCGAACGGTCTTGTGCCATGCCAATTCCGATCGTCATGCCGCAGCTCGGCGAGAGCGTCGCCGAGGGCACCATCATCGAGTGGCTCAAGAACGAGGGCGATCGCGTCCAGAAGGACGAGCCCATCCTCGCCGTCTCCACCGAGAAGGTGGACGCGGAGATCCCAGCCCCCATGCCTGGAGTGCTCTCCCAGATCCTGGTGAGGGCAGGTGAGGTCGTGCCGGTGGGGGCCACGCTGGCCTTCATTGCAGAGGGCTTCGCATCGGGGACGGGCATCGACCTCGGCGCGGCGCCCCCGATCTCGGTGCCTCCGCCTCCCTCTCTGAGCCCCGAGCCGCGAGCCCCGAGCCGCGAGCCCCCAGCACCGAGCCGCGAGGGGCGATTCTATTCCCCCGCCGTCCGCAAGCTGGCGGAAGAGCTCGGGGTCGATCTGGACGAGGTGACGGGCAGCGGCGAGGGTGGGCGGGTCTCGAAGCGGGATGTGGAGATGTCCGCGGAGGCGAGGAGATCCCGGCCTGCTCCAGCCGTGGTCTCCGTCGCGAAGGGCGGTGCGGAGGCAAAGGATTCCGAGGCTGAAGATCTCCTTCCGCTGACCAAGATGCGCCGGACCATCGCGGACCATATGCTCCGGAGCCAGCAGACCGCTCCCCACGTGACGTCTATCGCCGAAGCGGACTTCACGGCCGTCGCCAGATTCCGGGAGGAGCGGAAGGCAGCCTTCGAACGGACGAGAGGGGTGAGGCTGACGTTTCTGCCGTTCGTGGTGAAGGCCACCGCCCACGTGCTGCAAAGCTTCCCGATGTTGAACGCCCGGTGGACCGATGAAGGGATTCGCATCCGGCGGGCCATCCATCTGGGGATCGCGATCGCCCTGGAGGACGGGCTGGTCGTGCCGGTCCTCAGAAATCCAGGCGCCCTGTCGCTGTCGGAGATCGCCGTCGGCATCTCGGGCCTGGTTCGCCGCGCGCAGGAAGGGCGACTCCTGCCGGAGGAGCTGACGGGGAGCACGTTCACCGTGAACAACTTTGGAACCGATGGAAACCTGATCGGCACCCCGATCCTGAACCAGCCTGAGGTCGGCATCCTGGGGGTGGGGACGATCGTCAAGCGTCCCGTGGTGGTGACCCGGGATGGCGAGGACGCCATTGCCATCCGGCGGATGGGATATCTGTGCCTTTCCTACGATCACCGGGTCGTGGACGGCGCCATGGCCGGGCGGTTCCTGCAGGCGCTGCGCCGCGCGCTTGAATCCTTCGACCCGACGGCCGGAATCTGGCTGGATCCCCTGCTGATGGGGTAGAAGATTACCTGCCCGAGCCTCCGGGACCCGCGCCCGCCCACCTGCTCCCGCCCGCGTCTCAGCTCCACCTGACCGGCAACCCCGCACCCCGCTCTGCGGGCTCGGCAAGGCGTGCATATAGACTCAGGAAGCCTCGGTCCACGCGCGGGCGAGGACAGCTCCAGGCACGGCGGCGGGCCTCCAGCACCTCGGCGGGAACCAGCAGGTTCAGACGCTGGCGGGGGATATCCACCTCGATCTCGTCGCCATCCCTCACCAGTGCAATGGGCCCCCCCAGGGCGGCCTCGGGGGACACCTGGCAGATGAACGGCCCCTTGGCGAAGCCCGAGATCTTCCCGTCGGTCACCAGGGCGCACGACCTGTCCAGGCCGAGGGCCCCCATGTACCCGAGGACCTTGAAGACCTCGGTGAGGCCCGGCCCGCCCCTCGGACCCTCGTACCGGAGAACGATGACCTCGCCGGCGCACACCCGACCCATCTCCAAGCCCTGAAGGCAGTCCTCCAGAGAGTCGAAGGTGCGGGCCGGACCGGTGTGGGTCATCATCTCCTGGGGAACCACGCTGGGGCGGACGACCGCCGAGGTCGCCAGACTCCCTCGCAGGATGACCAGTCCGCCCCGAAAGACCGGTTGGTCCACGGGGCGGATCACCTCGGACCTCCGCACCGCGGCCGCGCGAAGGCTGTCATCGAGCGCCCCCCCGGTCACGGTCAGGCAGCCGCGGTTGAGACGATCCCCGAGGACCCTCATCACGGCGGGAACCCCGCCGGCCTCATCGAAGTCGGCCATGGTGTAGGTCCCGCTGGGGCGGACGTTCACGATGCAGTCCACCTCGGACGAGAGCTTGGCGATCGTCTCCAGCGTGACCTCGCCGCCAAGATCCAGCTCCTGGGCCAGGGCCAGGATGTGAAGGACGGCGTTCGTGGAGCCCCCGATGGCGTGCAGGACGCGGATCATGTTCTCCAGGGCGTCCCTCGTCAGGATCCGGTTTGGTCGGAGGTCCTCCTGGACCAGGCCAACGATCCTCCGTCCTGCCTGCTTCGCGAACCAGAGACGCTGGGCAGAGACGGCGGGCGCCGTGGCGGAGCCGGGCAGGGCCAAGCCGGCCGCCTCGGCGAGGCATTGCATGGTGTTGGCGGTCCCGAGGAGGGCGCACGAGCCGGCGCCGGGGCAGACAGCGTCTTCGAGCTCGGCCAGGGCCTCGGAGGAGAGCCGGGGCCGTCCCACACCGCAGGCCCAGGTCTCGGCGTCCAGGTCGGTGATGATCACGTCCTTCCCCTGGTGGCGGCCCGGCAGCATGGGGCCGCCCGGGACAAGGATGGCCGGGAGGTTCAGCCGCGCCGCCGCCAGCAGGTGGCCGGGCCCGTTCTTGTCGCAGCTGCTGATGAGGACCAGCCCATCGAAGGAATGGATCTGGGCGCAGGTCTCCACCTCGGCGGCGATGACGTCCCGGGTCGGGGTGTCATAGCGCATCCCTGACCGGCCCACATCCATGGGGCACTGGCCGAACCCCCCGAACTCGAAGGGAGTGCCGCCTGCCTGCCAGACGCCCGCCTTCACCGCCTCCGCCACCCCCCGCAGGTGCGAGTGTCCCGGGCTGGTCTCGCTCCAACTGTTGGCGACGCCGATACGGGGACGGCGGAGGTCCTCGCCGTCGTACCCCATCGCCTTGAGGAGCGCCCGGGTGCGCGCCATGCCGGGCCGATTGAATGCGGTCACCGTGGTCTCTCGCTCCATGTCGCCTCCGGCGGTCCAGCCTGCCCGGACCCGTGTCCCGCGTCCACGCTTCGAGGTTCGGCCTATCCGCTCGCCGTCGTCTCTGCGAGCGGGCTCATCCCTTCAACCCGCTCATGACCACGGCCTGGACGACCCACCGCTGGAGCGTGAGGAAGATCAGCAGGATGGGAAGGATGCTGATGACCGCGGCGGCCGTGAGCAGGTTATACTCGATGAAGTACATGTTGGTGAAACTCATCAGTCCCATGGTGACCACCTTCATGCTGGCGCTGTTGATCACCACCAGCGGCCAGAAGAACTCGTTCCAGTTCCACATGAACTTGATGATGAGCAGGGTGGCCATGGCGGGCTTCACCGAGGGCAGGATCACCGAGAAGAAGATCCGGAGCTCGCTACAGCCGTCGATGCGCGCCGCGTCGATGTAGTCGTTGGGGATCACCTCGATGGCCTGCCGCATCAGGAAGACCCCGAAGACGCTGACCAGGTCCGGGGCCACGATGCCCAGGTAGGTGTCGAGCAGTCCGAGGCGGTTTATCCAGGTGTACAGCGGCACCACGACCGACTGGAAGGGGACCATCAGGATGCCGACGATGGCGAGGAAGAAGGCGTCCCGTCCGGGGAAGCGATACTTCGCGAATCCGAACCCCGCCAGCGACGAGACGACCAGGCTGCTCACGGCGGCGAGCGAGGCCACGATGGCGCTGTTCAGCAGGTAACGCAGGAAGGGTTCGCGCTTGAAGACCTCGACATAGTTGGCCAGGTTACCCCAGCGGTCGGGGGCGATCTGGAGCGGCACGCGCTGGATCTCGGGGGCGGTCTTCAGCGAGGTGATCGCCATCCAGAAGAAGGGGAAGAAGACCAGGATGGCGCCGCACGCGACCGCCAGGGCGGCGAGCCAGCGAAGGCGGACACCGCGGGCCGTCAGAAGCGTCACGCCGGGACGGGCCGCGTGGTCCCGGATCAGTACTCGACCGGTTTCCTGAAGATTCGCCATTGCAGTAAGGTAACCACCAGCAACGTGACAAACACGAACACCGCCATGACGGAGGCATCGCCGAATCGGAAGAACTTGAAGGCGGTATCGTACAGGAGCATGATGACAGTCTGACTGGCGCTGGCGGGGCCGCCTTGCGTCGTGGCGTACACCTGGTCGAAGATCTTGAAGTTGAAGATGAGTTCCAGGATGCAGACCATGAGGATCTGCGGGTTGAGCAGTGGCAGGGTGATGTGACGGAGCTGCTGGACCGGATTGGCCCCATCGATGCCCGCCGCTTCGTAGTACTCGGCCGGGATGGACTGCAGTGCAGCCAGGAAGATCATGGTGTCGAAGCCGAGCCGAACCCAGACGTTGACCAGGGCAATCGAGGGGCGAACCTGATTCAGGCTCTGCAGCCACTTCTGTGGGGGGATCCCGAAGAACGACAGGGAGTAATTCAGGAAACCGTAGACCGGGTCATAGATCCACTGCCAGATCAGGGCGGCCGCGACCAGCGATGTCGAGAAGGGCAGGAAGTACATGGCCGCCCAGGTGTTGCGCCAGCGGAGGCTGCCGATCCGATTGAGACCGAGTGCCGCGGCGAGGGCGCAGATCACCGTGGCAGGCACGGACATCAGCAGGAGCTGGACGGTGTTCTGGATGGCGACCCAGAAGGTGGAGTCGGTGAGAACCTTCTCGTAGAGGCGCAGGCCGACAAACTGGCTCGCTCCGCCCGGGGCGATCCGGTAGAACGAGTACAAGACGGACTGGGCGAGCGGCAGCAGGAACACCGAGCCGAAGAAGAGCAGGGCTGGGAGGACGAACAGGAACCCCGTCCGCCGCTGGCGGTCCATGTAGCTCTTGGGGAATGCGATGCGGAACCAGTCTCTCATGGTCAGGCGTAACAGGATTGGCAAGCGATCATGCAGGGCACTGAGGCAGCCGCTCAGGGATCCGCGCCTGGGGCGAACCGGCGCCTTGCCGGATCGCCCCAGGGCGGGTTTGTGGTCGCAGGCGTGCTAATCCTTGAGAATGCGGTCCATCTTGACCGCCGCCTCATCCAACAAAGGCTTCGGCTGCCCCTTGCCGAACAATACGCCCACAACCGCCTCACCGAAGGCGGTGGCCAGTTCGTTGGACTTGGGGTGGAAGTAGGTCGGCGGCACCGGTTGGGCCAGCATTTCCTTGGTGGACTGGTAGTCCGGGCGCTGCTTGACGTAGTCGGTGTCGAGATTGGCGGTCCACACCGGAAGAATCCCCTGGACCTTGTGGTGTTCCAGGTCATCCTTGGTGTTGCTGATGAACCTGAAGAACTCCCACGCCATCTGCTTGTTGGGGCTATTCTTGTACACCAGATCCGTCCAGGGGAAGAGCGCCCCTGCGCCGGGACAGGCCTTGCCGCAGGGAAGCGCGGACACCTTGAAGCTCACGTCGGGCGCGTTCTTCTTGACCCAGCCGAAGAACCAGGACTCGCGGAAGATCACCGCGGCGCGCTTCTGGCCGAAGGCGTCCTCCGGATTGCCCAGCGCCAGGCTGGCAACCTTGTCCTTCAGGACCAGGTTGCCGAAGAAGGTCAGGGCGGCCACCATCTCGGGGCTGTTGGCGAACCCCGCAGCCTTGTCAAGATCCGGGCTCAGCATCCGGGCCCCGAAGGCATGGGCGAAGGGCAGGAACTTGTCCGTGATCCCCACCGGGTGTCCCTTGCTCCGAACGGCGAAGCCCACCTGGGTCGGCTCGCCGCCCTTGGGGTCCGCAATGGTCAGCTTCTTCATGGCGGCCAGCCACTCGTCCAGGGTCTTGGGGGGCTTGTCGGGATTCAAGCCCGCCTTCTTGAACAGGTCCACGTTGATGTACATCTGCTGGAAGTTGCCGTGCTCGATGGGCATGCCGTAACGCGCGCCCTTCCACTTGCCGACGGGCACCATGTACTTTGGGAGGTTCTCGTCCCAGGTCTTCTCCAGGTCAGGAGGCATCTTGTCGCAGAAGTCGTACTGCCCGCACCACTGGTGCGTCATCCCCATGAAGATGTCGGGGGCGCTGCCCCTCGCCATGAATCCGGCGAGGTACTTGGCCTCATAGCCCTGGTACGGGATGGTGACCACCTCGACCTCGTAGCCGGTCTTCTTGGCGAACTCCTTCCCCTTCAACTCGTACCACTTGTTGAAGTCGGGGTTTTGCTCCCAGTGCGTCCACATCACGAGCTTCTTCTGCTGCGCCAGAGCCTGGTCGGGCGCCGCGAGGGAGATGCACAGCGCCACCGTCAAGACCATGAGCAAGACTCGAGTTCCACGTCGCATGGCTTCCTCCTTGTGCAGGGACACCGGCCGGCAGGGTGTCGATACCGTAGCGGGCATACTCTCACTCGCGCCCTGGGGGTTTGTCAACGAAAATAGCTGTGCCTGAGGGGACGGCGGATGCGCTGGGGGACCCGGGACGGCGTCGGAGTCTGTGTGGGAGAGGGAGCGAAGAACGGAGCGGGGGCACACTGGACATCACCGCGCATGTACGGAACGGGGAATCCCGAGTGCCCGCACGGAGCCGGGGCCCCGGGCTGCCGCCGGCAATTTTCGTTGCCGTCTGCCTCCTCTTTTTGTATCCTCTCAGCCCGCTGGGTGAACGCCTCGCCTGGGGCCCCGGCTGCAGCGTCCATGGCGTGGCGGACTCTCCGCCCACCCGCGGAGTCAGAGGGAGAGGTATGCAACCTGACGTTCGGGAGGACTGGCAGGACGAGGAGATCAACCTTCTCGACTATTGGCGTGTCATTCGAAAACGCGGTCGGATGATCCTCGGACTGGTGTTGGTCCCGGCGCTCGTAGTGGGGGTGTATACGTACTTTTTTGCAACCAGGATCTACGAGTCCAGGGTTGCCATCCTGGCGCCGAGGGAATCAGTTGGGGGCGGGTCCGCTATGGCAGCGGCGTTGCTCGCCTCCTCTGGGGCCGGACAGTTCCTGGGGGGACTCGGGGGACTCCTCGGCGGGGGAGGAACAAATCGCGACACATTCGTTGCCATTCTGAAAAGCCGGACCATGGCGGCAGATCTCGTGGACCTGTTCGGCCTGGAAAAATACTACAAGGCGAAGTACAGGGACCAGTCGATCAAGATGCTCCAGGATGTCACGGATATCACGGTGTCCAAAGAGGGTGTGGTCGCAGTCGTTGTCGAAGACAAGAACCCCAGGCTGGCCGCGGATATTGCCAATGCCTACGTCACGCATCTCGATCGGCTCTTCGCCAGACTGGGGACGACCGACGCGAGTCGGCAGCGTGCCTTTGTGGCGGACCGGCTGGAGACAACGGAAAAGGTTCTCCGGCGGGCGGAGGAGGCCTTGAGACATTTTCAGGAGAAAAACAAGGCCATCGTCCTGAG
>DATIFO010000181.1:0-25261 GCA_035455275.1 Methylomirabilis sp. (SeqCode) | reverse complement strand
CCCACTCTTTGTGTTGCACGGTCGTTTCCCCCTGGAGTCAGATGCTTCGGCTCCCTGTCTGATCAGAGGATTGCGGAGGGTACAGGCACCTCAGGCTCCGCGGGTGTGCGCATCGGGACGCCGCCGCAACGCGTCGGCCCGATGGGAATCCCGCGTGACCCGGCCAAATGGGTGGACACAGTCTCCAAAAACCACAACGCCTTCTCTGGTCACATCCAGAGAAGGCGTTGGTGGTGCTCCGCGGCGTTACGAATCCCATCCAGCCTCCTCGGCCAGGATTCGGCCCGTGCCCCGTTGCGCTTCTATACTATCCTAATTTACGGAGAATGTATGCCAGTACTCTCGCCACGTCAAAGAAATAGCCGGGGCTCACGCCCCGGTGTTCCTTTACCCATACATCCAGTCTGGCAGACGCAATTCCGGTGACACCACAAAGCAAGGGACACTACGTTGCATCATCTGTCACATTCTTGTAGAGTGCTTTCCGTTATGCCCCGCCAGGCTTGCCTCGACGCCCCGGCGACCCTCCACCATGTGAAGCTGCGGGGGATCGAGCGGAAGACTGCCTTCCGCGACCACGCCGACCGGACCGACTTCGTCGCCCGGCTCGCCGCGCAAGGCGCCTTCGCTACGAGGCACTCACCGCACTCTCGATAACCAACCGAAGGAGGCTGTGATGGAGTACCGGAAAGTCGGGCGGACGGGGTTGAAGGTGTCGGCGTTCTGTCTGGGTACCATGATGTTCGGAAAACAGGTGAACGAACAGGAGTCCTTTCGGATCATCCAGAAGGCCATCGACGATGGCGTCACGTTCATCGACACCGCGGACATGTACGCCAACGGCGTGACGGAACAGATCGTGGGCAAGGCGATCAAGGGAATTCGGGACTCCCTCGTCATCGCCTCCAAGGCCGGACACATCCGGCGGCTGGGGAAGAGGTACGGCGAGCAGAAGGTCTCGGGGCCAATCGACCTGCCTCGCCCCCGGGCGTTCTATCCCTGGCCCGCCGGCGACGAGATCGGCCCGAACGACATGGGTCTTTCGCGGAAGCACATGATGCAGGCCGTCGAGGCGATCCTGGAGCGCCTGGGCACGGACTATCTCGACATCTACTACGCCCACATGCCGGATTACGACACCCCGCTCGACGAGACCCTCCGCGCGATGGACGACCTGGTGCGCCAGGGGAAAGTCCGATACCTCGGCTGCTCGAACTTCCGCGCGTACCAGCTCTGCAAGGCGCTCTGGATCAGCGACACGCACAACCTCGCTCGCTGGGATGTCATCCAGCCGCCGTTCAACCTCCTCGCCCGGGACATCGAGTACGAGCTGCTGCCGCTCTGCCTGGAGGAAGGGATCGGGGTCACCGTGTTCAGCCCGTTGGCCGCTGGATTCTTGTCCGGCAAGTATGAGAAAGGAAAGCCGCCGATCGAGGGGCGGCGGTTCGCCCTGGCGTCACTGGGTCACCGGTACAACGAGAAGTACTGGACGGACAGGGACTTCGATGCGGTGGCGACGCTCAAGAAGATTGCAGGGGACCACGGCAAGAGCCTCGCCCAGTTCGCCCTCGCCTGGGTGCTGAACAAGAAGGGGATCACCTCGATCGTCTGCGGAACGACCTCGGTGGAGCAACTGGAGCAGAATCTCTCCGCCGTGGGGGTGACGCTGAGCCAGGAGGAGCTCGACGCCTGCGACGCCGTCTGGCACGAGATCCATCCACCGAGGCTTTTCTACGGGAGGTAAGCGTATTCTGATGCGAAATGATGCGTGACGACCACGGATCATCCGGGAGTTCCGGGGACACCATACTCAATGCTTGATTTGGAGGAGAAAGAGAGAGAGGCTCTTGAAATGGTGCGCCCCGCACGGAGGGACCCTACCTCCTGGTGGCCGCGCACGATATTGAGCAGAACCCCGTCCGGGCGGGGCTCGCGGCGAGCCCGTAGGCATATCCGTGGAGCAGCGCCAGGGCCCATGGGGCGGGGAAAGCCACGGCCCCAGGGCAGCAGAGCTTCAGAGATCGGTATGGTGCCCCCGGAATTCGACTGAGCTCACGCCGAAGTCTCACGCCGAAGTCTGTCGAACCACTTCACCTCCTGACGCTCGTCGGGCTCCACGCCTCGCCGGACCCAGTGCTGCTGGCCGCCGGTGTGGTGACGTACTTGCCTCCGAATGGCTCGCTCTTCAACCCCTCAACGCATCCTCGCCGCTACTCCAGCCCCCGCACATGCGTGCGCAGCTCGTTCAGGTGGCGTGCCTTGATCGGCGTGACTCCCGGCGTGATGGTCGGGTCGGTGTAGCTGGGGTGTGTCTTTCCCGCCGCATCGTAGGCCGCATTGAGCGCGTTCCGGAGCTCGGTGAGCATGGCCGCCCTCACCGTCCCACCGGGGGCGGGGGCCGGCTCTTTCCAGGCGAAGGGCCGGACCCTGTTGATGGCCGTCCGGAGCTCGGTGAAGTGTGCCGCCTTGACCGGCGTGCTCCCGGGCAGCAGCGGGTCATCCGTGAAGACGGTAGCGCCCACAATCAGGCTGTACGGCGTCCCGGGGGCAGTGCCGGGCGCGCGCGTGACGGGGTTCGCCGCGTCCCCCGCCTCCAGGTAGTACTGGACACCCGCCGCGGTGACGGCACTGCCGGGAATCGTGGCCCTGTAGGTCGAACCCGAGGCCGTCATGGCGGCCGACGTGTAGCTGCCCGCTCTCGTTGTCTTGTAGTAGAGCGTCGCCGTCTGCACGCCGACGTTATCCGTGATGGTGGCCGTGATAAGGAGGGGAGCACTCGCCGCGGCGCTTGTCACCGGGGTGTGCGTGATGGTCGGGGGGCTGCCGTCCAGATCGTTATCCTCTATGGTGACCGTGGCACTGCTTGGACTGCCCACGGTGTAGGCCGCGTTCGCCTGGAGCGTGAGGACGACGGTCTCGGGGGTCTCGATCAGCGTATCATCACGCGGGGTGAGCGGGACATCCACGGTCCCCAGCCCCGTGGGGAACGTCACGCTGGTGCCGAGCGGCTCGTAGTCGCTCCCGGAAGTAGCCGTGCCGGTCACCGTGTAGGAGACCGCCAGTGAGGCGCTCAGCTCCCCCGTCCGGGTGAGGCGGAAGGTTCCGGCACTGAGCCCCTGCTCACTCGCGGTCGGATTCGGCGCGGTGATCGTCACCGTGGGCTTCTCCTCGCTCGTGATCGTCACCGTGGCGCTACCGGGCGTCCCCACGGTGTAGTTTGGACTCGCGGCTATCGTGAGGACGACGGTCTCCGCCGTCTCGACAAGGAGATCGTCGATCGTCGTGAATACGAGATCTTTGAGGCTTTGCCCCTGGAAGAAGGTCACGGTCGTGGGCAACGTCTGGTAGTCGCTCCCAGCCGTGGCGGTCCCGCCCACCGTGAACGTGACCACAAGCGAGTCGGTGGTGGGTCCCGTACGGGCGAACCGGAAGGTGACGTTGCTCGGCCCTTCCTCGGTAACAGTGCTATTGAGGGCGGTGACGGTGACGCTCGGATCGTCGCTGATGATCGTCACGGTCGCGCTGCTCGGGCTGCCCAGCGCGTAGGATGGGTTCTCCGTGAGGGTGAGGACGACCGTTTCGGGGGGCTCGATCAGATCGTCGTTGAGCGGGGTGACGGTGAGATCCCTTGTGCTCTGCCCTGCAGGAATGGTGACGCTCGCTAGCTGGATCATGTAGTCGGTTCCAGGGGTCGCGGTGCCGCCGAGCGTATAGAAGACCGTGAGGGGATCTGCGGTGGGGCCATCGCGGGTAATCCGAAAAGTTCCGGTGACGCGCGGGTTCTCGTTAGCAGTCGCATTGGGTGCCGTGACGGTCACGATGGCCCGCTCGTCGCTGAGGATTGTCACCGTAGCACTGGGGGGCGTCCCCAGGGTGTAGGCCGGATCCGCCGTGAGGGTGAGGATGACCGTTTCGGCGAGTTCGACCTCCGTGTCGTCCTTCGGAATGACGCTGAGGTCCTGCGTGCTCTGCCCGGCGGGGATGGTGACGCTCGGTGGCAGGGCCTGGTAATCGTTCCCGGGGGTCGCTGTACCCGCAACGGTGTAGTGCACGGTCAGGGGCGCCGTGACGTCGCCAGCCCGGGTAAACCGGAACGTGCCAGGAGTCAGGCCTGCCTCGTTGGCGGTGGGAGTGGTCGCCGTCACGACGAGGCCAGGGAGGGCACCCGCCCAGGTGAACTTGGTGATAAAGGAGTCAGTGCCTCCACCAATTGTCGGCTGAACTGCCCCGGTGGTGATGGGCAGGATCATGTTCGAATTTGTCTCTCCAGCGACGTAGAAATCGCCAGTCGTCCCCACTGCCATGGCGAGGCCTTTGTCGCTCATATTTCCCCCAAGATAGCCGGAGTAGAACAGCGCCTTTCCGTCAGGATCGAGCATCGTGACGAAAGCATCGATAGCTCCGCTATAGATTGATTGTATGGCCCCGGCCGTCGTGGGGAAGTCTGCGGAACTGATTTTGCCTGTGACGTAGGCTGCTCCGGTGGCATCGACGGCGATTGCGTTGCCAAAACTGTTTCCACCGAGATGGGTGGCATATACGAGGGCAGTGCCGTCCGGGGTGAGCTTCGCGACGAATGCATCGTAACCGCTCAACGTCGTATCGAAGGCCCCGGGAGTGGTGGGGAAGTCGGTGGAGGTGGTGTAGCCCGTCACGTAGCCGGCTCCGGTGGCATCCACGGCAATGGCATACCCGAAGTCCAAGCCACTCCCCCCGAGGTAGGTGGAGTAAGCGAGGGCGGTGCCATCCGGTGTAAGCTTCGTAACAAAGGCATCGCGACTCCGAGGGATCGTGTTGAAGGCCCCGGGTGTAGTGGGGAAGTCCGTGGAGTAGGTGTGGCCTGTCACATAGGCTGCACCCGTGGCGTCCACGGCGATGGCATACGTGATCTCGCTACTACTCCCCCCGAAGTAGGTGGCGTAGGCGAGCGCCGTGCCGTCCGGCGTGAGCTTCGCGACGAAGGCGTCAGAATATCCGTTAATGGTCGTGTCCAGAGCCCCGGGGGTGACGGGGAAGTCGGCGGAAGTTGTGTAGCCGGCCACATAGGCTGCGCCGGCGGCATCCACGGCGATGCCGGAGGCGGAGTCCTCGCCACTCCCCCCGAGGTAGGTGGCGTAGACGAGGGCGGTGCCGTCCGGCGTGAGCTTCGCGACGAAGGCGTCGGACGTCCCGCTCAACGATGTGTCCAACGCCCCGGCCGTCGTCGGGAAGTCCGTGGAGTTCGTGTAACCGGTCACGTAGGCTGCGCCGCTGCCGTCCACGGCGATGCCGGTGACGTGGTCCTCGCCACTTCCCCCAAGGTAGGTAGAGTAGCTCAGCACCGGATCGATGACCAAGGGGCGGTCGGGGTCGTAGGGACCGACCGCGAAGGCGACCTCTGTCGGGCCCGTCTGCCGGTAGCCGCCGGAGATGGGGGTGCGGCTCCCGGCGTACTCTTGGTAGAGCACGGGCCGGTGCAGCCGGACGGTGCCTGCCGGGAGTTGGAGGAGTAACTCCCCGGCGGGGTCAATCGTGAGGGCGTCGGCCCCCTGGACCCGCAGGCGGATGGCGGCGGGATCGGCGCCGGGGGCGATGACGAAGTCGTGCTCCAATTGCCCCTGGGTCCCGTAGTAGACCAGATCGATGCCGGGGTAGATTCCGGGGTAACGGACCTTGGCGGACGTGGGAATCCCCGTGCGCCACTTCGCGGGGTCGTTGCCGAGGAAGTAGTTGACCTTGGTGGGCAGCGGCTCCTCCGCGACGGCCGGGACGCTCGGGTAGGCCCCGAGGAGCTGGAGGCGGAGCACCACCGAACCTCCGCGCCCGGGCGTCTCGCGCTCCCCCACTTCCCGCGCCCGGTCTGGTCTCCCTCTGCTCGATGCCTCCTCCCCGCTCCCCGGTCGGAGGCTCAGCACGGCCTCCGAGCCTGCGAGGAGCACCGTGTAGCCCCGACCGCGGGCGAGGAATTTAACGGCAGCATCCGCTTGCCCCCCATTCCGCTCGAAGTGCAGGGGGAGGCGGCCGTAGGCCGCATCAGGCTGGAGCGGCTTGGCCAAGCGGAGGACCTCAGCTCCCGCGGGCGGGGGACCGAACGCCAGCGACCAAGCCCATAGACAGCCCACGACCACACCGAACCGCAGGACTCCTGTCGGTATTTGGCTTCTCATGATGCCGCTCCTTCACCGCCTACGTGTACCGCTCTGAGGCGCAATGATCCGGATTCGATGATTCGCTTGGGAGCCGGACGAGTGACTTGATGGAAGCTCTCTGCCTGAGGTCGGAAGGAATGCTTTAGTGGGCTAGATGCAGGACGTGGGGCGGGACTCGCGCAGAGGCTTCCCCCCAGGACCCTCGCAACGCCGGGGTGGCTCACAGGGACACCCTCAGCCAGACGGGGTGAGGTGGTATGGGCCGAGCTATCGAACAGGGCACGAGGCCCGAAGAATGCCAGCAGGTAGAAACGGTGGTGTGTGGAGCAGACAAAAGTACACTACTGCCAGAGGGACATGCGAGTCAAGAATGAACTTCGGCTTGTCCGGTCTGCAGCGCAGGACCAAGCAGAACACGATCGTCGTGGTGAAGTGCAACCGGGTTGACGCTCGGCAAGGGGCCAGGATTGGCGAAATGCGTGTTCTGCGCAAGTACCCCAGCCGAGCTTGCGCCGCCAGTGTCCTCTCCTGCATTCGTGATGGAACTCCTTCTCCACCTTGACCGGCCTGGGCCACTCTCCGTGAAACGTCCGTTTGAGAGCGGGCGACCGTGAGTTGTCTTGTCCTCCTACCATGACGAGCGTCGGGTGGTAGTTGACTGCGAAGGCGCGTCTCGCTATGGTACCTCACGGCTGGAGGGTCTCGGGGCGGTTCTCCCGGGTCCAGAGGGGGGCGAACGACGGGTCGCCCACAGGTGCAACCGGAGGCGGAGGAGAGGAGTCCACCAGATGAATTGTCGGGCGATTTTTCCCACGCTGACCGCACTTGCCCTGGGGATTCTGCTGGCGACCCCCGGTCACGTCTTTGCAGGCGAGAGTCAGGGGTCGGTATCCAGGGACGACCTGGTCGCCGTCGTCGAGCGGGGTTCCGGGCCGGCCAAGGGGTCTGCGGATGCCCCCGTGGTCGTGGTGGCGTTCTCGGACTTTCAGTGCGGGTATTGCCGCCGGTTCTGGCAGGAGACCTTCCCGCAGATTGAGGAACGGTACATCCGAGCGGGAAAAGTCCGCCTCGTCCACCGTCATATGGCAATTCTCGGCGAGGCGTCGGTCCACGCGGCCCAGGCGGCCTCCTGCGCGGACGAGCAGGGGAAGTTCTGGGAGTATCACGATGTCCTGCTCAGGAACACCTCGCCCTTCGCATTCACGTCGGCGCGGCTGAAGCAGTATGCAGGGGATCTGAACCTGGATGGGAAGGCGTTCAGTGCCTGTGTGGACTCGAAGAAGTACGCCAAACAGGTCGAGGCCGAGACCATCCTCGGTCGGGCCTTGGGCGCCACCGGCACGCCGGCGTTCCTCCTGAACGGCCAGCTGCTCATCGGGGCGCACCCGTTTGGGACGTTCCAGCAGGTCCTGGATGGGCTCCTCGCGTCGCCCGCGCGCCGTCCGCCCGGGCAGGCTAGGTAAACCAGCCCCACCTGCCAGGCCTCGATCATTCAGCCAGACGTTTCCAGCTTTCGTCTTGCCTTCCCGAGAAGCCCACGCTATAAGCAGGGTGAGTTGGGGGGAAGGAAGGGTGTGCTCCAGCCGAGAACGACCAGGCCGTGGCACCTCCGATGAGGGGGAAGGAACTTCCAGGAAGATTTTCATGCCCGAATCGCGTCCCGAACCAGAATACTTGAAGCGCGTCTTCGAGGATACCCAGGTCCTGCGCAAGCCCATCACGGGGATCGTGACCGGGTATCATGTCCTCCCGTACATCCTGGTGGCCCCGGATGAGCAGCATACCCAGCGGTCGGTCGAAATCCGCGGCAGCATCCGCGTCTCGCCGCGCCTCATCCTCTCGCCCAGGCATACGGGCCAGACCTACGGAGAACTGTTCGACGATCCCGACCTCATGGACCGGGCGCTGGTGGGCCGGATTTTCAGCTTCCTGTATGCAGCCCGGCACAACGTGCAGTTGGAGAGCGATGACCTGCGGATCACGAGAACGGACCAGGACCCCCGATCCCAGATCGAACGGGCGCTGGACGAACTCATGCGAGGCGAGGTCCTCGATACAGGGGTCATCCTGTCGCCGGATGTGAAGTTCTATCCGGTATCGATCGAGCGGTTCATCGCCGAGATCCTGGATCGGGAGTTTCCCCACGTCTGATCGAGCAGTATCCTGCCCCCTTCCGGACCGTTGCACCTTATGCGGCAAACTTCCAATAGGGCAGATGATCGCAGCGTGGCTCCGAGGCGGGCTTCTGTATCGAGATGGAGCGGAGGGAAACGAGCTTCACGCCCCAGGGACGGACCTGGGTCCGAGCCCTTGGCCTCCCGGGGGAACGGGGGACCTTCAAGCTGGATGTGGGAAGGGCGTCGGGATGAAGGGAAGGAGCAAAAAAAATCGCCGCAGGCGATCAGACCTGAGCCGTGCAGCATCTTCCCTTGGATCGCCGACGCCGGTCCTCCCGGCCCGATTTCTTGGGCCGGTTCCGGCGCCCGAGGCCTTGCTCCTCTGGGCGACCCGCGGGATAGCCTCGCGCTTCATGGCGAGAGAGCTGCTCCGCGCTGATCCCTGCGGCTGTCTTCAACATAGGACGCCGGCCCCGATCCGTCAAGGGGAGAATTGTGGAATCGACCCGGGTTTTCCGGTCAGCGGAGCCTGGCTGAAGGACCCAGGGATCATCTGCCTCAGAAGCGATGCTCTCTGCCTGCCAACATGATGGCCGCCACCTGGTCTGACATCCTGCTTGAATGGTGGGCTCATCTCATCGCACGACACCCGGGAATCCGCTGGGCGAAGGATTGGAGTGTCTCGATAGCGTCGCTGGCCTCTGGAGTAGGGACGCTCTTCATCTTCCGCAGGGGCATTGAGTATTTCCCCTGGTTCGTTGGCTACCTCCTCCTCCTCTGGCTGACTGCCGTGGTGTTTTCTCACTCCCGTCAGGCCTTGGCCGCACGCGGGCGCCGCGTGGTCGGCCTGGTCGTGGATTATACTGTCCAGACCCTCAGCCACGGCCTGCTGCTGTTTCTGTTGCCGATCTACTATGCAAGCACAACGCTGACCTCGCGAAATGTCAGCTTCCTGGTCTTGCTCGCGGCGGCAGCCCTCCTGACGACGATCGATCCCTGGTATCGAAGGACGATTGCCCGGTTCTGGTGGGTCGAGCCATTCCTGTTCTGGTTCGGACTCTTTGCCTCCCTGAATGTGGCCTTCCCGCTCCTTCGGGTGCGAAGCTCCTGGGGTCTGCACTTGAGCGGCTTGCTCAGCGTCCTGGCCCTGACGCCGGTGTTCCATACTCCCGGGATCCCGTGGCGGGCCGCCATCCTCCGGACAGGCGCGTGTTCCATCGCGGCGGCTTTCCTCTTGTGGCCGGTGCGGGGTTGGATCCCGCCGGTCCCCCTTCGTCTGGCGCGCGCGACTCTTGCCAGGACCGTCACCGACCTGGAGCCCGACCAGCCGATCTCACAGATCGCTGCGGCCGACCTGCGCGAATGGGGGAGCATTGCCTGCTTCACTGCCGTGAACGCGCCTGCCGGCCTGCGCGAGCCGATCTACCACGTGTGGCGCAGGAATGGAGCGGTGGTGGCAAGGGTTGCGCTGTCGCCGATCCGTGGAGGGCGACTCGGCGGCTTCCGGACCTATTCCCGGAAGCTGGACCCGGGTGAGGGACCGGCACTCTGGTCGGTGGACGTCCTCACGGCCCACGATCAACTCATCGGGCGCGTCTTTCTCACCGTCACCCCCTAGGCGGGCAGCCGCCGCTGAGGTGCAGGCTCAGCCCGCTGAATGGGTCCGGGCCGCCCGGATCCAGGTCTTGACCTGGGACATGGTGGGCGATTTCTCCCCCGAGATGGCTTGCCACCGAGGGGCCAATGTGTCTGGATCTTGTGAGGCCAGCTCCTCGACCCGTGTGATCCCCAACTGTCGCAAGGCATTGTAGTGAGAGGAGCCGAGGCCATTCAGATCGACGAGTCTGGCAGCCGCGTGGAGTGCGCGAAGCTCATCCTCGGCGACGCCTGTCTGCCGGGCCAACTGTCGGAGGCCTTCGGGCGCCGACACACGGCGGAGCAGGGCCGGCGGCGTATCCACCCCGGCCCGCGCAAGTCTTTCCAGAAGATCTCTTGACACCCCGTCGATCTGCTCCAGGGACGGCTGATAGCTCTGCACGGTGAAGTGGTCGATCCCGACGTACGTCAGGGTGTTGAAGACCAGGGCAGCCAGAACACCGGCGGCCGCGAGTCCAGGTCGCGCGCCACGGCCCATCTGCCCGGATTCCTCCCACCCCCGCCCCCGACGGAACACGTTGAGACAATTGACCAGGACATAGCATTCGAGGGTGAAGGGCGGGAAGCCCAGGAATCCGAGGGGGGGCATCTCGAACCACTTCAGGTCCTCGAAGAACGGTACGGAGTACATCCATTTCGTGTAGGCCCAGAAGTTCCAGAATTCCCACAGGCCGCCGCAGATGAGTCCGGCGAGAAGCAGCCGGAGAGCCGGCCGCGGGTCCCCCCGTTCGAGCTCCGCGAGGAGCGAGCGGGCCCTCGATTCACCCGTGCGGTAACACATGGGGTCGAGAAGGAGGACCGCGAAGCCCCAGACCAGCGGGTAGGCATGGCGCGGCCAAACCATCGGGCAGATGAGCATCATGAGGCCGGCAGTCTGCACCAGGAAAAGCCCGGAGGGTCGCAGACGCCACGGCCGTGTGCGTACATGCTCCCCGATGCGGTACGCGCGAAGGAGATCATACGTCTCGAACAGTCCGGGCACGACGGTCGCGTAGGCGAAGAATGTGAAGACGGCACCGGAGAGAAAATCCGTGGGGACGTTGACGTAGAACCAGTTCTTGAGGCGGAAGTTCAGCAGCTCGAACAGGTTCCAGATGGCCACGGACCAGAAGGCCAGCACCAGGAACTCCCAGGGTCGGTTGCGCAAGAGTGAGGACCCGCGCCGCCTCCAGGTCAAGGCGTCCACCAGCACGATGTAGGACCACCACGCGATGCAGTAGAAGAGGACGCGGATCGGGAGGACGCCAAGGAACAGCCCGACTTCGCCGAGCGCCAGGGTCGCCAGGCCCGCCCAGCCATACCAGGGCAACGGTCTTCCACGGGGAACCATCACATCAGTCATCGAGGTTCATCCAGTACCGATTGTACTTACGGCTATCCCAATACTCCGTCACCGTCAAGGAATTCCGACGTCTGATGGTGATATGCGACTCTGTCCCGGAGATTCCCCATCCCGGGCTGGGATTCAGCACCGGGGGTCCGTAGCATTTCGGGTGATCAAATCCCTTTTGGGGTATCCGACATCTAAAGGTAATGAGGGGACGACAGGCGAGCCGGAAAGCAAAACCAGTCGAATGTCCCAAGAAGATTGACAGTGACGGCGTTCCCGACTGGATTCGGCACAGTTCTTCGGAGTGGCATATGCCCTGCACATAGGATCCGCGAGCTACGGATGTGACCCCGACGGCCGCGGACGTGGGGTCCAGGATAGGCAGCGGGATGGCTGCCAGGCTTCCAGGGATGCCTGGGAGTCGCAACCACGGAAGTCTTTTGAGGAGGTAGCACATGAAGAAGATGGTGAGTCTGTTGTCTGCTGCACTGCTGTCCTTCGTTCTTGTGGCGCCCGCCTTCGCGCAGACGCAAGCCCCCAAGGGCACCGAGGGTCCGGATGTCCGGAAGCAGGAGCCCAAGGGCACCGAGGGTCCGGATGTGCGCAAGCAGGAGCAGAAGAAGGCCCAGTAATCCGCTGGCAGTGAGTCACGAGCGCCGGTCGGTCTCCGACCGGCGCTTTGTCTTTGGAGCTGCGACGCGCCGCCTCGCCTCCCCGGATCTCCACATGGCTGCCCGGGGGGACCCGATGCCTGCGGACCACATCGAGCCCGCGGGGTCGGGGCTTGCCTTTGCCCGGTAGCTCGGCTATTCTTTTTTCGCCATGCCGCCCCTCGGAGTTCTCCGAACAGTGCTGAGGACCTCTGGAGCTATTCGGGCCTTTGGCCTTTGGATGCCTCTGTGTGCCTTCTGTCTCCTCCCCGCCTCCGCGCGGGGAGCGATCCCGCAGGAGGTGGAGCTGGAGGCCCACATCCTTCACGCAAAGCCGGCTGTGGTCTTGATCAGCAGCGAGGTTAACGCGGAGGTGACCATCCGCTGCGGGGATGAGAGGGCCCACACGGTCAGGCCGGAACCGCTGTACGAGACAGGCAGCGGGTTCTTCATCCACCCGGACGGGTACATCGCCACGAACGGCCACGTGGTCGAGCGCTTTTACGAGATGAACACCAAGAAGCTTGCTGCCGGGTTCCTGCAGGCGGCGGCCGAAGAGGCCTGCGGCCCGGCCCTGGCCATGGTCCCGGAGGGGGCGAGAAAGGAACGGCTCCGGGAGATCGTCTCCAATCCGGCCAATCGAGACCAGGTCCGTTTAGTCAAGAAGCTTCAGGTGCACCTGTCCACCGGGAAGATCTACGAGGCCGAGGTGAAGGCGTACAGCCCGGCCCTCAACCCCAATGCCCCGCCGGCAGGCAAGGCGGTGTCGGGCGGGGGGAAGGGCGAGGTCGAGCAGTCCGGGAAAGACATCGCCATCCTGAAGATCGACACTGGCAATCTCCCGACAGTTCGCCTGGCCGCCAGCAGCACCGGGCTGAACCTTGGAGAGCAGCTCTTCATCATTGGATACCCGGGGGTGGTGTTGAACAACGACTTCCTCAGCCGGAAGTCGGCCCTCGAGGCCTCGGTGACCGTCGGGCGCGTGTCTGGATTCAAGATCGACATCACCGATCGGCGCGTGGTCCAGACCGACGCCGCCATCACGTGGGGAAACAGCGGGGGGCCGGCGTTCAACTTCCGGGGTGAGGTCATCGGCGTGGCCACGTTCATCTCTCTCACCCAGGAAGGGGATCAGGCCATACAGGGCTTCAATTTCCTCATCCCGGTCGAGACGGTCCAGGAGTTTGCCCGGCAGATCTCTCTGGTTCCGACCGTCGACAGCCCCTTCACCCGGCAGTGGCAGGACGCGGTCGATGCCTACTTTCGAGGGAGGTATCGAGAGGCCATCACGCATGCGGAGAATGCGGATCGGATCATGCCCGGCTTCCCGGACCTGCAGCGGCTGCGCTCCGAAGCCCAGATGCGGGAGGAGCGGACGCCCAGGCAGGTTTCCCGGAATCTGACCATCGGCTTGGCCCTCTGTGTCGGTCTGAGCGCAGCGCTCCTGATCCTGGGGAGGCGCGGCACCTTCGGTGGCCGATCCCGCTGGACGGAGGGGCGCGTCGCGCGGATCGCGCCCGAGGAGATCCGGCGGAAGCTGGAGGGGGGATCAGCGGTGACCCTGGTGGACGCGCGCCATGGCGAAGGTTTCGAGACCAGTCCGGTCCAGGCAGCCGGCGCGCTCCGATACGATGTGGATCGGCCGAGCCTCCAGGCGCTCCAGGTCCAGGTCGCGCCCGGTGGCGAGGTGGTCGCCTATTGCGACTGACCCGACGAGGCGACCAGCGCCCGTGTGGCGCTGCAGTTGATGCAGGCGGGATATAGTCGCGTGTCCGTTGTCCGCGGGGGGTTCCATGGCGTCCTGGACGCGGGCATCGCCATCGCCCCCAAGGACATCACCCCTGCGCCTTCACCCCGATCTCTCCCTGTTGCCGCAGGGCAGACCGCGGAGCCGGCTGCCTGAATTCCGTGTCGGGGGAGGAGTCCTGAATGTCGATCCGGCGCCATCCACACCCTGACTCGTCGTGCGGCCTGTCTCTCCTCTTCCTGGCATGCTCCGCCCTCCTTGTGCTGGGCCAGGCCCTTCCGGCCGGGGGCCAGGGGCGGGGTCCCGGAGGGTTCACCACCGAAGAGGAGATCGTCATCGGCATCTATCGCGTCGTGAGTCCGGCGGTCGTGCACATCACCAGCACGGTGCAGAGTCAGGATTTCCTGTTCCGGGTCGTACCCGAGCAGGGGGCCGGCTCCGGCTTCATGGTGGACGATCGGGGCTACATCCTGACGAACAATCACGTGGTCGAGAATGCGGACAGCCTGGAGGTCACGCTGGCGGACAAGAGCAAGGTTTCGGCGAAGCTCATCGGCCGGGATCCGAACAACGATCTGGCGGTGATCCGGATCAGCGTGCCGAGGGAGAAGCTCACGCCGGTGCGCCTCGGGGACTCGAACCAGCTTCAGGTCGGCCAGATGGCCATCGCCATCGGGAATCCCTTCGGCCTGGACCGGACGGTGACGCGCGGGGTGGTGAGCGCCGTCGGGCGCAGCCTGAAGGCGGATACAGGCCGCCAGATCCGCAACGTGATCCAGACCGACGCAGCCATCAACCCGGGCAATTCCGGCGGGCCCCTGCTGAACTCCCGGGGGGAGGTCATCGGCGTCAACACGGCCATCTTCTCGCCCAGCGGGGGGTCGGTCGGCATCGGGTTTGCCATCCCGGTGAACACGGCGAAGAAAATCCTCCCCCAGCTCATCGCCCGCGGACGGGCCAGCCATCCGTGGATGGGCATCAGCGGGGCCGACATCACGCCCACGGTGGCCCGCGTCCTGAATGTGTCAACCAAGGAAGGGGTGATCATCAGCCAGGTGACCCCGAACGGCCCGGCGGCCCGTGCGGGCCTCCGCGGGTCGCAGCGGCGCGCCCGGGTCGGGAACTACATGGTCGGTGTGGGCGGCGACATCATCGTGGCCCTGGACGGGGAGAAGATCGCCTCCGTGGACGACCTCACAGCCTTCCTGGACGAACGCAAGAAGGCGGGGGATGATGTCCGGGTGGAGGTGCTGCGCGACGGCAACTCCGTGACCGTGGTCGTCAAGCTGGGCGAACTGCCCGAGGGGTAGTCGATGGTCGCCTCTCCCCGGCGAGGGACGGTCTGGGCTGTGCTGATTGCCGTGATCTGCGGCGCGACGGCTGCGGCCGTCGACGTGAACCCGCCCCTGGTCACGGGGAAGCTGGTGATCGGGGATCGCGTGACGCTCAAGGTTGAGCTGGCCCGGACGATGGACGAGAAGGTGCGGGGACTGAGCGGCCGGCAGGGTCTCGAGCCGGGGCAGGGGATGCTGTTCGTGTATGATCGTCCCCAGACGATCAGCATCTGGATGAAGGACATGCGCTTCTCCCTGGACATCATCTGGATCCGCGGGGGTCGGATCGTTCAGATCGAGAAACAGGCCCCACCGCTGACCCCGACCGGGCCGCAGCGGATCTACACGGCCACGGGGGATCTGGTTCTGGAGGTCCCGGCCGGCTTCGCCTCGAAACAGCAGATCCGCGTCGGCGACAAGGTCCAGGCCATCCTCCCCTGAGACAACGCGACGAGAAGGCCGTCGGCGTCGCCGGCCGGCGGCCAGCATACCGGGTACCCCTTCCATGACAAGGAGAGCCATGCCGCGAATGCACCGACCTGGATGGGGGAGACGCTTCCCGCAGTGGGTTGCGCTCCTGGCGATCGTTCTGGCGCTCGCCGCCGGCCGGCCGGCCGCGGCCGCGGGACTGATCGATCGGGTGGCTGAGACGACCCTGTCGAACGGCCTCAAGGTCCTCCTGGTGGAAGAGCCGAAGGCCCCGGTGGTGTCCATCCAGGTCTGGTACAGGGTCGGATCGCGCAACGAGCCTATCGGGAAGACCGGCATCTCCCACATGATCGAGCACATGATGTTCAAGGGGACGCCCACCATCGGCCCCAAGCAGTTCGACCTCATCGTGCAGCGGAACGGCGGGCAGGACAATGCCCACACCACCGCGGATTACACGGCCTACTACGAAGACTTCGCCGCGGACCGGGTGCTGCTGGGCCTCACGCTGGAGGCGGACCGCATGGCCCACCTGCTCCTGGACGAGAAGGAGTTCCTGCCGGAGCGCCAGGTGGTCATGGAGGAGCGGCGGCTCCGGATCGAGGACCAGCCGGCCAACGTCCTGGGCGAGGTCATGCGGGCGACGGCCTTCCTGGCGCACCCCTACCGCTGGCCGGTCATCGGCTGGCCCAGCGACATCGAGGGCTACACCCGGGACGATCTGGTGCAATATTTCCGCGCCCACTACGCGCCCAACAACGCGATCCTGATCGTGGCGGGCGACGTCAAGAAGGAAGGCCTGCTCCCCAAGATCCAGGAGCTGTTCGGGAAGATCCCGCGGGGCCCCGAGCCGACCAAAGTCGTGACCGTCGAGCCCAAGCAACTGGGGGAGCGGCGCGTGTCCGTGAGAAAGGACGCGGAGCTCCCGCTGGTCTTCGCCGTGTATCACGCGCCGAACCTCACCCATCCCGATAGCTTCGCCCTGGATGTCCTGGCCTATGTCCTGGGCGGCGGGGAGAGTGCCCGGCTGCACCAGGGCGTCGTCTACGAGAAGCAACTCGCCTCCTACGCCGCGGCCGACTATTCCAGCGTCCACGTGGACCCGTATCTCTTCGGTTTGAGCGCCGGACCGCTCCCCGGAAAGACGGCCGAGGAGGTGGAGCAGGCCCTGTACACCGAGGTGGAGCGCCTCCAGAAGGAGCCGGTGACGGACCGGGAGCTCACGAAGGCGAAGAACCAGATCACCTCCGAGTTCATCTTCGCGCAGGACTCGGTGCACAGGCTGGCGAGCCTGTTGGGGGCGTATGAGGCGGTTGCGAGTTGGCGCCTCCTGGCCGGGTATCTGGACGGCATCCGGAAAGTGACGGCGGCCGACGTGCAACGAGTGGCCCGGGAGTATCTCACGCAGGAGAACCGCACGGCGGCGATACTGATCCCCACGAAGCAGGCGGACGCCCCGGCGGGCGGGAGGAGTCAGCCATGAAGGGACGGTCCGGAACGAGCGCGCGCACGCGGCGGCTCGCCGCCTCCCTTCGAATGATCCCGCTCGTGGCGATGGTCCTCCACCTCTGTCCACCCGAGGCGTGGGCGGCGGCGATCGGCCAGCGGGAGGTTCTCCCCAGCGGGATGGTCCTGCTGGTCTCCGAGAAGCACGCCGTCCCGATCGTGACGGCCACGATGCTGATCCAGGCGGGCGCCCTCCTGGATCCCCCCGAGAAGCCGGGCGTGGCGAATCTCACGGCGGAACTCTTGACCCAGGGCACGACCACCCGCACGGCCTCGCAGGTGAGCGAGGCCATCGAGTTCGTGGGTGGCTCCCTCAGCGTGGAGGCCGGCCAGGACGTGACGACCGTGTCCCTCTCCGTCCTCAGCCAGGATCTGGACCTTGGCCTGGACCTCTTGGCGGATATCCTGCTCCACCCGACCTTTGCGCCCCCGGAGGTTCGGCGGAAGGCGCAGGAGGTGGTGGCCGGGATCAAGCGCAAGCACGAGGACCCCGGAGAGGTCTCGGCGGAGGCGCTCGCCGAGCTGGTCTTCCCGAAGCACCCGTACGGACGACCCGTGGAAGGGACCGAGGCCTCCGTGCCGACCATCACCCGGGAGGAGGTCGTGCGATTTCACGACCTGTACTACCGGCCGAACCGCGCGATCCTGGCCGTGGTCGGGGACGTGAGCTTGTCGGACCTCAAGGGGCGCCTGGAGGCGCGCCTCGGCGGCTGGCAGGCAGGAGGATCGGCGCTCCAGCCGCCGCCCGCACCCGCACCCCTGGCCGGACCGGTGGTGCGCACGATTCAGCGCGACGTGACCCAGGCCAACATCACGCTTGGCCATCTGGGGGTGCGGCGGGATAATCCGGACTACTACGCCATCCTGGTGATGAACTACCTCTTGGGCGGAGGGGGGTTCAATTCACGCCTGGTGGCCAAGATTCGCGACGAGAAGGGCTGGGCCTACGATGTCGGAAGTGTCTTCATCCCCGACAAGTACGCCGGGACCTTCACCGTCACCCTGCAGACGAAGAATGAATCGGCCCAGGATGCCATCGATGCGGTCCTGGCGGAGATGCGGCGGATCCGGGTGCAGACCGTGACCGACGCCGACCTCGGCGACGCCAAGGCGTATCTGACCGGCAGCTTTCCCCTCCGCCTGGACACGAGCGGGAAGATCGCCCGCCTGCTGGCCAGCATCGAGTACTTCGGTCTGGGTCTGGACTATACCGATCGGTACCCCGGACTCATCAATGCGGTGACGGCTGCGGACGTGCAGCGGGTGGCGCAGCGGTATCTCGATCCTGAGCGGTATGCCCTGGCGGTGGTGGCCGACCTCCGCAAGGCGAAGATCCGGGCATCACCTTGACGCCCAGGGCTGAGGTCGGTCTTCGACAAGGAAAAGAGTAAGGGGGATGCGGGAGATCGGAGGGGGACGCAACGAGGCGCGTTTGTCTGAGAGAGGGGTCGCCCTCCGCCGGGGGCGCCTGGGTCATGACACCCGGGTCCGCCTCGGACTCGTCGCGCTCGTTGCGGGAATGCTGGTTGGCCTGACCCGATCCGCTCCAGCCGCCCCGGATCCCCCGGAGGCCCTGGGCCTGCAAACGCCGAAGGAACAGGTCGAGGCGCCGGATTTCACGCTGCCGGACGCGTCCGGAAAAAAGCTTCGCTTCAAGGGCTTTCGGGGAAAGGTGGTTTTCCTCAACTTCTTTGCCACCTGGTGCGAGCCCTGCCGGGTGGAGATGCCTGCCATGGAGCGGCTCTCCCAGATCTACCGGGACAAGGGTTTGGTGGTCCTGGCAGTGGCGCTGCACGAGAGCCAAAAGAGCGTCCGGGCCTTCATGCAGGAATTGAAGCTCACTTTCCCGGCGGTCGTGGACGCAGACGGCGCGGTTGGCTACATGTACGGGGTCCGGCCCATTCCGGCCACCTACCTGGTGGCCCGGAACGGTCAGATCCTCTGGCGGGCCTTCGGGGCCAGGGACTGGGACAGCCCCGAGACCCACGCCTACTTTGACAAGATGCTGGCTGGTAGGGGCAAGTGAGGGGCAGGCACCGGGTGGCATGGGGTCGAAGCGGAAGACGGAATGCGCTTCCAGGGACGGACAGGAAGCGGGGTGAACAGACATGCCGAATGCACATCTGAACGTCCTGCTGGCCATGGGGGGAGGCCTGTTATCGTTTCTCTCCCCCTGCGTCCTCCCGCTGTTTCCGTCCTACCTCTCCTTCATCGCCGGGGTGTCCCTGGACGACGTTGAGGGGACGGTTGTCAACACCCGCACCAGGCGGGCCATCCTCCTGAACTCATTGATGTTCATCCTGGGTTTCACCCTGGTGTTCATCGCGCTGGGGGCGGGGGCGACTCTGGTGGGCCAGGTGCTGTTCCAGCAGCAAGGGCTCATCCAGAAGATCGGCGGTGTCTTCATCATCCTGATGGGCCTGTACGTTGCCGGGTGGCTGCGGATCCCGTTTCTCATGCGCGAGTGGCGGGTGGAGTTGAAGGACCGGCCGGCCGGATACGTTGGGGCGATGATCGCCGGCATCACCTTCGCGGCCGGCTGGACGCCCTGCATCGGGCCCATCCTCGGCTCCATTCTGACCGTGGCCTCGGTGTCCCAGACGGCGTCCACCGGCATCCTGATGCTGGCCGCCTACTCGCTGGGATTCGCCATCCCCTTCTTTGTGAGTTCGCTGGCGATCAACCACTTCCTGACGTTCTTCGATCGGTTCAAGCGATTCCTCCCCTGGGTGACGCGAGGCAGCGGGGTGATCCTGATTCTCCTGGGCGCATTGCTGGTCAGCGATTACTTCGCGGTGCTGAGCAGGCTCGCCTTCTCCCTCACACCGGAATGGCTTTTCGCGATCGAGCGGAAGTTGCTGGGGTTCTGATCGGATCTTCGCCGCCTTCGAGCGGCCAGGGGGATGGTCTTTCTCCGGATCGGTGAGCAGAGGATAGAGCATGAAGCGAAAGCAGCAGCACAGCGCGGTGAACAGCCGGGCCACAGGTGCAAATCGGGCCGTGGGCGGGGAGTTCGGGCGGCTGCTCACCGGACGGCCCACGGTCGCGGGGGTGGTCTGGCTCGTTCTGATCGTCATGGTGATCGGCGTCTCCGGCAGCTATCTCGTGTATCGCGCGGCGGGACCGGCAGCGACCACGGGGAGCGGGACCGGGCTGGATCCGGCTGCCCCGCTCCGCGCGCGCCTGTTGCAGAATCCGAAAGACGTCGAGGCACTTCTGGGACTGGCGCACCTCGAGCTTGATCAGAAGCAACTGGACCAGGCCGAGTCCCTGTACCGGCAGGTCCTGGCCCAGGAGCCGAAGAACGTCGAGGCCATCACCCATCTTGGAACTGTGCTCCTGGGACGCGGCCAGGTGGACGCGGCGCTTCAGCACTACAATCAGGCCCTCGCGATTCAACCTGCCTACGTCCACGCCCTGTGGGACAAGGCAAACCTGCTCCAGCGGGACAAGCTGGACTACGCGGGCGCCATCCGGACCTGGGAGGCTTTCATCCAGGCCGTGGGTCCTGACAGTCAGGACGGAAAGACCGCGCAGAATTTCATCACCGAGGCCAAACAGGCCATGGGCAACGCGCCATCACCGGTGGAAAAAGCCTTCGGCGGCAAATCGTAAGCGTTTCGGGAGAGTGATGGTGCGGGCCGCGCTCCGAAGGCTCGGGGCGCGGCCTTGCTGTGTCTGCCGGCGGGGCTCTGGGAATGGCAGGGGAGATGAATTTCCGGGCGAAGCCTGAAATCGAGCATGCCGGGCTGGGCGATCCGCGCGGGTTGCGCCGGACCGTCCTGCGCCTGGCGCTGCCGATGGTGGGGAGCGATCTCCTGCAGCGCGGTGTGAACGTGGTGGACGCTCTGCTGGTGGGGCGCCTGGGCGCCGCGGAGCTGGCCGCCGTCGGTCTCTCCCAGCTCCTCTTGATGTTCGTCATGGCCCTGGTGTACGGCCTGGGGGTGGGGGCCACGGTCATGGTGGCATTCCACACTGGGGCCACGGATGACCGGCGTCGAGCCTGGGCGGCACGCACGAGCCTCCTGGTCGGACTCGTGGCCACGCTGTGCCTGGGGGGCGGAGGGATCGTTCTCACGCGCTCCGCAGCCGTCTTCATGGGGGCGTCGGGACGGCTGCTGGAACTGACCCTGGATTATCTCCGGATCACCTGGTCGCTCTTCGGCGCCTACGTCTTCCTGCACCTGGTTTCGGCGGTCTTCCAGGGCGTGGGGGATACACGGACGCCGCTCCGGGCCATGGTCGGCGTGAACGTCGTCCATGTGGTCTTGGCGGTTCCCCTGGTCTTTGGATTAATCGGCCTCCCGAAAATGGGCGTGGTCGGGGCAGCCCTGGCCTCTGGCGTTTCGGAAGGCCTTGGGGCGGCCTGGCTCCTCTGGCAGGGCGCCCGCCGGGGGCTCTTCGGACGGCTCGGAGACGGTTGGAATCCCCTTGAGCTATGGCGCATCCTGCGGGTCGGCCTGCCGGCCGCGGGGGAGCGACTCATCACCCACGGGATGCAGCTCGTGTTTGCGAGGATCGTTATCGGCTTCGGGGTGGCGGCGTACGCAGCCCACCAAGTGGGGCTCAACATCGAATCCCTGTCGTTTCTCCCCGGCCTCGGCTTCGCCAAGGCAGCCACGACGCTGGTGGGGCAGCGGCTGGGCGCGCGCGACGCCGAGGGGGCTCGCCGCTCTGCCAGGCAGGCCAGTGTCCTCGCCTTCATCATCATGACCGTCTGGGGAGCGAGTTTCGTGCTCTTCCCGAGGACCTGGGTGGCGATTTTCACGCCTGACCCGGCTGTCCTGATCTACAGCGTCCCCCTGCTCACGATCCTGGGGCTGCTCCAACCGCCGCTGGCGGTTGCCATGGTCTTATCGGGGGCGCTCCGCGGCGCGGGCGAGACCCACGTAGTCCTGGCGGCTGCCGTGGTGGGAGGCTGGCTCGTGCGTCTTCCCCTGGCATACCTCGGCGGCGTGGTGGCGAACCTTGGCATGACCATGGTGTGGGCCACGATGTTCCTCGATTGGATTGTGCGCTGGGGAATCGTGACGTGGCGGTTTCGGAGAGTGGAGCTGGCGAGGGTGCGACTCTGAGTGGAGACGCTGGAGGAGGACCCCCTTCCGACTTCGTGTGAGTTCCTCCCTGCTTCAGCCTCCAAGCGGCCGATTCCCTGGTTGCTACTTTCCGAAAAGCTTCGCCCGGAGACCTTCCAGGGTGAATTCCCGGTTGTGGGCGTAGTCCCGGAGACTCAACTCCCGCTCGCGGACCTTCAGACATTCCTGATAGACCCTGTCCGCGATCTCCAGGGGAACCGTCGTGACACCGCTGGCATCACCGTGGATGAGGTCGCCGGGATGTACACGGACCCCGCTCAATTCCACGGGGTTCCCGACGTCAACGATGTCGAAGGTTCCATGGGCCACCACCAGTCCTGCGGCGAAGACGTGAAAACCCAACGGTCGGATCCCATCCAGGTCCCGGACCCCTCCGTCCGTGACGATGCCGATGGCCCCAAGTCTGTTGGAAAGGCTGGCGATGACATCGCCAAGGAAGCAGGCGTGCGTCCGCTTCGATCCCACGTCTTGGATCACGAGGACGGAAGGCTTCGGCGCGGCAGCGATGGCCTCGAAGAGGTGCATGAGGCCCTGACGGTTCCTGACATGGCCAGCCGTCATGCTGTCGGCGGCGGCCGTCACGGCGTAGCCGACCATGACTCCGAACTCCGGGGTGAGACAGGAAATGTCCATCCCCATGAAGCCTTGCGTATCATCGTGCACCTTGAATGCCTCAATGGCGTTGGACACCGTGGGCGAATCCACCGATCGTAGTTCATTCAGTTGTTCCAGGCTCAGTTGATTGGTCATCGAGTGCTCCATTCTCTTTCGGTGCCGCGGTGTCCGGCAGTAAGAAGATTGCCACCCAGGCTACTCGTAGGACTACGACGTGTCAATACAAGAGTCCATGTCACATCCATAATCATTTGAATTTTAAGTGATAAACGAAAGTTCAGATATAACGGAAAGAATCAGTATTTTTTCCATTGACATCCCGATAGGAGTCATGTAGAAAAGAGTCACTTCTCATCCAGAGTGGCAGAGGGACTGGCCCGAAGAAGCCACGGCAACCCCGGTCGAGGCAACTCGATTGCGGGTGCCAACTCCAGCCCAGATTCTGCGATCGGCCGTGAGGCGTGAAGCGGAACCGGGGAGAGATGAGAGGGGGACACGCATATTCAGCCCCTTCTCATCGTCGAGGTGAGAAGGGGTTTTCGATTTTGTTGGGGCATTCCTGGGCGGAAGAAGGCGGAAAAAGGGAAGAAGGAATGATAATCCGAAAAGGGAACCCGATGATGGGTATGCGCGCATGCTCCATGGGGGACCAGCCTCTATTTTTTTTCAATAATTCTACGGTAGGTCAATAGGGAATCGAAACAATACAGGTGGATAGTATGACCACGCATTTGGGTTCTCCAGAGTCCAATGCCCCGAGAATGGGCGGCAGTGATTCGTCATTTTCGATCAGGGGGGACATCATGAGCGGACACTTGACAGTCGAGACAAGTCAGCCTCAACTGCATATCCCGGACCTCGAGGAGTTCCCGCGGTCGAACCGGATCGAACCCGACTCCTGGGCGGACGAGGGCGAGGTTGTAACCTTCGAGCGCCTCGTCCGGCGGCTCCGGCAGGGCGAGCTTTCCCCGGACGAGTTCAAGCGGTTCCGCCTGCAGCATGGCGTCTACGGCCAGCGGCAGGAGGGCGTCCACATGGTCCGGGTGAAGATCCCCGGGGGTGGCCTGAGCGCCAGGCAACTGGATCGCTTGGCGGAGTTGGTCGCCGAGACCCCCCGCCGCGTCGGGCACATCACCACGCGCCAGAACCTGCAACTCTACTCCGTGAATCCGGACGGACTCAGCGACACGCTCCGGCGTCTGGCGGAGGTCGGGCTCACCACACGGGAGGCGTGCGGGAACACGGTGCGCAACGTGGTCGCGTGCCCTCACGCGGGTGTGGCCCCGGATGAGCCGTTCGACGTCACGCCGTACGCCGAGGCCACGGCGCGCTTCTTCCTCCGCAACCCCATGAACCAGAACCTGCCCCGGAAATTCAAGATCAGCTTCTCCGGGTGCCAGGATCACTGTGGCCTGGCCCCCATTCAAGACGTGGGGGCGGTGGCCGTCGTCGGAGGAGAGAACGGGATCGGCCGGCGGGGATTCCGGTTGTACGTGGGGGGCGGTCTGGGGGCATCGCCGCAGGTCGCGCAACTGCTGGAGGAGTTCACGCCTGCGGATGACCTGCTGGTGAGCATCGCGGCCATCCTGCGGGTCTTCGACCGCACCGGGAACCGGGAGAATAAGAGTCTCGCCCGTCTCAAGTTTGTGATCCGCACCCTTGGCATGGACAGATTTCGGACTCTCGTCTTCACGGAGCGCGCGACCTTGCGGATGGTGTTGGCCGGGAAGATTCCCCCGGTGGTTGTGCCGCCGAGTTCCCAGCGATCCGTGCCAGACGGGGCAGAGTACGCCGGCCAACCGGGCGACGATCCCGAGTATCACCGGTGGCAGGCAACGAATGTCCGGCCCCAGAAGCAGGGCGGGTACGTCATGGTCACCGCGCGCCTGCCCCGGGGCGATGTGTCCGCCCAGCAGCTTCGGCTGCTGGCCTTCCTGGCCCGGCAGTTCGGGGATGGAACGGTCCGGACCACGAACCAGCAAAACATCCTGCTCCGCTGGATCCCCAAGAGCAAGCTGACGGCGGTCTTCCGCCTCCTGAAAGGGGCGGGGCTTGCGGCCCCGTCGGCGGATCGCCTGGCGGACATCACGAGCTGCCCTGGTTCCGAGACGTGCCAACTCGGGATCACCTCGTCGTGCGGCCTTGCCTTGGAGATCGGCAAGCTCTTCGAGAACCGCCACGCGGATCTGGCAGACGAGGCGGGGATCCGGATCAAGATCTCGGGATGCCCGAACTCCTGCGGCCATCACCACCTCGCGGAGATCGGGTTCTCGGGCGGCGCCAAGGAATTTCATGGCCGGCAGGTACCGGCTTACCAGGTGTACCTCGGGGCCTCATTGAGCCTGGATCAAACGACGTTTGCGCGTCCCGCGGTGAAGGTCCCGGCGATCAATGCTCCGGCCCTGGTGGGGCGGTTGTTGGATCTCTACCGAATAGAGAGGCTGAAAGACGAGCGTTTCGCCGCCTTTGTGGAGCGGATCGGAGTCCCCAGGATCCGGGAGTGGGTGCGGGATCTCACGGAGTTGCCGCCGGAGCACGACGCGCCGGAGGCGTACCAGGACTGGGGATCCGCAAGGGACTTCGTGGTGGAGACCGGGCCCGGCGAATGCGCATCCTGAGGGGAATGGACGAGGGCCCGCACGGCGCCGGGGTG
>DATIFO010000180.1:0-28239 GCA_035455275.1 Methylomirabilis sp. (SeqCode) | reverse complement strand
TCTCCGCCTGCCTGCACGTGACCTCGGAGACGGCGAACCTCATGCGCGCCCTCAAGGCGGGGGGTGCGGAGATCCGTTTGTGCGCCAGCAACCCGCTGAGCACGCAGGATGACGTGGCGGCCTCCCTGGTGACGGACTTCGGCGTCCCGGTGTTCGCCATCAAGGGCGAGGACAAGGACACCTACTACCGCCACCTGAACGCCGCCCTGGATCTCAAGCCGCACCTGACCATGGACGACGGCGCCGACACCATCGGAGTCATCCACAAGGAGCGGCAGGACCTGGCCGCGGAAGTGATCGCCGGCACCGAAGAGACCACCACGGGGGTCATCCGGCTGAAGAGCATGGAGCGGGACGGGGTCCTCAAGTACCCCATCATCGCCGTGAACGACGCCGACACCAAGCATTTCTTCGACAACCGCTACGGGACGGGGCAGAGCACCATGGACGGGATCCTGCGGGCCACCAATCTGCTCCTGGCCGGCAAGCGGCTGGTGGTGTGCGGGTACGGCTGGTGCGGGCGCGGGGTGGCCTTGCGGGCCCGCGGGCTCGGCGCCAACGTCATCGTGGTGGAAGTGGATCCCCTCAAGGCCCTGGAGGCCGTCATGGACGGCTACACGGTCCTGCCGATGCTGGAGGCGGCGCGGCAGGGTGAGGTCTTCGTGACGGTGACGGGCAACCTCCACATCATCCGTCGAGAGCACTTCACGGTCATGCCGGATGGGGCCGTGGTCTGCAACTCGGGCCACTTCAACGTGGAGATCGACATCCCCGCCCTGGAATCCCTGGCGGCCGCGCACGAGCCCGCCCGGGAGGGGGTCGAGGCGTACCGGCTGCGGGACGGGCGGCGGATCTACCTCCTGGTCGAGGGGCGCCTCATCAACCTGGCGGCGGCTGAGGGGCACCCGGCCAGCGTCATGGACATGTCCTTCGCCAACCAGGCCCTGGCCTCGGAGTACGCCGTGCAGCACCGGGGGAAGCTGGAGCGGAAGGTCCACCCGGTGCCGAAGGTCATCGACGCCGAGATCGCCAGGTTGAAGCTGGCATCCATGGGTGTGGCCATCGACACCCTCACCGAGGAGCAGCGAAAGTACCTGGAGTCGTGGGAGGCGGGGACGTAGCGCCGAGAGCCACGAGCTGCGAGATGCAAGGGGCCGGGAGGCGCCGAACGCTTCCCGGCCCTTTTGTTTTCACCTCGGTACCCAGGCAGTCCCTACCCCCGCAGGCGCCAGAGGGAGAGGAGGCCGCCCACCCCGAACACCAGGTTGGGCAGCCAGGCGGCGACGAGCGGCGGCAGGACCCCGCCCCGGCCCAGGGAGAACCCCATGGACAGGAGCATCCAGTACAGGAACCCCATGGGGATGCAGACGCCCACCCAGATCATGACCCCGCCCTTCCCCGTCCGCAGACCGAAGCTCACGCCGATGAGCGCCATGATGAGGCTTACCAGGGCGATGGCGATCTTCGCCTCCAGGTCCACGCGGTAGCGCGTGGCGCTCACCCCGCTCTGGACCAATCGCTCGATGTAGCCGCGCAACTGGCTGTAACTCATCTCCTCGGGGGAACGGGCCACCCGGGCGAACTCCTCGGGCCGCTCCGAGAGGGCGATCCGCAGCGTCTGAAAGGGCGTGACCCGGACGGGGGTCTGGGTGAGGTCGAGCTGGTAGCCGTCGCGGAGCGTCCAGCCGTCGGCCCCCCACGTCGCCTCCCGCGCGTCCACCCGCTGGACCAGATCGAAGGTCGGCGAGAGCTGGAAGACGCTCATCCCGCGGATGAGGCCGGATTGGGATTCGATCAGGGAGATGTGGACGAAGCGGTTCCCCTGGGCGCGGTACCAGATGTCGCTGTCCCGGGTCGTCCGGTGAGCCGGCAGGCGGCGGACGTCCGTCCGCTCGATGTTCATCGCCCGCTCGTTGGTCCGGGGGGCGACGTACTCGGTCGTGACCCAGGCGGCCAGGCTGGCCAGGAGACCCATGGCGATGCAGGGCAGGGCGATCCGCAGCGTGCTGACGTGGCCCATCTTCATGGCCAGGAGCTCGTTGTGGCGGGCCAGGCCGCCCAGGGACAGCAGGCTGGCCAGCAGGATGGCGATGGGGAGGACCTCGGTGAAGATCTTGGGAAGACGGAAGAGATAGTACCGCAGGATCATGGCCGGCGGGACCTGAGCCTCGAGGAAGCGGGAGAACTTCTCGAAGAGGTCCACGATCAGGTACACACCCGTGAAGAGCACCAGGCACAGGCAGAGGATCTTCAGGCACTCGCGTCCGATGTACGAATCCAGGAGTCGCATGGCGATCAGCCGCGACGCCCGCCGACCCCGGCCCGGAACGGCCGCGACGACAGGGCCTGGCGAAGGGTGGCCGGCTGAATCTCCACCCGGAGGAACAGGAAGCTCCCGCAGATTGCGATGAGGACGTTGGGGAACCACATGGCCAGTGCCTCGGACACCAGCCCCCGATTTCCCAGTCCCTCGCCGCCGACGATCAGCAGGTAGTAGCCCAGGGCGCACCCCACGGAGATGGCCAGGCTGAGCCCCCGACCCCCCTTCCTGATCCGGCTACCCAGGGGCACCCCCACCAGGGTGAACAGCAGACAAGAGAGGGGGATGGCAAGCTTCTTGTGGAATTCCACCAGGGGAGGGTGGTAGTTTTGACCCTGGGCGCGGAGCGCGAGCGCCCGGTCCCGGAGCGCGGCCAGCGTCAGTTCCTGCTCACCGGGGGACCGCTGGATGGGATCGGCCAGACCGCGCCCGAGATCGAAGGTGAAATTGTAGTCGGCGAAGGTGAGAAGGCGGTACCGACCCGTCAGATCCGTCGTGGAGAGTTGAATGGAACCCTGGCTGAGGTTCAGGCCCACACGCAGACTCTTCGGGTCTGAGGTGAACAGACCGCTTTGGGCCACGATCACCCGGCGCTCGCCAGGGTTCCGGGTATCCACGAGCAATACCCCCTCCAGCCGTGAGGTCTGCGGGTCCATGTGCTCCACGTACAGGATGAGTCCCTCCAGGTCGCCGTTGAAGATGCCCTCCTGGATCCCGACCGTGGCCTGCCGGCGAGTCATCTGGAAGACCAGGTCCTTGAAGGCGTGGTTGCTGAAGGGGAGGATCCAGATGGTGATGGTCAGCGTGAGCAGCGTGGCGGCGACCCCGAACCAGAGGGCGGGGCGGATGAGACGGACCAGGTTCACGCCGGCACTCCGCAGGGCGAGGATCTCCCCATCGGCGCCCAGACGCGAGTACGTGGCGAGCGTGGACAGCAGCACCGACATGGGAATGGTCACGACCAGCGAGTAGGGCAGGATGTACAGGAAGAGCTGACAGACCGTGAGGACGCCCACGCCCTTGTTCACGATCAGCTCGACGAGCCGGAGGATCTTGTTCGTCAAGAGGACGAAGGTGAACACCATGAGGCCGAGGACGAACACCGCGGCCATCTCTTTGAGGATCGCACGGTCCAGCAACTTCATCGGGTACTCCCATGCGTCACGGGCCCAACGTCGGGGCATTGTACGTCAGCGTCCCCACGCGATCTAGCAGTTTTTCTTGAGGTAACATGTCCGCAGCGCACGGCAGTCCGTCCCCGAGCGCCTCGCGCCAGGGATCCCTGCGTCCCCTGGTGCCGCTGGCCCTGGCCTTCTGCTTTGGGATCGCCCTGGAGGACACGCTGGCGCTCCCGCCCTCGGCCCCTTTGCTCATGCTGGTGGGGTGTCTCGTCGCGGCCGGAGTGGCCAGGTGGAGGGGTTTGCCGGGCCTCATCTTCCCGCTCCTCGTCCTGGGCTTCGGCGCGCTGGGGGCCCAGACGATGGCCGCCGCCCTTTTCGGGAGCCCGGCGCACCACCTGAGCCGCCTGCCCGAGGGCTCGCTGGATGCACCCCTCCCCCTGGAGGGATGGGTCGCGGGCCCCCCCGACCCGCGGCCGGCCGAGTCCCGCGATACGGGGGATCCGGGAAGGACTCGCGTCGTGATGGAGGTGACCCGCGTTCGCCTGGGGGGAGGGTGGGTCCCGACGACCGGACAGGCGCGGCTGACCGTCCTCGGAGAAGTGCTGGAGGTCGGCTATGGGGACGAGGTCCGCGGCACGTTCCGCCTGCGGGCTCCGCGGCGTTTCGACAACCCCGGGAGTTTTGACTACCCCCGCTATCTCGCCACCCAGGGGATTGCCCTGGAAGGATGGACGCGGGGCCCGGTGGAGGTGCGGAGCGCGTCCCGGGGCTCGCCGGTGCTGGCCGTCGTCCTTCGTCTTCGAAGCCTCCTCCTGCGGAGACTGGATGCCGCCATGCCCGCGCCCGAGGCGGCCCTCCTGAAGGCGACGATCCTGGGAGATCGCTCCGGCCTCACGCCGGAGATGAACCAGGCGTTCCTGGATTCTGGGACCTATCATATTCTCGCCATCTCCGGCCTGAACGTGAGCCTGCTGGCCGGGGCGCTGTTCGGGCTCTTCCGCCTCCTGCGGGCTTCCCCCCGGATTGCCGCCGCGGCCTCCATGGTCCTGGTGACCCTGTATGCGGCCATGGCCGGCGCCGGCCCCTCCGTCATCCGGGCGGCCGTGATGGCCGACACCTATCTGCTGGCGGTGGTCCTGGATCGGCGCGCCGAATTGCTGAACAGCCTGGCCCTCTCGGCCCTGGCACTGCTCTGGTGGAATCCCCACTACCTCTTCGACGTGGGCTTCCAGCTCACCTACCTGGCTACCCTCGGGATCGTCCTGTTCCTGCCTCGCTGCGATCGGGTGCTCCGAGTGCTGCCGCGGTCGCTGCGCTGGCCGGCGGAGTCGGTCGGCATCACGCTGGCGGCGACCGTCATGACGCTCCCCGTCCTGGCAGCCGCCTTCAATCGGGTGGCCCCGGTGGGATTCCTGGCCAACATCCCGATCGTTCCTCTGAGCGGGCTCATCACCGGCCTGGGGACGGCTGCGGGCGCCATCATTCTCGTGATCCCGTCGGGTCTGCCGTGGTTGAACCAGCTCAACGGCTGGCTGGTGGATCTCCTCTTCACGGCCGCCCGGTGGTTCGCCTCCTGGCCGGGGAGCAGCCTGCGGGTGTATACGCCGACGCCGGGCATGCTGGTGGCCTACTACGGCCTGGTGGCGGCCTGGCTCCTCCGCACGCCCCCGGCCGAGGGCGCAGAAGGTTCGGCGGCCCGCCGGCGCTTCGGGGGGTGGCTGGTTCTGGTCTGCGGCCTGGTGCTGGCGATCCAGGTGGTGTTCCGGCTCCATCCCTGGGAAGGGCCGCCGACGGTGCGGCTCACCCTCTTGGATGTGGGTCAAGGCGAGGCCATGGTCCTGGCGCTGCCCGGGGGTCGCCGGATGCTGGTGGATGCCGGCGGCCTGGCGGGCGAGGGGTTTGACGTCGGCCTGCGGGTGGTGGCGCCCTTTTTCTGGCACGAGTGGGTCGGCCACCTGGACGCCCTCGTGCTCACCCATGGCGAGGCCGATCACGTCAACGGGGTGCCCTCGATCCTCCGGGCCTTCAGCGTCGGGGAGGTGTGGGCGGCGGACGTCCCCGCGACCTCTCCGACCCTCCTCTGGATTCAGGAGTACGCCCGCTCTCGGAGGATTCCGTATCGGATCCTGGCGGCGGACTCCCCACCGGCTGACTGGGGAGGGGCAGTCATCGAGGTGCTGCATCCCCCGGCCAGAGCGCGGGGTGTCGAACCGGGGGGAGACCCGGCTGGGGACGGAAAACGCCCGCGCCTCAACCCGACCTCGCTCGTGATGCGCGTGAGCCTCGGGAATCAGGCGGTCCTCCTCACGGGAGACATCGAGCGGGATGCGGAAGCGGCCCTGTTGCGGGAGGGGAGGCCGGTCCGGGCGCAGGCGCTGAAGATCCCGCATCACGGCTCCCGCATGGCGAGCAGCATGGAATTCCTGCGGGTCGTTCGGCCGGAGGTGGCCATGGTCTCGGCAGGGTACCGGAACCGCTTCCGCCATCCGCACCCGGAGGTCCAGGAGCGCTATCGAGCCGTCGGCGCCCGCCTGCTGCGAACCGATCTCCACGGGGCCATCACGCTGGAGTTCACGCGGGAGGCAATGCAGGCCTGGGGCAGGCGGGAGGCGCCGCCGTCACCCACCGACGCTCACCCGTCCGAGCCTGGGGAGGAGTCGAGAACGGCCGCCCAGGACGGCGACATGTGAGGGCGCTACTGGAAGATCTCCTCCAGGATCTTCCAGCCGGCGGGGGTGTACTTCATACGCCAGATGACATCGTTGCGGATGACCTGGTCCCGCGCTTCCCCTCGCCCCGCCTCGATCTTGTACGCCAGTTCCAGCCTCGCCTGGGCCACGGCGCGATCGCCGGACACCTTCAACTCGAAATCGGTCACGTCCGCGGAAATGTCCTTGGTGTACTTGAAGAGCTGGGCGTAGGCGATGCGCAGTTCCGCCTTGGTGATGCTGCGGGGGGCGCTCACGGCGGCTACGCCGATGTACTTGTGGAAGTTGCCGATGTACACATCGTCGGCGTAGGGTTGCATGAGGAGGTCCACGGACTTGGCGCTGATCCCGGTGGGGATCTTCAGGAGCTGGGACACGACCTGGGCCTCTTCGGTGCTCTTCGGCCGATAGGCCTTGATGTTGGACGATGCACAGCCGGAGAGTGAAAGGGCGAGTACGAGCCCTACGACCGCTGTCCCATGCCTCACGGGTTGCCTCCCTGTTCGTTGGCGAGCGCCAGGCGCCAGGCGCCATGCGCCAAGCGCCTGGGGCCGTGTGATGCCTGCCCCACCCCGGCCACGCTAGCGTCCCATCAGCAGACGGACGATGCAGCTCGGACACCGCTGGAGGACCCGGACGAGCTCCGGGTTCTTGCCCGGCTTGCCCGGTGCCATGAGGGGCAGGACCTGGTACGGTTCGGGAATGGGCGTCCAACTCACGTGATGCTCCAACACCGCCGGGCAGTAGATGGTGTACAGGTTCGGCATGACACCCTCCGGGATGAGCGTGGCCCCATCTTTATACGCGAGTCTGAGTGACCTGGCAAGGGGGCGCAGGGGGGGTCCGTCGGGCAATCGGGGGAGTGCGGCGGCTCTGGACACAGGGACCTCAGGGCCCGGAACGGCCGGCGCGCCCGAAGGCCGGATCGCCGGCCCTCACCGAAGGACCAGGCCGACACCGACCAGGGTGAGGGCGGCGCCGACGAGGGCGTTCCAGGACGGCGCCTCCCGGAGCAGCAACCAGGCGAGCAGAATGCCGCCCGTCACTTCCTGGGTGGCGATGAGGTTGGGGATGCTTGCGTGCAGACGCCGCAACGCCGCATTGTAGAGCGTGTGGCCCAGGGCCAGGGGAAAGAGGGCCAGGGCGACCACGGCGGCCAGCGTGCCGGCTGCCAGGGGGCGGTTGAAGAGGTCAAGGGCGAGAGGGGCCAGGACCACGCCGGCCGTCAGATATACCCAACAGGCATACGTGAGGAGAGGGATGCGCTCCCGCTCGCGACGGCCCAAGAGGGAGTAGAGGGCGAAGCTCAGGGCGGCCGCCACGGCGAGCAGGTCGCCGATCAGCATCCGCCGGCTGAAGGTCGGCTCGAAGCCCGCCAGGATGCCGACGCCGGCCAGCCCCACGGCGATGCCCAGCAGGGCCCGACGGGGGAGCCGCTCCCGCAGCACGGTCCGGGACAGGGCGGCGATGAACAGCGGGGCGGTGTAGGTGAGCGTGAGGCTGTGGGCCACGCTGGTGAAGTAGAGGGAGCTGATGAAGGTGAGGAAGTGGGCGGCGGCGATCAGCCCGATGGGGACGAGGCGCCGGTATTCGGAGCCGTGGAGGCGGAGGCGTTCGCCTGACCCCCATGCCGCCGCGCCCACGAAGAGGCCGCCCAGGAGCAGGCGCAGGCAGGTGACCTGGACGGGCGAAAGCGCCTGGGCCCAGCGCACCAGGATGGCCCCCGTGGAAAAGAGTCCGGCCGCCGCCACCGCCTGCAGCACGCCAATCCAGCCGTCGCGCGTCATGGCGCGACACGCTAACACACTCCGAGCCGCGAGCCAAGGGCCGCGGGGGATGGGCGACAGGGATAGCGGCAGCGACAGGGACAGCGACAGGGAGGGGATCGGAGTTTTCAGTCGATGGCTGACACCGAATGGGCCTCGTAAAGGGTTTGACAATGCGGAAGCTCGCATGCTACAAGGTCCCGCATGGTCACGGGCGTGTCGCGCCACGTCTACTCGGTCAGCGAGATCACCGCCGAGGTCAAAGCCGTCCTGGAGGACGGCTTTTCTGCCGTCTGGGTGGAAGGCGAGCTTTCCAATTTCAAGCACCACACCTCCGGCCACATGTACTTCACCCTGAAGGATGATCGCGCCCAGCTCCGGGGGGTGATGTTCCGGGGGAATAACCGGCTCTTGAAGTTCCAGCCGAAGGACGGGCTGGCGGTCCTGGTCTTCGGCGCGCTCACGGTGTACGAGCGGCGCGGCGAGTATCAGATCACCGTGGAGTTCATGGAGCCGAAAGGGGTCGGCGCCCTGCAGTTGGCCTTCGAGCAGTTGAAGGCCAAGCTGGAGGCGGAAGGGCTCTTCGACGCGGCCAGGAAGCGCCCGCTGCCCCGCCTGCCCAGGAAGATCGGCATCATCACCTCGCCCACCGGCGCGGTGATCCGGGACATCCTCACGATCGTCGGACGGCGGTTCCCCGGCCTGGCCATCCTCATCCATCCGACGCAGGTGCAGGGCGAATCGGCGGCGCCGGAGATCGCGGCGGCCATCGCACGTCTGGGGGCGCGGACCGATCTGGACGTGCTGATCGTGGCGCGCGGCGGCGGCTCCCTGGAGGATCTGTGGGCCTTCAATGAAGAGGTCGTGGCGCGGGCCATCGCCACCTGCCCCATCCCCGTGATCTCCGCCGTGGGCCACGAGACCGACGTCACCATCGCCGACTTCGTGGCGGATCTGCGCGCGCCCACGCCGTCGGCGGCGGCGGAGCTGGTGGTGGCGCAGCGGGACGAGCTGCGCCAGCGCGTGGACGAGCTGGGCATGCGGGCGCAGGCGGCCATGGACAACACCCTGACCCTCCGGCGGGCGCGGGTGCAGATGCTGGCGCGCCACCTCGCGGTGCTGAGCCCGCTGGCGCAGGTCAGACGCCAGGCGGAGCGGCTGCGGGGCCTGCGGCAGCGCCTCACGGCCTGGTGGGAGCTGTCGCGGAGGCTGCGGCAGGAGCGCCTGAGTGTCCTGGCGGGCAAGCTGGAGGCGCTCAGCCCGCTCTCCATCCTGGCGCGCGGGTACAGCATCTGCTTTGCCCTGCCCGGGCGTCGCGTGGTGAAGGTGTCCGGAGAGGCCCCCGTCGGGTCGGAGGTGGCGGTCCGCCTGCACCAGGGCGAGCTCACCTGCCTGGTCCGCGGGATTCGCCCCGGGGAGGAAGGGTAGGTGGGCGAGCCGACGTTCGAGGAGGCCCTGGATCAACTGGAGGCCCTGGTGACCAAGCTGGAGGCGGGGGATCTGCCGCTGGAGCAAGCGCTCCAGGCCTTCGAGGAGGGGGTGCGTCTCACCCGGCTGTGCGCGGCGAGGCTGGAGGAGGCGGAGCGGCGAGTGCACTTGCTCACGCGGACCCCTGAGGGGACGGAACAGGAGGTCCCCTTCGACCTCGAGGGGGGTGGGGAGACGCATGGCTGAGCCGGACCTCCAGGGGATCATGGCCGAGCGGCGCCGGCTCGTGGACGCCGCGCTGGAGCGATGGCTGCCGGAGCAGGGCCCGTGTCCGCCCAAGATCCACGAGGCCATGCGCTACAGCGTGTTCGCGGGCGGCAAGCGCCTCCGTCCCCTGCTGGCCCTCCTGGCCTGCGAGGCGGTGGGCGGCCGGCCCGAGGATGCATTGCCCGTGGCCGCCGCCCTGGAGATGATCCACACGTATTCTTTGATCCACGACGACCTTCCGGCAATGGACGATGACGACTACCGGCGCGGGCGGCTCACCTGCCACAAGGTCTATGGGGAGGCCATGGCCATCCTGGCGGGAGACGCCCTGTTGACGCAGGCCTTCCACGTGCTGGCCGATTCCTCGGGGGCGGGGATCCCGGCCTCGCGCCGCGTCCAGATCGTGGCGGAGATCGCCGAGGCCGCCGGCAGCCTGGGGATGGTGGGCGGCCAGGCCATGGACATTCTGGCCGAGGGGCGGCAGATCGACCGGGCGACGCTCCTGTACCTGCACACCCACAAGACGGGCTGCCTGATCCAATCCTCCATCCGCTCGGGGGCCATCGCGGGGGGAGCGGAGGGGTCCCAGCTGGATGCCCTGAGCCACTACGGCGAACGGCTGGGCCTGGCCTTCCAGATCGTGGACGACATCCTGGACATCGAAGGAAGCACCGAGGAGATGGGCAAGACGGCGGGGAGCGACCTCCGCAAGCGAAAGGCCACCTACCCGGGCGTCGTGGGATTGGAGGTCTCCCGGCGGGAGGCCGCCGGGCTGCTGCAAGAGGCGAAGGAGGCCCTGCGACCCCTCGGGGAGGCAGGGGCGGTCCTGGTTGCCCTGGCCGACTTCGTCGGCCGGCGACGTCACTGAGGCGTGCAGGAATGACCAAATCCCAATGACCAATGACAAATGACGGATCATCCCTCCGTGGTGTCCTGGATGGGGGGCCGCGCCTCCACCCGATTGGTCATTGGGAATTTGTCATTGGTCATTGAATCTGGAGGTGGCGTGACGGCCGTCCGCAGACGGGTCGATCTCCTCCTGGTGGAGCAGGGCCTGGCGGCGAGCCGCCAGGAGGCCTTGCGCCTCATCCTGGCCGGGAAGGTCCGGGCGGCCGGGCGTCGAATCGAGAAGGGCGGGATGGCCCTGCCGATGGACGTCACGCTTGAGGTCCTGGCCCCCCCACACCCCTTCGCGAGCCGGGGCGGGTTGAAGCTGGCTCACGCCCTGGACGTTTTCGGGGTGGATCCGCGCGGCCGGCTGTGCCTGGATGTCGGGGCCTCCACGGGGGGGTTCACCGACTGCCTCCTGCAGGCCGGGGCACGGCAGGTGATCGCCGTGGACGTCGGGTACGGGCAGCTGGCCGCGCGCCTTCGAGGCGACCCCCGGGTCAACGTCCTGGAGCGCACCAACATCCGGACGCTGGATCCGGCCAGGCTGCCCGGGCACCCCGACCTCGTCACCATTGACGTGTCGTTCATCTCCCTGGCCCTGGTTCTCCCCGTGATCGCCGGACTCGTGGGCCCGCCCGGCGAGGTGGTCGCCCTGGTGAAGCCGCAGTTCGAGGTGGGGAAGGGCCAGGTGGGGAAGCGGGGCGTCGTCCGCGATCCCGCGCTGCATCGGGCCGTGCTGGAGCGGGTGGCGGGATTCGCCCGCGAGTCGGGGTTCGCCATCCGGGGGATGACGGCCTCTCCTCTCCTGGGGCCCATGGGAAACCGGGAGTTTCTGATCCATCTCGACACGCAGGGGGTCGGGGCGGATGTGCCGGAACTGATCGCCCAAGCGCTCGCGCCGGCCGCCGCCTGAGGTCACCGCCGAAGGGCGCAACGAGGTCGCAACCGAACGGAGGATCCGTGCAGCGCATCGGCATCGCCCTCAAGCCCAACAAACCTGAGGCCGAGCCCGTCATCCGAGAGCTGGTGGACTGGCTCCGGGGGCGGGGTTGCGAGGTCCTCCTGGACCAGCAGGCGGCCGCCATCTGCCCGTCGGCGGGGTCGGGACTTTCCCGGGACGAGGTGGTGGCCGGCGCGGACCTCGCCATCGTCCTGGGAGGCGACGGCACGCTGCTCTCGGTGGCGCGCTTGATGGGTCCCCGCGAAGTGCCGATCCTGGGCGTCAACCTCGGCGGACTGGGATTCCTCACGGAGATCACACTCCACGAGCTCATCCCGACGCTGGAGACAGTGCTGCGGGGCGAGTTCGCCGTGAGCCGACGTCTCACCCTGAACGCCCGGATCGTGCGGGCGGGTGAGGTCGTGGAAAGCTACGAGGCGCTGAACGATGCCGTCGTCACCAAGACAGTCCCCTCGCGCATCGTGGAACTGGAGGCCTACGTCAACGGGGAGTACGTGACCACCTTCCGCGCCGATGGCCTGATCGTGGCCACGCCTACCGGGTCCACGGCGTACTGCCTGTCCGCGGGCGGCCCCATCATCTACCCCAGCCTCCCTGCCCTGGTCGTCATTCCCATCTGCCCCCACACCCTGACGAACCGGCCGCTGGTCCTCCCGGACAGCGCGGAGATCGAGATCTTGCCGGTCGCGGCGGGCGAGGATGTTCACCTCACCGTGGACGGACAGGTGGGCGTGGGACTCCGGCATCGGGACGTGGTCTCCATCCGGCGCTCGGACCGGACCATTCCCCTGGTGAAATCAGCCAAGCTGAACTACTTCGAGCTGCTCCGGACCAAGCTCAAATGGGGGGAGCGGTAGGGGATGTCCAATGACAAATGACCAATGGGCAAACAACTGGGATCCGGCGTTGGTCATTTGACATTGGGATTTGGTCATTGCCAGGGGCGGCCGGGATGCTCCGCGAGTTGACCATCCGCAATGTGGCCGTCATTGAGGAGGTGACGGTGCCCTTCGTGCCGGGCCTGAACGTCCTCACGGGCGAGACCGGGGCCGGCAAGTCCATCCTGATCGACGCGCTCTCCCTGGTCCTGGGGGCTCGAGGCGGCGAGGACCTCCTCCGCGCCGGCGCCGACGAGGCGGTGGTGGAGGCTGCCTTCGACCTCCCTGGCGGATCTCCCATCGCGGAACTCCTCGAGGTGGAGGGGATCGCTATCGGGCCCGGGGAGTTCCTGGTCCTGCGACGCCACCTGCTCCGAGACGGGAAGAGCAAGGCCTACGCCGCTGGGCGGCTCACCTCGGCGGCGACTCTCCGCGCCCTGGCCCAGGACCTGGTGGACATCCACGGCCAGCACCCATCGCAACCCCTCCTGGACCCCCGCCGCCATCGGGAGGTCCTGGACGCGTACGCGGGCGTGGGCGATGACGCCCGCGCCTACCGGCAGGCCTACGGGCGCTGGCAGGGACTCCGGAAGGAGCAGGAGGCGTTGCTCCTGCTGGAACGCGAGCGGGCCCAGCGGCAGGAGCTTCTGGATTACCAGAGGCGGGAGATCGAGTCGGCCAGACTCCAGCCCGAGGAAGAAGAGGGACTCGCGGCGGAGCGCCAGGTCCTGGCAAACCACGAGCGCCTGTTCTCGGCCGTGGAGCACGCCTATACCGCCCTGGAAGAGTCCGACGAGGCGATCCTGGCGCGGCTCGGGGCGGTCACTGCCCGCCTCCGCGAGGCGGCTGCCATCGACCCGCGCCTGCAGGAGATCCTGGAGGCGCTGGAGACGGCCGGCGTGCAGCTCCAGGAAGCGGCACGCGGCCTTCGGGACTACCGCGGCCGGATGGAGTTCGACCCCGAGCGCCTGGACGCGATCGAGACGAGGCTCCACGAGATCGGGAAGCTCAAGCGGAAGTACGGCGCGAGCGTCGGCGAGGTGTTGGGTCACCTGGAGCGCGTCCGGGTGGACCTCCAGACCCTGGAGCAATCGGAGGCCCGGCGGGGAGAGCTGGATCGGGCGCTGGCGGATGTCGAGCGTGAGCTCGCGGCCCGCGCCGAACGGCTCCACGCGGCGCGCCGGCGGGCGGCGCGCACACTCCAGGAAGCGATCCTGTCGGAGCTTGCGGAGCTGGGGATGGCCAAGGCCGCCTTCCAGGTCCAGGTGACCCGCGGGGTGACGGCAGAGGCGGCGTTCGGCCCGCACGGCCTCGACGACGTCGAGTTCCTGATCTCCCCGAATCCCGGCGAGCCCCTGAAACCCCTCCACCGGATCGCCTCGGGCGGCGAACTCTCACGCATCATGCTGGCCATACGGACGATCCTGGCCACGGCGGATCAGACTCCCACGCTCATCTTCGATGAAGTGGATGCCGGCATCGGGGGCAGCATGGCGGAGACCGTGGGGCGAAAGCTCGTGACGGTCTCGCGCCGGCATCAGGTCTTGTGCGTGACGCATCTTCCCCAGATCGCGTGTTATGCCGATCGCCACGTGGTCGTCTCCAAGCGGACCCTCCGAGATCGGACGGAGACTGCGGTGCAGACGCTGCCCGATCCGGACCGACCCCAGGAGCTGGCGAGAATGCTGGGGGGGCCCGGTCGGTCGGGCACCGGGCTTCAGCACGCCATTGAATTGCTGGAGGCGGCCAACCGTCTAAAGAGGCGAGTGAAGTGAAGCCGGACCGGATGAGGAGATCGGTGGAAGAAGCCGCTGCTCCAAATGGTGCATGACCAACCCAAAGGATGCATCCACGGGTTTCGCCGATAAGGGATCGAGATCGCCCGGCGTCGTTCGGTGGCCTAACATATTGAAACTGTTGTGAGGATTTCTGCTCCCGGATCTGGCGTTTGGCACGGTTGCTGCTTTGATGCCGGTGGGCTTTTCCAGTAACACATTCTTGAATGTCAAATCGAAAGGAGGTGAATCGAGAATGAAGAAGCTGACCACGTTGTTCCTGGCAGCCATCCTTGCGGTGTCGTTCTCCGGCTATGCCTTCGCGCAGGCGACCCCGGCCACGCCGGCTACCCCGGCGGCTCCTGAGAAGAAGATGGAGGAGAAGAAGGCCGAGAAGAAGGCGTCGAAGAAGGCGTCGAAGAAAGCGGCGAAGAAGGGCGAGATGAAGGGCGAGATGAAGATGGAGAAGAAGGGCGAGATGAAGATGGAGAAGAAGGAAGAGAAGAAGAGCTGATCGTTCTCTCCATTCTCCATTTGGCTCTTGCTGCAGCGCGAGGGCACCCCATCCGGGATGCCCTCGATGCTTTTTTGGGCTCGGAAAATGGCTTGACTTCTCCAGGTGCTTCGATTAAAAGTCCGGAAGGTGTCGTCTCGTTCAAGGGGGGGTTCGGCCGGGACAATTGAATAGGCGAGGCTGAGTGGTCCTCAGGAAGGGGACCCCCGAGGGAAAATGGTGAATCCCTTCGGCCCTGTGAGCACGGGCGGAGGGAGAGTCCATTGCTGCCCCGCAACTGTGAGCGGCGTTGAAATCTGCATGGCCACTGTCTCTTCTATCCGGGGACGGGAAGGCGCAGAGAGTAAGATGAGCCGCGAGCCAGGAAACCTGCTCAGCCTTTTGGGTGTTGTGATCCTTCCGCGGGGAAGGGCAGCCCACCATCTGCCGGTCCCCGGCTGAGATCTCCGGACCGTTGGATCCTGGAGCCCCGACCCGCCATAGGCGGATCGGGGCTTTTGCATTTCGGGCGAGTGGAAGCATGTGCGGCGTAAGAGTAGCTGCGGTGTGGGTGGCGATCGTCCTGGCGTCGGGCCTCCTGGCGGTGAGGGGTTCGGCCGACGCGGCCACGCTCACCGACATGCTGGGGCGTCAGGTGAGCGTTGCGGACGGCCCGTTGCGGCTGGTATCGCTGGCGCCGAGCCTCACGGAGATCGTGTTTGCCCTGGGCCGCGGCGACTGGCTCGTGGGCGTCACGGAGTTCTGCGACTACCCGCCCGCAGCCCGCTCCAGGCCCAAGGTCGGCGGGACCGTGACCCCGAATCTGGAGCGCATCCTCCAGCTCCGCCCCAGCCTGGTGCTGATCACGGCGGATGGGAACCCCCTGCAGACGGTGGCGCGTCTCGGCGAGCTTGGCCTTCCCGTCTTCGCCGTGACGCCGGAGAGCTTTCCCGGCATCTTGACCACAATCCAGGAGCTGGGGCGCGTCCTGAGGGCGGAGGAGGCCGCGGCCGCACTTGTCCGGCGCATCCAGGATCGCGCGGCCGCGGTGCGGCAGGCCGTGCGGGGCCGGCCGCGCCCGCGCGTGCTCTATCTGGTCTGGCCCGATCCGCTGGTGGCCGCGGGTCCCGCCACGTTTGTGAACGATCTCTTGGGGATTGCGGGGGGCGAGAACATCGTCCGCGAGCGAACCGTCCCGTACCCCCATCTCGGCTGGGAAGAGGTCGTGGAGAGGGCCCCGGAGGTGATCCTCGTCTCAACCCACCGCGATCAGGATCGGCCCGCGGCCGGCGGCAGCGCGCTCCGCACGGCCTGGAGCAGGTGGCAGAGCATCCCCGCGGTGCGGTCGGGCAGGGTCCTGGAGGTGCCAAGCGACACGATCCTGCGGCCGGGGCCGCGCGTGGTGGAGGGGCTGGAGGAACTGGCGCGGGCCATCCACCCGGAGGCCTTCGTCCGGGGAGTGGGGCGGTGAGAGGCCGGGCGGCGCTTCCGGAGCCTATGGGATGGCGGCCCGCCGCGTTCCTGTGCCTCGCGGCGATCCTCCTCCTGGGTGTCCTGCTCTCTGTGATGGTGGGCAGCGTTCCGGTCGCGCCGCGCGAGGTGGTGCGGGCCCTGCTCGGCCAGGGGAGCGCGGCGGAGGACCCCGTCGTGGCCGTGGTGCGACAGATCCGCCTGCCCCGGGCGATCCTGGCCGGGGTCGTGGGGGCCTGCCTGTCCCTGGCAGGGCTGGGATTCCAGGCCATCTCCCGGAACCCATTGGCCGACCCGGCCGTGCTGGGGGTCTCCAGCGGCGCCTCCTTCGGCATCACGATCGCCATACTGCTGGGCTTTCTGGGTCCTTTCGCCAACCCGGCCGTGGGGACGCTCTTCGCCTTCGGCGGGGCCCTCGTCGCGGCGGTGTGTGTCTATGCCATCGCCCGGGTGGACGGGAGACTCCCCATCACCACATTGCTCCTCTCCGGCGTCATCGTGGGTCTCTTCTTCAACGCCTGCGTCATGCTGGCGACGGCGCTCCTGGCGTCGGTGGAGCTGCAAGGGGTGGTCTTCTGGCTCATGGGGAATCTGGGGCCCGCCAGCGTCCGCAGCCTGGCCGTCCTGGCGCTCGCGCTGGCCATCGGGGGAGGCGTCCTCGCCCGCCAGGCCACGCGATTGAACCTGCTGGCGCTGGGGGAGGAACAGGCCCTCCAGCTCGGGGTGGAGGCCGAGCGGGTGAAGCGCCTGGTGTTCGTCGCGGCCTCCTTGGTGACCGGGGCGGCCGTCTCGGCCGCGGGTTCCATCGGGTTCGTGGGATTGATCATCCCGCACGCGGCGCGCCTGCTCCTGGGACCGGACAACCGCAGGCTGGTCCCGGCGACGGCGCTCCTGGGTGCGGCGTTCCTGGTCCTGGCCGATCTGGTGGCGCGCACCGTGGCGGCGCCCACCGAGCTTCCGGTGGGGGTCATCACCGCCTTCTGCGGGGCCCCGCTCTTCGCCTACCTGCTGCGAACCCGGCGGGGAGGGGACGCGCTGTGAGCGGGGCGACAGCAGAGGGACAAGGAGAACCGATAGCGATAGGGATAGCGAGATCCGACTCGCTGTCGCTGTCGGAAGTCGCTATCGGATATTGCTATCGGCCCTCGGATCTCGGTATCGGCGACTGACACATGGCGACAGGGACAGGGATGGATGAGTGGCGGGCGAGCCTGATGAACAGGCTGGAGGTCGAGCGCGTCGGTTTCCGGTACCGCACCGGGCAGGGTGTCGAGGACGTGTCCTTCCAGGCGGCGCGGGGGGAACTCCTGGGGATCGTGGGCCCCAACAGTTCGGGCAAGAGCACGCTCCTGCGCCTCCTGAGCAAGGTCATGATGCCCGAGCAGGGTCGCATCCGGCTCGGCGGCCGCGATGTCGCCCGGATGAGCCGACTGGAGCTGGCCCGCTGCCTGGCGGTGGTCCCGCAGGAATTCTCCGTGGCCTTCCCCTTCCGCGTGGCCGAGGTCGCCCTGATGGGCCGCTATCCGCACGCCACGGGCGGAGCCTGGGCCACCGCCAGGGACCGCTCCATTGCGCAGACGGCCCTGGAGGCGACGGGGATCCTCCACCTGGCGAGCCGGCGCGTGGACGAGCTGTCGGGAGGGGAGCGCCAGCTCGTTTCCATCGCCCGGGCGCTGGCGCAAGAGCCGTCGGTCCTCCTCCTGGACGAGCCCACGACGCACCTGGACCTCCGGCACCAGCGGACCGTCCTGGAGATCCTGCTGGCCCACCACCAGAAGGGCGATCGCACCACGATCCTCGTTTCGCACGATCTCAACCTGGCGGCCGAGTGCTGCGATCGGATCCTGCTCCTCGCCGGGGGCAGGGTCCGGGCCTTCGGCCCCCCCGAGGAGGTGATCACCGAAGAGCACCTGACATCCGCCTACGGCTGCCCGGTGGAGGTCGAGCACCACCCGGCCTCGGGCCGGCCGCGCGTCCACGGCAGCCTGCCGCGGCAACGCACCGACGATCCGCAACTCACGATCCCCCGGATGTAAGGGAAGCTGGTAGCCCTCGGGCCCGATCACACGAGACGGGCCTCCAGGGGAAGCCAGCACGGTCCCGCCACTGTACGTGGGGAGCGACCCCGCAGATCGCCACTGTCCTGAGCTCGTCGAAGGATGGGAAGGCGCGGGGAAGCGATGATCCACAAGTCAGGAGACCTATCCGGGGGCAGGCCTCACCACTTCGCGGAAAGGAAGGTGGCCCCATGTTCACCGGACGGATTCACGCTCGGATACTCCCCCCGCTGTTTCTGCTCTGCACGCTCGGCATGCCCACCGGCGAATCGGCGCGGGCGCAGGGCCCGTCGCCCCGGGAGCCCGATCTGGCGGTCGAGGAGGTCGTGGTCACGGCGGCCCGGATCCCCGAGGCCCTCTCCCGGACGACGGCGGACGTGACCGTGATCACCAGGCAGGAGCTGGAGCGGCGGCAAGTCAAGAGTGTGGCGGAGGCCCTCCGAGCTGTGCCGGCGCTCAGCGTGGTCCAGTCGGGCACCACGGGTACCGTGACCAGCGTCTTCGCCCGAGGGGGCAATGCCTCCCACACCCTGGTCTTGATCGACGGGGTGCGGGTGAACAGCCCGGCCAACGGCATCTTCGATTTCGCCAACCTGACGACCGAGGGAGTCGAGCGAATCGAGGTCGTGCGGGGAGCCTCCAGCGCCCTCTACGGCTCCGATGGCCTCACGGCCGTGATCAACATCATCACCAGGAAGGGAGAGGGGGCGCCCCGCGGTGCAGTCCGCCTGGATGCCGGCTCGTATCAAACCTTTCGAGAGCAGGCGCAGAGTAGCGGGAAGGTGGGTCCCATTCGATACTCACTGGATGTTGCGCGGACCGACACCAGCGGAAAGTTTGCCCATGACGAGTACAACAACTTCACGGGAGCCGTCCGACTGGACGCCGAGGTTGACCCGACGCTCAGCCTCGACTTCACAACGCGATACACCCATGCGTTCAAGAACCTGCCCGCGGTCCCCGGGGGGGCAGCGTTCCTTCCCCCGGATTTCTCGCTGGTTCTCGATCCAACGCAGAGCAGCCGCGAGGACCAGACCATCATCGGCCTGGGAGGCACCCACACGCCGACCTCCTGGTGGGATCACCGCCTCCAGCTCTCCCTGGTCAGGGACACAGTTGACTTCCGGGACCCGCTGACTGACGACGCGCAACGACGCGACCCCACGTTCCTGACATCCTCGTCCAACACGGAGACGATCCGCCTGGCCGCGGACTGGCAGCACAATTTCCACCCGGTCTCCTGGGACACGGTCACCGCGGGCTTGCAGGTGGATCAGGCAAAGGGTGATCAGGGCAACCCCTTCGGCGCGACGCTCCTGCACAAGACGCTCACGAACTATGCCTTCTATGGGCAGAACCAGATGGCGCTCTGGGATCGGCTGATCCTCGTGGCGGGGGTCCGGGCGGACGAGAACAGCGCCTTCGGCACCCACGTGACCCCCAAGTTCTCGGCCGCCTTTCTCGTCCCGGAGACGACCTCGAAACTCCGGGCGAGCTACGGCGAGGGATTCCGCGCTCCGAGCATCAACGATCTTGCCTTTCCACTGTCTGGCAATCCCGACCTGAAGCCCGAGCAGAATCGCAGCCTGGAATTCGGTCTGGATCAGAGCCTGTGGCGGGATCGGATCCAGCTCGGTGTCACCTGGTATCAGAGTCGGTTCCGCGATCTGATCCAGGCCCAATTCAATCCGTCCACTTTCCGCTTCGTTGCCCAGAACGTCGCCCACGCACGGACGCAAGGCGTGGAGGTCACGCTGGGAGTCCGCCCGGGCTTCGGTCTCGACCTCCTTGCCAGTTACACCTACCTGGATGCCGAGGGCGAGAACGGCCAGCCGCTCCTGCGCCGGCCCGCCAACACGTGGAATCTGACCGCCAACTACCGGCCGTGGGATCGTGTCAACCTCAACTCCACCCTGCTCTATGTGGGAAAGCGAGCGGATATCGACCCGGTCACGTTTCAGACGACCACCAATTTCAAGTACGTGACATGGAACGTGGCAGCCTCCGTGCTGGTGCTTGAAGAGGTCGGCGTACTCCGCAGGCTCACGGTCTTTGGCAAGCTGGACAACATCCTGGGCGATCGGTATCAAGAGGCCCTCGGATTTCCCGCGCTGGGGCGGAGATACCTGATCGGACTGTCCGGGGAGTTCTGAACGTGGAGTTCCCGAAGGGGGTAGACGGGGGCATGCCGCTCGGGCTCCGGCGGGATGACGCGGCATGGCTGGGCATGTGGGCCCTGGTCTCGCTTGCGCTGCACGGGCTCATCCTGGCCGGGATCCTTCTCCTCAGTGTCCCCGCCCCTGCCGCCCGCGACTCGAGCCTTCGAGTGCGACTCGTGACGGAGACGCGGGAGACACCGCCGCCGCCTCCCCCCGTGCGATCCGCGCCGAAACCTACTCGGCCGCGACCTATGCCCCCCGTTCCTCCGAGGGCCCGCGGGGCGCCCGTGGCATCCGGGCCGACGGGAGTCTCGACGTTTGAGCCGGTGCTGCCTCCTGCGGACCAGGCCCCTTCGACCCTCCGGCCCTTCGACGGGCTCAGGGCTCAGGGCTCAGGCCAAGGCATTCCCGCGGAGGACCCCGAGCCCCCGGCAATGACGGCAACCGAGTCTGGTGAGAGCGCAAGGGGTCCGGGATCGTCGCCGCCCTCCGGGCCGTCCGGGAATGGGAGAACTGAGCCCGCCCCGCCCCGGCCGGGTCCGCAGGCGATGGCCGCAGCGGAGGCTCCGGTCTCTCCGCCCTTCGAGGCCAGGGCTCAAGGGATCATCCTCCTGCCGGGGGGAGGTGGCGGCGGGAGGGGTCGCGGGGGATCCGGTGCGGTCGAGCAGGGGGGCGGAGTCGACGTTGGCGGGACAGGGCTGGGGGGACGCGGCGGTGTGGGTGGGGAGGGGGCCGGCGGCACGACCAAGGGAGCGACTGGGGCGGGAGGCATCGCGTCGCGGGGTGGAGGTGGTGATGGGCTTGCCGACCTTCTGCGTGACATCAAGCGGCGGGTCGAGCAGGTCAAGACCTACCCCGACGCGGCGCGGCGTGCCGGACTGGAGGGGACGGTGGAGGTTCGCTTCCGCATCGGCCGTGACGGCAACGCGGAGGCTTTGGAGATCCTCCGTTCCTCGGGCCACGCGGCACTGGATGAGATCGCCATGCAGACCATCCGCCGCGCCGGCCCGTATCCTGTCGTGAGTGGCCGCATCCGCATCCCGCTCTCATACCGCCTCGACCAATAAGGACGATCCACCCTCAAGGACCCCGAGCCGTGATCACCAGCGAGCAGCCGACTTCTCTGCCATCCGGCGCCCAGATGTTCGCCAATCGGCTCCGGAAGAACCTGCGGCACCTCGGAAAATGGGCGCGCCGCGAAGGGGTCTCCTGTTACCGGCTGTACGACGCCGACATGCCGGAGTACGCCCTCGCCGTGGACCTCTACGAAGGGTGGGTCCACGTGCAGGAGTATGCCGCGCCCGGCACGGTGGCTCCCGAGCGGGCCGAGGCCCGGCTGCGCGAGGCGATGGCGGTCATCCCGGAGGTGCTGGCCATCCCGCCCGGCAACGTGGTGCTCAAGGTGCGCCAGCGGCAGAAGGGACTGGCGCAGTACGAGCGGCAGGCGATGACTGGCGAGTTCCGCGAGGTGGAGGAGGGCGGGCTCCGCTTCCTGGTGAACCTCACGGACTACCTGGACACCGGCCTGTTTCTCGACCACCGGCCCACCCGGGCATTGATCCGGGAGATGGCGTTCGGCCGTCGCTTTCTCAATCTGTTCGGCTACACCGGGACGGCCAGCGTGTATGCGGCATCCGGTGGCGCCGCCTCCACGACCAGCGTGGACATGTCGCGGGTCTATCTCGACTGGGCGCGGCGCAACATGGCGCTGAACGGCGTCGTCGAGGGGTCGCTCCATCGCCTCGTGCAGGCCGACTGCCTGAAGTGGCTGGCGATCCGCCGGCCCGAACGATACGACCTGATCTTCCTGGACCCGCCCACGTTCTCGACATCCAAGCGCATGGGGGAGCGGACATTCGACGTGCAGCGGGATCACGTCCCCCTCATCCGTGCCGCGGCGAGTCTGCTCACCCAGGATGGGGTCCTGCTGTTCTCCAACAACTTCCAACGCTTCCGGATGGATCGCCCTGCGCTCTCCGAATTGATAATCGAGGACATCTCCGCCAGCACCATCCCGCCAGACTTCGCCCGCAACCCCCGCATCCACACCTGCTGGCGCATCACCCGCCAGGGTTGACCCCGGTCTGAGGCCAGGGGAGAACCGTGATCGTGTTCGTGAACGTGACCGTGACGGACACGAACACGGTCTTTCCCGCGAGCACGAACACGGTCATCGTCCGGCTCACGCCAGGAGGCCGGCCAAGGGGACGAAGACCTTTGGGATGGGGTCGGGGGAAAGGCCGAACTCAGGGTCTTGCTTCAGGCGGGACGGCCGCCAAGGTTCGTTGGCGCACTTCCAGTGCGAGGTCAAGGGCCTCCTGCGCAATGTCGCGTGTGGGCCAGAACTCGAAGTCGTAGCGGCTCTCGACGGCGAACGGCGTCAGTTCGGTAACATCCACAGCGCCGAAGTCTACTCCCGGATCAATAGCCTGGCAGAGTCGGGCCAACTCCTCCAGGTTGTGCGTGCGCGGAATGGGCTGGTCCTTGAGGGCCAGGAACCCTTTCAGGAGCTTTTCCACCGCCTGTTGGATGTGGAAGCAGGCAGTGTCGTACGGCCCCTCGCCGTCGAGAATGCGGCGTGCAGCGGAGAGATCGCTCTCGCCCTTCAGAAACCATCCGCGGGCGTGGGCGAGTCTATCCGCCATAAAGGGTTCTCCCCTCGCGCAACGCGGTCGTGACGAAGGCGTTGGGAACGTCGGCCCACTCGGCGACTTCTGACGGGGAGTACACCAGGACATCCTTGGAGGGAAAGAGGCCGAGGAGCGCCCGGAGATATGGCACGGGCCGCTTGTGTCTCGGAGCCGAGGATTCCTCAATTATAAGAATGTCGAGGTCGCTCTCGGGCCGGGCGTCGCCCCGCGCGTGCGAGCCAAAAAGCACAATCCTTTTCGGATTCCCGGCCGCCCGGATGCGGCGGACGATCTCCTGGAGCAATCGGTCATCCGGGATGGCGGTCGCCTCGGTTCGATCCACGAGTGTACCCCGTGCCGGTCGGTGTGGCGCAGTATAGCACCGAGGCGTCCGGACAGTCCAGATGGGCGGGTGCGACAACCTGCGAAGGCCGGAGTATGCCTGGGATCAATGGGACCATGCCCGATCGCATGGGGCGGTCTTTGGCGCGCGAACACAGCCACGAGCACGCAGGACCGTGGCGGAGGTTGACCCTGATCGTGCGGGGGCGAATACGAACACGATCACGAACACGATCATCGTCCGGCTCACGCCAGGAGGCCGGCCACGGGGACCAGGGTCTTCCTGACCGGATCGGGGGCGAGGCCGAATTCTTCGAGGGTGACGGCGCCCAGCATGGTCAGGCAGCCGGGGGGTCCGGCCAGGAAAACGGTGATCCCCTCTTCACTGTTGAGCTGGATGGACACCTGGCCGGCGGGGTAGGTGATACGCTCCCCGTTCGCCAGGGTGACCGCCCTCTGCCGAGTGGTGGGCAGGCCGAGCTGCCTCACTGCTTCCTCGGGAAGCATGGTCCAGGTGGCGCCGGTGTCCACCAGCAGGTCGAGCGTGATGCAATTCTCCGGATGCTGCGGCGAGGCCAATCTGGCTCGAACGGAGAAGGTGCCCATCTTTCCCCCACGTGGAAGCGACTATAGCATGAGCGTCATGACTCAACAATTGGTACGCGTCACGAACAACACATCCGGCGCGCTTGACTGCTCCACGCAACCTGTGAAAGAGTCGCCAGCACCACCACCCAAACCTCCAAGTGTTCCAGTAGCGAGGTACGAGCCGTCCGACACCATTCCGGGGCCCAGGCGCTGGGCCGGAGGTGGGAAGGGCCCGTGGGTGATCAATCCTGGAGTACGGCGGCGGCTCGCCCGGCGAAACAGCGCGGGCTCGCTCCAGCCTCATCCCCTGCCCCCTCCTAGCCGACGATCCTGCTCTCTGTTGCAGGTCTCAGCCCCCAGGTCGTCACCGAGAGCCTCTATTGCCTCCTGGTAACCCGGAAGCCCCCGGCGGATGTCCGCGAGATCTATGTGGTCACGAGGCTGCGGGCGCGATGCGCATTCGGGACGGGAGCGCCACTTCGAATCACGTGACGGATGCCTCCATCGCTTCTGTCTGGACTACGGCGTTGCGTCCGATCTATTTTCGACAAGCACAAACCCGGGCATCCGGAGCCACCATGTCCGCTTGTGGCACTCTTTATAAACCAACTCGCCCTGTCGGCCCCCGGGAAGGCCGAAATAGGCACCCGAGATCACTTCCCAATCTGTCGAACAGGGCAACCTTAAGCTAGCGTTTCTTGCATGAAGCGCCCGTATTTGGTATAGATCGTACACGACTCACGATTACCCTGAGAGGGTAGACACCAATCGGGATCAACGAGGCCATCCTGTGCCCCGGTCTCCACCCCCCGGCCACCAATCCCATCATGGTGGTTTACCCACGGGTTAAGAACTGGCCCGAATATCGGACGAACCCGCTTGTGCCCGTTCTCAGTGGAGAAAGGCTCGAGCGCATGAGCGCCAATTTTCATCCCAAGGGTCAGCAGTTCTTCCTTTGCGCCGCGCGATGCCGAACCTCAAGCCGAGGATTGGACACTTCTTCTCGCTGAGTATTTCTACAAGACCGAAGATGGAAGATGGCGACCACCGGCATCCAAAGAGGAGGAGGAGCTCAAATCGCGGGCGCGAGCTGCAGGCACAAATCGGCGCATCAAGCGGCTCATAGCTTTGCTTTCTGCCGGTGTCGCAATACCGAGCGAAAAGGTTCCCTCATCAACAACATTGGCCGAGTGGATTCGGCACGCCAAGCGTACCGGTTTTTTCGAAGTGGGCAGGCTACTGTTCGAGCGGGGTGGGCTGGACCTCGCGAAGCTCTCGGAGGAAATGGCGGTGGGTGTCGAAGAGGACTACCAGGTCTGCGTGCGAATGATTGCCCGTGGCACGACATCGCCGGCGGCGAAAGCGAAACGGGGTCGTTGATCGTAGGGATTTCGCGCGGCAGCCGGCCGCCACAGTTTCACCATATATACACTATTCAGCATATGCTGAAATACTCGTATGTGATGAAACAGTTTGACCTGTCTGCGATTTCACTGTAGACTGCGTGTTCAGCAGTATGTGAAAATGCCAATTACAGTGAAAAGTGATGGACAACGGTTGGTGGAACAGGCGGAGAGGGCGCTTCGTGAGTGCCTGGAGAGGGTGTCTTCTCTCTCAATAAAGAAGGTCCAGAAGGAGCCTCGCCTTGGAAGTACATCCCCTGACATCGTCCTGAAGATTAGGACACCCGACGGGGAACAGATTGTCCTGGTCGAGTGCAAGAACAGCGGCCAGCCTCGGGTCGCACGAGACGCGGCAAACCAACTCCTTCAATACCAGTCGAAGGCTCCCGAAGCCTATGGAATCCTCGTGGCGCCCTACATCTCGCAGCAATCCGCCCAGATCTGCACGGAGAATGGGATTGGGTATGTGGACTTGGCGGGGAACTGCCGGCTGAGCTTCGGCCGAGTGTACGTGGAGCGCGAGGGGAGGCCCAATCCCATCCCCCAGCGACGGGATCTCCGCTCCCTGTATTCCACCAGGACAACCCGGGTGCTGCGCGTGCTCCTCCTGGATCCCAAGAAGACCTGGAAGCTCCAGCCATTGGCACGAGAAGCAGGGGTCAGCCTGGGGCAGGTCTATAACGTCAAGAAGCTCCTAGCTGATCGGGAGTGGATTCGGACGGAGAAGCAGGGGCTCCGCCTGGTAGATCCCGGCCCACTGCTCACTGAATGGTCGCAGAACTACAGCTATCGTCGCAACGCGGCACGAGACTTCTTTTCGCTGGATGCTCCGCCAGACATTGAGAGCAAGTTGGCCACGGCATGCCGAGACGGGGGGATTCAGTACGCGCTCACGGGATTCTCGGCGGCGGCGCGGCTGGCCCCGATGGTGCGGTACCAGCGGGTCATGGCCTACGTGAACGGAGATCCCGATGGCGTCGTCAAGACCCTCGGCCTGAAGGAGGTGCCGTCCGGTGCCAACGTGGCTCTCCTGTCCCCCTATGACGACGGAGTATTCTATGGGGCTGCCGACGTGAATGGCATCCAGATCGTCTCTTCCGTGCAAGCCTACCTGGACCTGATCGGGTTCCGCGGTCGGGGCGAAGAGGCCGCCACCTTCTTGCTGGAACAGGTAATCCAGCGCCAATGGTAAACACGCGCACGGACTATCCTCCGGACGCAGTGGCCGCGGCCCGCGCCGTGATGCTGGAGCTGGTTCGCCTCCTAGGGGAGTATCGAGACGACATGGTCATCGTGGGCGGATGGGTTCCGGAGTTGCTCATGCCCTCCGCCCGGACGAAACACATCGGAAGTACGGATGTGGATCTCGCCCTCGACTATCGGCGAATCACCGAGGCTGGCTATCGGACCATCCGGGAGCACCTGCTTCGGCACGGATATCTGGAGGGGAAGCAGCCATTCATCTTCTTCCGAGAGGTCCCGTTGGGCGGTCGGACCGTCATGGTGCAGGTGGACTTCCTGGCGGGGGAGTACGGCGGAGCCGGTCGAGGCCATCGGACGCAGCCTGTCCAGGACATGGCTGCTCGCAAGGCTCGCGGCTGTGAATTGGCCCTGGAGATGAACACGCGGGTTAGGATCGAGGGAAGGCTGCCCGGCGGTGGCCTGGACGCGGCGGAGGTCCGGGTCGCCGGCATCGTCCCCTTCATCGTGATGAAGGGTATGGCCCTCCACGATCGGCTGAAGCCCAAGGATTCGTGGGACATCCAATTCTGTCTCGCCAACTATCCGGGCGGGCTCGATGCCTTGGTCCGCGAATTCCGTCCACATCTGCAGCATGGGCTTGTCGAGGAGGGGCTCCGCAAGATTCGAGAGAAATTCCTCTCACCGGACCACGTCGGGCCAAGATCCGTGGCGGATTTCGAGGAACTCACGGACCCTGACGCGCGCGCCCTGCTGCAGCGAGATGCCTTCGAGCGAGTGAGCTATCTGCTGGCGCAGTTGGGGGTGGCATGAATCAGAAATTGAAGGAAGTCTTCCGGGGCAAGGTGGTCAACAAGGCCCACACGATTAATACGGGGGTGGACGAATTTCCGCGATATGTTCTGGAATATCTGATCGACAACTACTGCTCCGAGGAGACGTTTCATGCGGACATGAAGAAGGTGGTCCGGCGCCTGAAGGAGACATTCGTGTATGGCGCCGAGGCCGAGAAGATCCGCCACTACATCCGGGAAAACCGGCATCACTCGGTGATCGCGAATCTGGAGGTCCGGCTCGTCGAGACCGAGGACCGGTACTGGGCAACCATCTCGGCTATCAACGAGAATTTCGTGAATATCCCGGAGAACATCGTGCGGCAGTACCCGATGCTCCTCTCCGGAGGGATGTGGGGCACGATTGACCTGACCTACGATGAGACGGAGATTCATAACAAGAAGATCCGGCCGTTCAAGGTCTCGGGCTACTGACCCCGTGGGATGTCCATCACGGCCTGGCGGAGGTCCGCCTCGCGGAACGGGAGGCATCCTTGCGGAGAGCCTTCGCGGCCACCCCGGAGCGCTTCGTCCGGGGCGTGCCCACACCGCCGGCCCTCCCGTCGGCGGTCTGGATTAACAAACCGACACTGGCTGACGCAGCCGCGCCGAGCACCAGCGCGTGGCCCGACGAGGCCCCGTCCGCTGAGGTGGCAGCCCAGCAAGCGCATGGCGCGCCCGACGGTGTGGCGCCACGCGCCCGCCGGGCGGGCGATAGGGCCACAGAACCACTCGTCGCTGTCGCCGAAGAGGTGAAGGAGTTGCACACTAAATTCTGACCAAGAGTGTCTCATACTTGTTGACACGTTCCGGTGTCCGCCTACGGCGGATCGCCTCGCTGCCCGAGGGACCCAGCCGTAAAGGGGGACCCGGCCGTTTTTTCGGTGTCAAGAGAAATTCCTCCTGTCGATGCGGATTGTTGTACGCATCTCGAAGTAGCCGTATATCG
>DATIFO010000179.1:0-5075 GCA_035455275.1 Methylomirabilis sp. (SeqCode) | reverse complement strand
AAGCCGGACCACTTCCTGAAGACCCTGGTGCAGGAGGAGCTGGGCCTCTCCGAGACCACGTTCCCCAATCCATGGCATGCCTGCCTGTCGGCCACCGTGTCCACCGCCGTCGGCGGCATCATCCCGGTCCTCCCGTTCTTCCTCACGATGGGGACCCCGGCCGTCGTCTGGGCCGCAGCCCTGAGCATCCTGGCCCACTTCGCCGTGGGGCTGGCAAAGAGCCTGGTGACAACCCGACCCTGGTGGATCAGCGGGCTGGAGATGACCGCCGTCGCCGTCATCGCCGGGGCGGTCACCTACGGCCTCGGCCTGGCGTTTGCGATCCACTGACGACATCCCTCTCTCGCCACAAGCCTCCGTCCGGACGAGAGACATTCGGACTGCCACGGCACCGTCCAGCCCTCGGAAGTCTTCTCGTGCCTACAAACGGTCCCCCCAGGGGGATTCCTGCGTTCGTGCCGCTTGACAGCCTCCGAGGCACCACCTAGACTGACACGCGAATCGACTCCAGCGCGGGCGTTCTGCCATGTCCTCGACGGCGAGGGGTGGAGCTACCCACGTCGATCCGTTCGGACCGGCAGCGATCAGCCTCTCCCCTCGGCTGGTCCCACAGGTGAGACGGACGGAAAAGACCTCGCGGACAGGGGGTACGGGTGGGATCGCCGACCGAAGCCGAACTGACAGCAGAACTCTCGGCCTTGCGGAAACAGGTCCAGGTCCTGGAGAACCGGCAGCGCGTTCTCTCCGCTCTCCTCCAGGCTCACCAGGTCGTTGCCTCTTCCCTGGATCCCGGCCAGATCCTGAATGCCATCGTTCGACAGGCAGCCGCCATCTCCGGCAGCTCTGGGGTCCGGCTGTTCCTCCTGGACGAGGCCTCCCAGGTGCTCCGCTGCCGGACCGGGGTGGGCCTTCCTCCCCAAGAGATCGAGGGCCTCGAAATCCCACTGGCCCAGAGCTTCTCCGGTGAGGTCGCTGCCTCGGGCGAGCCGCTGGCCATCGCCGACGTCCGGGGAGATCCCCGCCTCTGGCGTCCCGACCTCGCCGCCACGTATGGTCACGTCTCCTACCTCGGACTCCCGATAAGACTGGCCTCCCGGGTCCTCGGGGTCCTGGTCTTCAGCACCCCGGCCCCCAGGACATACTCGGAGGATGAGATCAGATTCCTCGCCGCCTTCGCCGACCAGGCGGCCCTGGCGCTGGAGCATGCCCGCCTCTACGTGGCCGCCCAGCACGAGGTGGCGCACCGGGCGCAAGCCGAGCGGGCCCTGGAGGAGAGCCGTGCCAGGTACCGGGACCTGGTCGAGACCATCTCGGACTGGATCTGGGAGGTGGATGACCGCGGGGTGTACACCTATGTGAGCCCCAGGGTGCGGGACATCCTCGGATTCGAGCCCGAGGAGCTGCTGGGGAGGACCGCCTTCGACCTGATGCCGCCCCCCGAGGCCGAGCGGTTGGAACGGATCTTCCGCGACATCCTGGCCAGCCGCCAGCCGATCCTCTCTCTGGAAAACACGTGCCGTCACAAGGACGGCCGTCTCGTCGTCATGGAGACCAGCGGGAAGCCGTTCTTCGATGACGACGGCACGCTCCGCGGGTACCGCGGGGTGGATCGCGACGTCAGCGGGCGCAAGCGGGTGGAGGGAACGCTGGCCGAGCGCACCCTCCAGCTGGACGCCATCCGCGCGGTCAGCGAGGAGGTCACCCGGGAGCTGGACCTGCCCTCGCTCCTCCGGCTGATCACCCGGCGCGCCACGGAGTTGACGGGGGCCACCGGCGGCGACGTCTTCTTGTGGGATGAGGCCGGGGAGATGCTCCTTCCGCAAGCGGCGCACGGACGGGCGGCCGGGCGCCCGAAGCTGCCCCGCCGGCCGGGCGAGGGTGTGGTGGGGAGCGTGGCCCAGCGCCAGTCTGGCATGATCCTGAACGAGTATCGATCGTCAGCCCTTGCCCATCCTCCCACGCTGGCCTGCACGGCCATCACCGCCGTCCTGGCCGAGCCCCTCGTGTACCGTGACCGGGTCCTCGGGGTCATCGAGGTGGACCAGGAGGGGGAAAGCCGGCCCTTCACCGAGCAGGATCGGGAGATCCTCGCCCTGTTCGCCGCCCAGGCCGCCATCGCCATCGAGAATGCCCGGCTGCACACCGCCGCGGTGCGGCGCGGGGCGGAGCTGGAGGCGCTCCTGCGGGCGACGCGGTCGGTCATGTCGGGCCTGGACCTCCAGGGGATCCTGGACCGGATCGTCGAGGAGACAGCCGAGATCACCGGCTGCTCCCACGTCAAGGTGCTCCTGCTGGACCGGGACGCCGGACGTCTGCGCGTCGGGGCAATCCAGGGGACCGCCATGTCCAAGGAGGATCGGCTGCCTGTGGGCATCGGCCACTCCGGGCTGGTCGCGATGACCGGGCAGCCCCTGTTCAGCGCGGACGCGCCGAATGACCCGCGGAATGCGTACGCCGATCGGGACCGAGAGCTGGGGATCGTCACCTACCTCGGCCTCCCCATCAAGGTCCGGGATGAGGTCCTGGGCGTCCTCTCCTTCAACACCACCGTTCCCCGGCAGTACACCCCTGCCGACCTCGCCTACCTCACCTCCTTCGCCGACCAGGCGGCCACCGCCATCGAGAACGCCCGGCTGTACGAGGCCACCCGGTCCGCCCTCGTCGAGAAGACGGGAGCGGAGGCGGCCCTGCGGGAGCGCACCCGGCAGCTCGATGCGATTCGCGCCCTCAGCGAGGAGATCATCCGGGAGCTGGACCTCACCGCCCTCCTGAACCTGATCGCGCGACGCACCCGGGACCTGGTGGAGTGCGTCGCGGGCACGATCCACCTCTGGGATGACGGGACCCAGACCCTCATACCGAAGGCGTGGTCCGGCTTCGGCGAGTGGATGGGCAACGTGCACCTGCGGCTGGGCGAAGGGGTGGCGGGCACGGTGGCGGAGCGACGCGAGGGCTTGATCGTCAGCGATTTTCGCGCCTCACCCTATGCCCTTCCGGTCTTCCTGGAACGGACGACCTATGCCGCCGTGCTGGCCGAGCCTCTCCTGTACCGCGAACGGCTCGTGGGCGTGATCTCGGTCGCCCGCGATACGGACATGCGTCCCTTTACCCAGGAGGACCGTGAGGCCCTGTCCCTCTTCGCCGCACAGGCGGCCATCGCCATCGAGAACGCCCGGCTGCACACGGCGGCGCTCCACCGGGGGGCGGAGCTGGAGGCGCTGCTCCGCGCCACCCGCTCGGTCATGTCCGGCCTGGACCTGCAGGACATCCTGGACCGGATCGCCGCCGAGGCTGTCCGGAGCACCGCGTGCTCGCACGTGAAGCTCCTGCTGCTGGACAAGGAGGCCCGGGTCTTGCGTGTGGGGGCGCTTCTGGGCACGACCCTGCCGCCGGGCTTCGAGCTCCCCCTGGACGGCAGCCTGTCGGGTCTGGTGGCCCAGACCGGGCAACCGATCTTCCGAACGGAGGTCTCCAGCGACCCCGCGAATGTCCTGGCCGAACAGGATCGCAACCAGGGCATCCTCACGTACCTCGGCCTCCCCATCAAGGGCCGGGATCAGATCCTCGGTGTGCTCACCTTCAACACGAAGCAGCCCCGGCAATATGCCCCCGAGGAGCTGGCTTACCTCACCTCCTTCGCGGATCACGCCGCCATCGCCATCGAGAACGCCCGCCTGTTTGCGGAGCTGAACCAGTCGTACCAGAGCCTCCAGCGGGCCCAGGAGGAGCTGATCCGGTCGGAGAAGCTCCGGGCCCTGGGCCAGATGGCGGCGGGCATCGCACACGACCTGAACAACATGCTGGCCGCCGTCCTGGGCCAGGTGGAGCTGCTGCGGCTCCGGGCCGCCGACGCGGAGGTCCAGGCCGGCCTGGCCATCCTGGAGACCGCCGCCACGGACGGGGCCCATGTGGTCCGCCGCCTGCAGGACTTCGCCCGCCAGCGGACGCACTCCCCGTTGAGACCCCTGGATCTGCGCCCCGTGGTCGCCGAGGCCCTGGAGATCACCCGCCCCCGCTGGGAAGACGAGGCCCAGCGCCGTGGGGCGGTGATCACGGTCCGGACCCAGCTCGACGAGTGTCCCCGCATCCTCGGCCACGGACCGGAGATCCGGGAGGTGCTGATCAACCTCATCCTGAACGCCATGGACGCCATGCCCCAGGGCGGCGTCCTCACGCTGGCAGCCAGGCAGATCCGGAGATCCGAGGGCGCGGCAACGGGGGGGCGCGGAGCGGGCGGCGAAGGCGGACCCCGGCAGTACGTGGAGCTCACGGTCACCGACACCGGCGTCGGGATGACCGACTCGGTCCGCCAGCGGCTCTTCGAGCCCTTCTTCACCACCAAGGGAGGCCAGGGGACGGGTCTGGGGCTGTCCGTCACCTACGGGATCATGGAGCGCCACGGAGGCCGCATCGATGTGGCGTCGGCGCCCGGCCGGGGGACGACCGTCACCCTGAGGTTCGTCGTCGCCCCGGCGGAGGCTGTCGCCTCGTCCGCGCCGGGCCGGGCCCCGGCCTCCCCCTGCCGCGTCCTCCTGATCGACGATGACCACATGGTTCGCCACACCCTTGCCAGCATCCTCCGGGCCGGGGGTCACTCGGTGCAAGAAGCCGCAGGCGGCGCGGCCGGGATCGAGCTGCTGGCCAAGGTCCAGCCGGACGTGGTGGTCACCGACCTCGGGATGCCCGAGGTGACCGGCTGGGATGTGGCCCGGGCGGTGAAGGCCCGCATACCGAACCTGCCGATCGTCCTGCTCACGGGATGGGGGGAACAAGCGGCCGTGGAGTCCGGGGCCGAGGGCCTGGTGGAGCGGGTTCTGGCCAAGCCGATCCGGATGGAGGACTTGCTCCGGGTGATCGCCGACCTCACGGGCAGCCGCTAGCCTGCTCGCCGCCACGAAATCCTTGCAAACTTCCTGCTCACCCATCAGAATCCTGCCTCGTATCTCCACCGTCGTGTTCTTGGGCAATCGGGAGACAGATCATCGGTAGGCTCTGGCACCATATCCGGCCGATCGTCCGCCGATATCGGCGGCTCTTCTTCCTGGGCATCCTCGCGCTCCTGGCCACGGATGCGA
>DATIFO010000178.1:0-3987 GCA_035455275.1 Methylomirabilis sp. (SeqCode) | reverse complement strand
GTTCGGGAGCCCCGAGGCGATCTGGGCCTTCCGGGTGAAGGAGTTCCCGGCCGTGGTCACCATGGACGCCCACGGCAACAGCCTCCACGCCGCGGTCCTGGAGCACTCCAAAGAGCAGTTGAAGCAGCTCGTGTGAGACGTGCCAAGAGGCCTAACGAGACGCCATGGGGTTCTGCAATGCGTTCAGGGGTGAGTGATGGGCACTGAAGCGTTGTGCCAGTTGGGGCATGAGGCACGTGTCGGCCGGACTGGCAATGGCGGGTACGAGGCGTGGTGCCTGCGGTGCGGCCAGTTCCTTGGGCGCTGGCACTCCGAGCCCTGGTACAGGCTTCTCTGGAGATGGATTCGTCGGCATCTGTGAGCGAAGCCCGGGCAGTTCCGTGCGCCATTCCCGTTGCTGTGCCTTGAGTCCTCGCGGGAGGCAAGGGTACCCTCTTAGCGTCGATTGTATCGGAGGTGCCGAAAGATGACAGAGCGGTTGACCCACGATGTCCTCATCCTGGGGGCGGGTCTGGCCGGGCTGCGGGCGGCGGTGGAGATCTCCCGCAGGATGGAGGGGAAGGCCGATATCGGTATCCTCTCCAAGGTTCAGCTCATGCGGGCCCACTCGGTTTGCGCCGAGGGCGGGACCGCGGCGGTGCTGCGAAGCGAGGAAGGGGATTCCGTCGAGCTGCACGCCTGGGATACGGTGAAGGGCTCGGACTTCCTGGCGGACCAGGACGTCGTGTGGCGGTTCGTCAAGACCATCCCGAGGGAGATCCTCCAGCTCGATCACTGGGGAATCCCGTGGACCCGCGACGAGCATGGCCGCATCGCACAGCGGCCCTTCGGCGGTCACTCGTACCCCCGGGCCACCCTGGCAGCCGACAAGACGGGCTTCTTCGAGATGCAGTGCCTGTACGACACGCTGATGCGCTACCGTTGCTTCACCCGCTACGATGAGTTCTTCGTCACCGACATCCTGGTGGAAGAGGGCCGCTTCGCCGGGTTGCTGGGGATCCACGCCGCGAGCGGGGAGACCGTGCTGATCCAGGGCAAGGCGCTGCTCATCGCCACCGGAGGGGGCGGGACCCTGTACGGGTTCACCACCTACTCCCAGACCGTCTCCGGTGACGGGATGGCCATGGCCTACCGTGCGGGCTTGCCCCTGGAGGACATGGAGTTCCTGCAGTTCCACCCCACCGGGCTGGTGCCTTCCGGCATCCTGATGACGGAAGCCTGCCGCGGAGAGGGCGGGTACCTGCGCAATGCCAAGGGCGAGCGCTTCATGGAGAGATACGCCGCCTCCAAGATGGAGCTGGCCCCGCGCGACATGGTGTCCCGGGCCGAGATGACCGAGATCCTGGAAGGGCGGGGCTTCCCGCACCCGGAGGGCTTGGACTACGTCCACCTGGACCTCACCCACCTCGGCGCAGACAAGATCAATACACGGCTGCCCCTGATCCGCGAGGTGTGCATCAAGTTCATCGGGCTCGACCCGATCGAGAAGCCCATCCCCGTCCGCCCGGTGGCCCACTATTCCATGGGCGGAGTGGAGTGCGACATCACCGGCCTCACCCGCATCCCGAACATCTGGGTGGCGGGGGAGGCCGCCTGCGTGTCCTTGCATGGGGCCAACCGGCTGGGCTCCAACTCCACCGCCGAGTGCCTGGTATGGGGCGGGATCTGCGGCGAGGAGATCGTCCGGTCGCTCCCGGGACTCGGGCTCACGACCGTCTCCGAGGCCCGGATCCGGGAGGCGCGCCGGCACGTGGAGGAGATTGCCAAACGCACCGGCAAGGAGAACCTCTACCAGGTCAAGCAGGAGCTTCGAGCCCTGATGGACAAGCACGCTGGCGTGTACCGCAAGGGCACGGAGCTGTCTGAGGCACTCAAGAAGATCGAGGAGGTCCGGGAGCGCTCCAGGAGGGCGCCCGTGAGCGATGCGGGCAAGGTGTACAACTCGAACCTGTTCCACGCGCTGGAGCTGGAAAACCTGATCGACCTGGCCGAGGTCACCGTGGCGGGCGCAGCGGCGCGGCAGGAATCTCGGGGTGCCCATGCCCGCCGCGACTTCCCCACCCGGGACGATGGGGAGTGGCTAAGACATACCCTGGCCTTCCGCACCCAGTCGGGACCGAGGCTGGAGTACAAACCGGTGACCATCGATACCTGGAAGCCGGTAGAGCGGAAGTACTGAGCCCTTGGTTTTTGCGCGCCAGCGCAAAAACCAGGGAGGAGAGGATGTCATGATCACCACCAAGCACTATCCGAATCGGCTGGGCATCTGGGGCTGGCTCGGCGGGGGGCGCTGGGGCTTCGAGCGATACCTGTACAGCCTGCACCGGCTCACCGGCCTGGCGCTCTTGGCCTATTTCGTCCTGCACATCGTGCTGACGTCCTCGCGGACCCTCGGGGCGGGCGCATGGGCCACGGCAATGAAGACGGTGGAGGGTCCGCTGTTCGTGGTCGGCGAGTACCTGGTCTTCGCGGCGTTCGTCCTGCACGGCCTCAACGGGCTTCGCCTGGTATTGCTGGAACTCGGCGTGGGGGTGGGGAAGCCCATCGAGCCGGTCTATCCCTATCGCACCTCGGTCCACGTGCAGCGCCCGCTGGCGGTGGGCGTCATGGTGCTGGCCGTCGCGGCCGTGCTCATCGGCGGCCTGGACTTCTTCATCCTGAAGTAGGAGGCGAATCCCATGCGCGATCAGAAGCTCTGGACGTGGCATGTGGCGGCGGGGCTGCTCGTCGTGGTGCTCCTTGGCCTCCACATGGTCATCATGCACCTGAGCCGGACGGTGGGGATCGGGAACCCCGCGGGGGGTCACCCGGTGGACTGGGGAAACGTGGTGGCACGGGGCAAGAGCCTGTTCTTCGCCGCTACCTACATCCTGCTGCTGGGCGCCGCCCTGTTCCACGGCCTGTACGGGTTCCGGAACATCCTCTGCGAGCTGGGGCCCTCGGAGGGCCTCAAGAGAACCATCAGCGCCTTGCTGCTCGTGGGCGGCATCGGCCTTTTCGGGCTGGGGACCTGGGCGGCCATCGCCAGTTTTCAGCTCGCCAGATCCCTCTAGGAGGCGGCAATGGGTGCCACGCTGAACGAGGTCGTTTTCCGGATTCGCCGCTTCGAGCCCGGGCGGGATCTGCGGCCCCATTCCGAGGACTACCGCGTCCCGGTCACGCTGGGCACGACGGTGCTTGACGGCCTGTGGAAGATCAAGGAGACGCAGTCGCCGACCCTGTCCTGGCGATACTCCTGCCGCATGGGCGTGTGCGGCTCGTGCGGCATGCTCATCAACGGCTCTCCGCGCCTGGCCTGCAACACGCAGATTGCGGAGCTGGGCACGCCGGTGGTGGCGGTGGCGCCGCTGCCGAACTTCGACATCATCCGCGACCTGGTCCCGGACCTCACCCCGATGTTCCAGACGCACCAGGACCTCCGGCCGTACCTCATCCGCGACGACTCGGACGAGTGCGAGAACCCCACCGGCGAGTTCCAACAGACGCCGGCGGAGCTGGAGGAGTATCTCCAGTTCAGCTACTGCATCAAGTGCGGGTGCTGCATGGCCGCCTGCCCCACGATGGCGGCCGATCCGGAGTACTCGGGTCCCATGCCGCTCGCCCAGGCGCACCGCTACAACGTGGACAACCGCGACGGCGGTTTCCAGGCGCGGAAGGGAGAGCTGGCGTTCGGCCGCGGCCCGTGGCGGTGTCACTACGCCGGGGAGTGCTCCCGCGTTTGCCCCAAGGGGGTCGACCCCGCCAAGGCGATCCAGTACATGAAGCGGGCCCTGGTGCTGGATCTCCTGCATCTCAGGAAGCGACGGTGTCCGGGCAAGCTCGCCGAGAAGCCCAAGGAGGTCAAGCGCCGCCCCGACATCCCCGAGGCCCCCAAGCCGACGGTGTAGTTGGCCAACCAGCGGGTAAACCCCATCATGGCCGCGTCAGATCCGATCCTCGGACCGGAAGCGCGAGGCCTGCTCCTGGTCACTGGGGGCGAAAAGTGCG
>DATIFO010000177.1:0-4249 GCA_035455275.1 Methylomirabilis sp. (SeqCode) | reverse complement strand
CGCGAGGCCTGCATCCAGGGCGCGGACCTGGGCACTGATGGCCGGACTGCCCTCGTTCCCGAACTCGACCACCAAGCCCCGATCCCCCGCCGGGAGAAACCGGACGCTCATCGCCTCACCCTGTCGCTGTTCCCGTCACTGGGCTGTCCCACCTCCGCCCCGGGAATCATCGCCGGACGAAGTCGCCCATCGGCGCGAGCTTGACGCCGGTCCCCTCGAGACGCTCCCTGACGCGGCGGGCGATCCCCCCCGCACCCGGGGTGTCCCCGTGGAGACAGATCGTATCCGCCTCGATCTTGATCTCCTTCCCGGTGATGGCAGTCACGCTGCCGCGGACGAAGCCGAGGACGCGCTCGGCCACCACATCCGGGTCGGTGATCAGGGATCCGGCGATCTTCCGCGAGACCAGGCTGCCGTCCTCGTTGTAGGCGCGGTCGCCGAAGGCCTCGCGCGCCACGCGCAACCCGACCTCTTTCCCCGCCTTCACGATCTCCGAGCCGGGGAGGCCCACCAGGATGAGATCCCCGCCCGCGTCGGCCACCCCCTCGGCGATCCCCAGAGACAGCTCCCGATCCTTGGCGGCGGCATTGTAGATGGCTCCGTGGGGCTTCACGTGCTGGAGCTTCACCTCCAGGGCGTCGGCGAACGCTCGCAGGGCCCCGATCTGGTAGAGCACGTAGTCCCGGGCCTCTTGCCGGCTGATCTGCATGACGCGTCGGCCGAACCCCAACAGGTCCGGATAGCTCGGATGGGCCCCCACGCGCACGCCCAGCTCTTTCGCCTTCTGCAGCGTGCGCCGCATCACGTTCGGGTCGCCTCCGTGCCAGCCGCAGGCCGCGTTGGCCGAGGTCACCCAGCGCAGGATCTCCTCATCCGCACCGATGGTATAGGCGCCGTACGACTCCCCCATGTCGCTGTTCAGGTCGATCTGCATGGTCGGTCCCTTCCGTCATTTCGTGGATTGGCACGATACTGAAAAAGCGATTCTCGCCCGGGTTGGGCAATACACTCCGGATGCAAGGCGGCGTCACTCATCCTCCGGATGGGAACCCGGCAGATGGGCCCTTTCGGCAGCCTGTTATATGCCGAGATAGACTTCTCGCACCAGCTTCGACTCCAGGAGGTCCTTGGCCGCACCCGCGGCCACCATCCGCCCGCTCTCCAAGAGATACCCGCGATGGGAGACACTCAGGGCAAGCTGGACGTTCTGCTCGATGAAGAGCACCGTGACGCCCGCGGCGTTGATCTTGCGGATGATCTCCATGATCGTGGCGACCACGAGGGGCCCCAGACCCAGGAGCGGCTCGTCCACCATGAGGAACCTCGGCCGCGACATGAGCCCCCGCCCGATGGCTAGCATCTGCTGCTCGCCGCCGCTCAGGCTGTAGGCCATCTGGTGACGCCGCTCTTGCAGGATGGGGAAGAGGGTGAAGACCCACTGGAGCGTCTCCTCCCGGTGAGGGCGGGCCCGCTCCTGGTAGCTCCCCAGGATGAGGTTCTTCTCAACCGTGAGGTAGGGGAAGGCACGCCGTTGTTCCAGGACGTGGGAGATGCCCCGCGTCACGATCTGGTGCGTGGGGAGGCCGTCGATGCGCTCCCCCCGGAACTCCAGGCGGCCCGCCAGAGGCTTCACCAGGCCCGATACGGCGCTGACCAGCGTGCTCTTGCCGGCCCCGTTCGGTCCCAGGAGACACACGACTTCCCCCTCGTGGACCTCGAGGGACACGCCCCAGAGGGCCTGGAAGTCCCCGTAGCGGACGACGAGATCCTGGACGCGCAGCACGCTATGCCCGCTCCTCTGCACCCGGCTGGGGTGCATCTCCGGCCTGTGCCGTGGGCAGAACGAACGCCTCTCCCAGGTAGGCCTCGACCACGCGCCGATCCTTCCCCACCTCGGAGGGGCGCCCATTGGCGATGACCTCACCCAGCCGCAACGCGACGATCCGATCGGAGATGGACATGATGACGCGCATGTTGTGCTCGATCACCACCAGGGTCAGGCCCTCGCCCCGCAGCCGCCCGATGAGCTGCATCAGGGTGGGGATCGTGCGATGATCCACCCCCCCGGTGATCTCGTCCAGGAGCAAGAGGCGCGGGTGGGTCGCCATGGCCCGCGCCATCTCCAGTCGCTTGCGCTCCCCGGTGCTGAGGGTGTTGGCGTAGCTGTCGGCCTTGTCCGCCAGCTCGACGAAGGCCAGATACTTGAGCGCCTCCCGCCGCGCCGCGGCGGGTGCCGGCTCGTGCTGCATGGCGGCCACCATGACGTTCTCGGCCAGCGTCATGGCGTGGAACGGCCGGAGCTTCTGGAAGGTGCGCCCGATGCCCAGCCGATTGATCTGGTCGGGGCGCCGCCCCACGATCCGGTGGTCGCCGAAGCGGATGTCCCCCGCATCGGGCCGGTAGTAGCCCGTGATCACCTCGAAGAGCGTACTCTTGCCCGCGCCGTTGGGCCCGATGAGGCCGAGGATCTCCCCCTCTTCCACGCTGAAGCTGATGTCGCGGTTCGCCACCAGGCCGCCGAACCGCTTGGTCACGCCCGCCAGGGTCAGGAGCGCCATCCGCGTCTCCACCAGCGCCGCACGAGCCCCACCAACCCTGCCGGCTGGAACACCGCCACGGCCGTGAGCAGGCCGCCGTAGAGCAGCAGATCCACCGCGCTCCCCGTCCCGCCGAAGTGTATCCGCGTGTACTCCGAGAGCGGCACCATGAGGGCCGCACCCACCAGCGGTCCCCACAGCGTCCCCGTACCCCCCACCACCGCCAGGACGCAGATGAGGATGGACAGGGACAGGGGGAAGACACTGTCCGGATCGAGGTAGAGGACGTACTGTGCGTAGAAGCTCCCCCCCGCCGCCACGAAGGCAGCGGAGATGGCCATGGCGACGAGCTTGTACTTGGTGATGGAGATCCCCACGCTCTGAGCCGCCGCGGGGTCTTCGCGGATCGCCCGGAAGTAGTACCCCAGCCGGGTCCGCTCGATCCGCCAGCTCGCCAGGAGGCACAGGCTAAACAGCGTCAGGATGATGTAATAATAGGGATACTTGCTGGTCTGAAACTGGAAGCCTAGGAGGGAGTCCTTCCGAAAGGGGAGGGAGAGTCCTCGGGCCCCGCCGATGAAATCCCAGTTGATGGCCAGCGTCTGGATGATCTCCCCGATGGCGATGGTGGCGATGGCGAAGTAGTGTCCCCGCAAGCGGAAGCACGGGTACCCGATCAGGAGCGAGAGCGCTACGGCGACGGCCGCCCCCGCCAAGAGGCCGATCCACGGGTTCCAGCCCAGGATGGTCTGGAGGATGCTGGACGTGTAGGCGCCAGCGCCGAAGAACACCGCATGGCCCAAGGAGATCTGCCCGCAGTAGCCGGCCAGAATGTTCCAGGCCTGGGCCAGCATGGCATACAGCAGGACCCGAATCGCCAGGTCGCGGGGATACGGCAGCCGAAACATCGCGGGGAACAGCAGCGCCGCCGAGACCAGGAGCGCCAGGAGGGCCCAGCCCCACTTCGCCCGCGAGGCCGACGGAGCCTCTGCCAACGCGCCCACCTTCACGGCCTCGACGTGTTCGCCCGGCGCCATCAGAACTTCCCCAAGAGCCCCTGCGGTCGTACGAGGACGATCAGCAGGTAGATGAGGTACACGGCCACATACTTGAAGGCCGGTGCAATGAACAGGCCTCCCAGGACCTCGACCAGCCCGATGATCAAGCCGGCCACGAGCGACCCGAGAATGCTCCCGAACCCACCCAGGGCCACGATCACATAGGCAATGAGGGCGAAGAGGAACCCGACCTGGGGAAAGATGTAGAAGAAGCTCGCCAGGAAAGCCCCCGCCACCCCCACGCAAGCCGACCCGATTCCCCAGCCCAGGGCAAACATCCGCTCCGTGTTGATGCCCATGAGGGCCGCAGCCTGCCGGTCCTGCGCCGTGGCTTCCAGGGCCATGCCCGTCTCCGTCCTGGTGATGAACCAGTAGAGGAGGCTGAAGGCGACGAGGCACGCCCCGCTGGCCACCACCTGCGGCAAGCCGACCGAGATCCCCAGGATCCTTACCGGTCCCTGCACCCACGCTCGCCCCACCTGGCGGAAGTCCGGAGTCCACAGGAACTGGGCCGCCGCCCGGAGGAAGATCCCGAAGCCGAAGGTGGCGAAGATCTGGGCCAGCATGGGCCCACCCAGGATCCGCTTGATGATCCCCTTGTGGGTCAGGACGCCGAGGACGAACAGCACGGCGGCGCAGATCGGCACGCTGAAA
>DATIFO010000176.1:0-14089 GCA_035455275.1 Methylomirabilis sp. (SeqCode) | reverse complement strand
GGCTCGCCCGCCGAGCGGCCCAGCTACATCGGGTCCAACCCCATCAGCGACCTGTGGAGCGAGAAGGCCATCGAGCTGGCCGGGACGTGCCTGCGGCGCGCGGTGCTGAACGGCCGCGACGTGGAGGCGCGCACGTCCATGCTCCTGGCCTCGACCGCCGCCGGCATCGGCTTCGGCAATGCCGGTGTACACATTCCTCACGCCATGGGTTACCCGGTGGCGGGAATGGTCCGGGACTATCTCCCGCCCGGCTATGCCGTCGTCAAGGAACCGCTGATTCCCCACGGGATCTCCTGCATCGTGAATGCCCCGGCCGCCTTCCGCTTCACGGCGCCCGCGTGCCCGGAACGGCAAGCCCGGGCGGCTCGCCTGCTGGGCGCGCACACCGAGGGGCTGTCCCTGATGGATGCGGCCTTGGCGCTCTCGGATGCGCTCATTGCGCTCATGCGGGATCTCGGCCTCCCCAGCGGCCTGCGGGCGTTGGGCTACTCCGAGCCGGACGTGCCCGCCCTGGCTGAAGGGGCCCTGAAGCAGCAGCGTCTGCTCGGCTGCTCCCCGCGCGCGGTGGGGCGCGAGGACATGCAGCGCCTGTTCCTGGAGTCAATGAACAACTGGTGATCTCACGACGTAATTTCCTCATCACATTTCAGGTCTTGCGTTACGTTTAACGTTTGGGGGCCGCGCATCGGCGCGGGCATGGGGCCGGCGCGACGATGTCGGGGGCAGCATGGGGAGGGGGAGAGTCATGAAGAGATATGTCTATGCCCTGGGCGTGTTACTCCTGGGAGGATTGCTGGCGGCCGTCGCGGCGTCTCCGGCCGACGCGGCCTGCCAGTTGGGGGTCCCTGCGGTCAAGGTGGGGGCGCAGGGGGCCGCCTCCGGCTCCCATGCCGATTACGGGAAGCAGATCAACATGGGCGCCACCATGGCCGTTGAAGAGATCAACGCCAAGGGTGGGATCCTGGGCTGCAAGGTCGAGCTGAAGTTCATGGACGAGGAGTTGAAACCCGCCACGGCCGTCAAGAACGCCCGGTACCTGGTCACCGAGTGGGGCGCCCACTTCCTCACGGGAGTGGATTCCAGCGGCTCCGCCATGGCCATCGGCCCCGTCCTGCCGGAACTGAAGCGCCCCTACTTCTTCACCCACGCGGCCACGCAGCGGCTGACCGAGGAGCTGGTGGCGGGCAAGGGCATCAAGGAGATCGTGCGGGTGAGCGAGCCGGTGTACCAGGATGCCATCCTGCCAGCCCTCCTCTTCAAGGACATGCCGGATGTCAAGCGATGGGCCACCATCGGGGCGGACTACGAGTACGGCATCGTGAGCTGGAACATGTTCAAGGAGACCCTGAAGAAATACCGCCCAGACGTCGAATTCGTGGCGGCGGCCTGGGCTCCCTTCGGCACCCTGGACTTCTCGGCCCACATCGCGGCGGTGATGTCGGCCAAGCCCGATGCCATCTTCTCCACCCCGTGGGCGGGTGAGGGGGTGATGATTCTGCGCCAGGCGCAGATCCAGGGGGTCTTCGAGCAGATCCGGCTCTGGTGGCAGGCCATGGGCGGCTCGGTGGACGTGCTGGAGGGGATCGCCCCGGCTGTCCAGGGAGACAAGTTTCACGGCAAGCTCTGGGCGACCGCCCGCTACATCCACAACTGGCCCGATACGCCTGCCAACAAGGCCTTCGTGGAGCGCTTCCAGAAGCGGTGGAACCGGCTGCCCAACTACTCCGCCGAGACGACGTACTCCGCCGTCATGATCGCCAAGGCCGCCATCGAGAAGGCCAAGAGTCTCGACTCGGGCAAGATCGTGGACGCCCTCAAGGGGATGGAGATCAACACCCCGGCGGGTCTCCGCGTCTACCGGTCCGAGGACCATCAGTTCGTGTACAACGTCCCGGCAGGCCGGGTCACGATGGACCCCAAGTATCCCATTCCAGTGCTGGCCGATCTGAAGGTGATGCCGGTGAAGGATTATTACCGCTGGCCGCCCTTCACGCCCATCTCGGCGAGCAAGTAACCCCAACCCGCATTGCTCGCGAAGGGGCTTCGCGAGCAATGCGGGAATGACCAAAGGCGGACCGGCTGATTCGAGCAAACCCCCCCGTGACCCCTTTGTCAAAGGGGGGGCGGATGGGAGAAATTGCCACGTCGGTCATTGGAAATTGGTCATTGATGAGGGGAGCGATCTGCCATGCAGACGCTGGCGTTCCAGGGGCTGGTCGGGCTCAGTCTCGCCATGTATCTCTGGCTCATCTCGGCCGGCCTGACCATCATCTTCGGGGTCCTGGGGGTGATCAACTTTGCCCACGGGAGCCTGTTCATGCTGGGGGCCTACTTCGCCTTCACCTTCTACGGGCTCCTGGGATGGAACTTCTTCGCGGCGATCGCCCTGAGCCTCCTGGCAACGGCCGTCGTGGGCTTCGTCATGGAGCGGTTCTTCCTGCGCCACCTCTACGGGGTGGACGAGGCATATCAACTCCTCCTCACCTTCGGCTTCGTCCTCATCCTGGATGACGCGGTGAAGATGATCTGGGGGGGCGTGTTCCGCATCCCGCCGATCCCCGGGTTCCTGGAGGGGGCCTGGCCCGTCCTGGGACGTCCCTTCCCGGTGTATAACCTGTTCATCATCGCCGCCGGGGTCGCCGTGGCCATCACCCTCTGGCTGACCTTCGAGCGGACCTGGTGGGGCAAGACCGTGCGGGCCACCGCCTCTGACCGGGAGATGGCCGATGCCATCGGTGTGAACGTGCCGGGCGTTTTCAGCGGCGTGTTCATGCTGGGCGCCATGCTGGCGGCCCTCGGGGGCGCGCTGGGCACGCCGGTGCGGGTGGCGTCACCGGGACTGGGCGCGGCCATGATCATCCAGGCCTTCGTGATCACCGTCATCGGCGGCCTGGGGAACCTGAGGGGGGCCTTCGTGGGTTCACTGATTGTCGGCATCCTGAGCGCCTATGGCACGCTGCTCTTCCCGGTCTTCGAGCTGGCCCTGATCTACATGGTCATGGCGCTCGTCCTGCTGGTCCGGCCGCAGGGTCTCTTCGCGAGGTGAGTCGTGTCGCCAGAGACAGCCTCTTCGAGGGACGCGCATCAAAGCGCCTGGCTGGCTGGCGCGGCGCTGGGGCTGCTCGTCCTGGCCTTGTTTCTCCTACCCCTAGTCGGGGGGCAGTACGCCCAGTACCTGGCCATCCAGGTGATGATCCTGTCCCTGTTCGCCCTGGGTTTCAACATCCTCTTCGGCTACTCGGGCCTGCTGTCCTTCGGACAAGCGGGCTTCTACGCGGTCGGCGCCTACGGCTGCGCCAAGCTGCTCCTGATCATGCCCTCGCTCCTGTTCGGTGTGCTCGGCGGCACCCTGCTGGCCGGCGCCGTGGCGATGCTCCTGGGGGTGCTTTGCATCCGCCACACCCGGATTTATTTCTCCATGCTCACCCTCGCCTTCGGGATGATGATCTACTCCGTGGCCCTGAACTGGCGGGACTTCACGGGTGGGGACGACGGACTGGTCGGCGTCCCCCGGGCACCCATCACCATCCCGGGGCTTCTCAGCCTCGACATGGCCACCATGCAGCGCTACTACTTCTTCGTCCTGGTGGCCACGCTCCTGGCCACCGCCCTCGCCTACAGACTCGTCCGCTCTCCCCTGGGCCTGACGCTGCAGGGCATCCGGGACAGCGAGACGCGCATGGCCTTCACGGGGGTGCCCGTCCGCCGGTATCGCCTCATCGCCTTCGTGATCGCCGGCCTGTACGCGGGCCTGGCCGGCGCCCTCTTGCCTCCCCTGGAGAACACGGTCACACCACCCGTGGCCCACTGGAGCACCTCCGCGGATCCGGTCCTGGCGACGCTTCTGGGGGGGATCCAGGCGTTCGCCGGGCCGATCGTGGGGGCCTTCCTGCTGTTCATCATCAAGGACATCATCGTGCGGTTCACCGAGTACTGGCTCATCTGCCTGGGCGTCATCGTGGTGGCCCTGGTCATGGGGTTTCGCGGCGGCGTCGCAAGCCTCATCTCGGAACGCTGGTCCCGCCTCGGGCCCGGCAGGGAGCGGAAGTGATGGCGCCCTTGCTGGAGACCGAGGACCTCCGGAAATCCTTCGGGCGCCTGGCGGCCGTGGCCGGCGTGAGCCTGTCACTCTCGGAAGGGGTGCTCACGGCCGTCATCGGTCCCAACGGAGCCGGCAAGACGACGCTGATCAACCTGCTGACGGGACTGCTGCTCCCGGATGCGGGAACGACTCGCTTCAAGGGGCAGGACATCACTCGGCTGCCGCCGCACAGACGCGTGCGGCTCGGGCTGTCTCGATCCTTCCAGATCATGACCATCTTCCCCAATCTGACGGTCCGGCAGAATCTACTGCTGCCGACCCTGTCCCGGCGCGGGTTGAACACTCGGGCGTGGACGCCGCTCGCCAGCCTCCCAGGGGCCACCCAGGAGGCAGAGGACATCCTTCGCGAGACCGGTCTCTGGGAACAGCAAGAGGTCCGGGCCGCCACGCTGTCCCACGGAGACCAGCGTCTGCTGGAGCTGGGGATCGCCGTGGCTACCCAGCCGGAGCTGTGTTTCCTGGACGAGCCGTGTGCCGGCATGAATCCTGTCGAACGGCAGGCGGTCCTCGGTCTCATGCGGAAGCTGGCGGCAGAGCGGCGGACGACCTTCGTGGTGGTGGAGCACGATATGGATGTCGTGTTCGCCCTGGCCCAGCGGATCGTCGTGATGAATTACGGACAGGTCCTGGCCGACGGGACGCCTGCCGAGATCCGGGAGAACCAGAAGGTGCGAGAGATCTATCTGGGGGGCGAGGTGTAGCCGTGGTGCTGGAGGTGAAGGATCTGGTGGCCGGGTACGGTCAGAGTATCGTGATCCACGGGGTCTCGCTCTCCGTGGGCCTGGGGGAGGTCGTCTGCCTCCTGGGGAGAAACGGCGCCGGGAAGACCACCACCCTCCGGAGCATCATGGGGCTCACCCCGCCCCGATCCGGGCGAGTCATATTCAACGGCGCGGCGATCCACCGGCGGCCGGCCTTCCGGATCGCGCGGCTCGGCCTCGGATACGTGCCCGACGATCGGCGCATATTCCCGGACCTCACGGTGCAGGAAAACCTGGAGCTGGCCCGGCGGGTTACCGGACGCTCGGGTCGCTGGTCGGTCGAGCGCGTGTGTGGGCTGTTTCCGGTCCTGGTGCGGCTGCTGCACCACAAGGGGAATCATCTGAGCGGCGGCGAGCAGAAGATGCTCGCCATCGGCCGGGCGCTGATGCAGGACCCGGAACTCCTGCTCCTGGACGAGCCCATCGAGGGGCTGGCACCGCTGGTGGTCAATCACCTGGGGGAGGCGCTGCGACAGATCCGCGACGCCGGGGTGACCATCCTGCTGGCAGACCAGAACGTGAAATTCTGCCGCCGCGTGGCGGACCGGGGCTATATCCTGGAGAAGGGCCTCATCCAGTTCGAGGGCACCCTGGAGGCCATCTGGGAAGACGAAGCCATTCTCAGCAAGTACCTGGCGGTCTAGTCGGAACCCGCATGCCTGGGCGCCTGCGCCCAGAGCGACTGGAGGCAGCAATGAGAATCGCAGCGGCGATCGCTCTCGCGCTCGGCCTGATGCTCGGGGTAGCCGAGGGCCAGCCGACAGAGGAAGCCAAGGCCCCCGCCATCGGAAATGGCTCCAAGGTGCAGCTCGAATACACGCTGACCGATGATAACGGCAAGGTGCTGGACTCCAACAAGGGGGGGGAGCCCCTCACCTTCACCCAGGGACAGCAGGAGATCATCCCCGGCCTGGAGAAGGCACTGGATGGCATGCATGCAGGTGACGCGAAGAAGGTGACGGTGCAGCCCGCCGAGGCATACGGGGAGGTGGATCCTCAAGCCGTCACCGAAGTGCCGAAGGAACGGATACCAACCGAGGCCTTGAGTGTCGGGACGGAGCTGGTCGCGCAGGGTCAGGGCGGCGAGAGACGGAGCGTTCGGATCAAAGAGATCAAAGAGCAGACGGTGGTTATTGACCTCAACCACCCGCTGGCAGGCAAGACCCTGGTCTTCGACGTGAAGGTGCTGGGCGTCGAACCACCCGCGAAGTAATCCGGCCCAAAGGTGGAGGGTCGCGCGGAAGGCCCCCTGCAGGCAGCGAATCGCAGACGCACCCTGCCCTTTTGAGGATCCCGCTCGAGACCATCAGGTTCGGCGCCCTGCCAGGACCAGACCCCTGCCGGCCAGGAGCGTCATGGCTTCCGCCCCGCTCTTGTCGAGGTCTCCTCCCTCGCCACCGAGTGCACCCAGCCCTCGGATGCGGTTGAATCCCCGCCGCAATTTGAGCCCCTCCAGGAACCGCAGGTACTTGCGGAGCTCGCTCAGGTGACTCGCCTTGATCACCCCGGTCGTGATGGGCTCGTAGCCGGGGGGCGTCCTATTCTCCGTGCGGTAGGCCGCACCGAGCGCATTCCGGAGTTCGGTGAGAACGACCAGCCGCACCATCCCGCCGATGACGGGGTCCGGCTCTTGCCAGTTGAAAGGCCGAAACCTATTGATGGCCTGCCGGAGCTCCGCGAAGTGAACCGCCTTGATGGGGGTGGTTCGCGCGATCAGGAGGGTCATCGGTGAAGGTACTGGTCCCGACCGTCACGAAGAAGCGCCTGTTTGGGGCATTGCTGGGGACGAGGGTGAACGGACAGGACGATGAACCGGCGGCTGATGCTGCCACGAAAGACCGGCGCTTCATTCCCCGTGGTCGCCTGCATGCGTAACCCCGATTTGCGGGACGCGCGATGGGCCGGGATTCTGCCCCGTGGACCCAGGCGAAGCGAGAGGTCAGGCACGTTGGGCAGGGATGGCCGTTCAGCTTCCTGCGAACGGAACTGCTTGGTCTCCAACCACACGGGAAAGGAAGGAAGTAGGTGGGGAGCGATACCACCAATGACAGGGGCGGACACGCGAGCGCCCCCAGCGACCGCTCGCACGATCGACCAGGGCGTCAGGGATCTGGCAGGGGATCAGACCCGGTGGCGTCTCCCCCCTCCCCGAGGACCGACCAGTTGATTCAAAGGGTTGCACCCACACAAGGCTGAATGCCAGGGACCGTCAAGCAAGAATGTCATGGGCCGTGCTCAAAGCCACTACGCCGCGCCTTCGAGGATGGGCAAATCCCCGTGGCGGGCAAATCCCCATGGGGAGATCGGCATGTCCTTGCCCAGGGTATGGCCAGTTCCTCCGCTCGACCAATCGAAGCCATCGTGAATTCCCCAAATTTCGCGCCTTTTTAGCATCGCCCTACAGAGGGAACTCGCGGAAAGGCCAATCGAGTCAATCTGGCATCGGCTTTGCCTCCTCGTAATTCGTCGTCTTCCGGCCAAATGGCGCATGCCGGGTTCTATCATGTCTGGGGTTCAGATGAGCTGAGTCAATGCGGGGCTGGATCCGGGGGGTGGGGGGAGTTCGGCATCGTCATCCCATCGACGAGCGATGACCTCTGCCGCAGCATCGGTGCAGGACGTGAAAGGCTGGACCTTCCTTCCCGGCCGGGCCCCGGGTCCCCCCGAAGAGGTGGTAGAGCCAGTGAGTCAGGATCGAACCGTGACGCCGATCTCGGCCGTGACGCAATCCTCCGGTGGTCGCGCGCTGGTTCGCCAGTTCGGCCTCCTGAGTCTCGTCGTCATCGGCCTCATCACGCTGACCCTCTCCCTGGTGATCGCGTACAACCTGCGGAAAGATCTCCTGGAGCGGGAGTGGGGGACCACGGCGGACTTCATCCGGACGGAAGCCCTGCAGTACCTGACGCCGGCCGATTTCGACGCACCCTTGCAGCCGAGCGCCCAGGAGCATTTCGAGAAGCTCTACCACGAGACGAGCCTGATGCCCGAGATCATCCGGGTGAAGATCTACGACACCAAGATGGCCGTGGTCTGGTCCAGCGAGCCGCGGCTCCGGGGCCTGCGCATCTCCGACAATCCTCATCTCGCCCGGGCCCTGGGGGGACAGACGACGGTCAACCTGGAGACCGACGAATTGAAGGACGAACATATCTACGAACGGAATGCATTCTCCGAGCTGATCGAGGTGTACGTCCCCATCATGTTTCCGGGAAGCTCCCGTGTGGTGGGGGTCGTCAAAACGTACAAGATGCCCACGCAGGTCATCGCCAGCATCCGGCGTGGCCAGATCACGGTGGCGGGGACCGCGACCTGCGGCGGGTTGCTCCTGTACCTGTCCCTTTTCTGGATCGTGCGTCGAGCCTCGCGGCGCCTGGACCAGCAGCACCGGGATCTCGCGCATCGGACCCAGGAGCTTGCCACCGCGAACCAGGAGCTGCGGGCCACCCAGGAAAAGCTCTTGGAGGCGGAGCGGCTGGCCGCCATCGGCGAGGTGGTCACGGCCGTGGCCCATGGCATCCGGAACCCGCTGGCCAATATCCGGGCCGCGGCTCAGGTGGCGCGGCTGGATTGCGGGGATTGCCGGGACTCGTGCCTGACGCCAAGAAACCTCGCCAACATCATGTCCGAGGTGGACCGGCTGGAGGGGCGCCTGAAGGAGCTATTGCAGTTCGTCCGGCCGGCGGATCGGCCGTGCGCCACCGTGGACCTCAATGAGGTGCTTCAGGAGGCGTTGCAGCTCATGGCCGGCCGGTTCGCCAAGGTCCGCCTGCGACTCACCCAGGACCTCGCCCCCTCCCTCCCGGCGATGCCCGGGAATGCCATGCTCTTGGAGCAGGTCCTTCTGAGCCTGCTGGGAAATGCCCTGGAGGCGATTCCGGAGGGCGACGGGACCATCGGCCTCCGCACCGGCGTCAGGCAGAACGGGAACGGGACCACCCAGATCTTCGCCGAGGTCCGGGACTCCGGACCCGGGATCCCCCCGGATAATCTCTCGAAGATCTTCGAGCCGTTCTACACCACAAAGGCCCAGGGCACAGGCTTGGGCCTGGCCATCGCCAAGAAATTCACCGAGGCGCATGGCGGCTCCATCTCCGCCTCGAGCCCGCCGGGCGGAGGCGCCACGTTCCGCCTGACCTTCCCCCTGGCTGCGAACACCTAGGCGTCTTTTCGCACCATCAGAGAGGGACAAGACTGGCACGAAGCTGTGGAGCCGATCAGGCCCCTCGTTGCCCTGACCCCGCAGATGTGTCCGGACTCTTCGGGGTGATCCGGATCAGGACGCTGGTCTTGGCGGCGAGCCCTTTCCGGATGCGGCGGCCCATCCAGAGGGGGACGAGGAGCCAGTACTTCCGCCGGTAGGTTGCGAGAAGCGCCCGCTCCAGGTCCGGCCGCCCATCCACCCATTCAGCCTGGCCCTCGAAGGACGGCCCGTCCCGCTTCCCCACGTGCACGGTGACCAGACCCGTGCTGCGAATGCGTCGAGCCTTGAGGCTGTCCCGCAGCGTCGTGAAATACACCGCGCCTTCGTGGTACCACAGCCAGGTAGGAACGGTCCCGGACTTGCCCGCCCGACTGTAGGTCGTCAGGTACATGTACTTTGCCGACTGCAGGGCATCCATCAAATCAGGTGGGAGCACGAGATTCTCCTAAACAGCCTGGGACAGATTTATCCGCAGATTTCGTAGATTACGCAGATTCCCTCAGACAGGACAAGAGCTTGCGAGACGCCGACGCTGAGCCCTGCCCCTCGCCGAGGCCATCCTTTGAATGTGAAATCTGCGTAATCTGCGAAATCTGCGGATGAATCAGAGTCGTTTTCAGGTGATGGTGAAGTACTTGGCCTCGGGATGGTGGACGATGAGGGCCGAGGTGGACTGCTCCGGGTCGAGCTGGAACTCCTGGCTCAGCTCCACGCCGATCCTCTCCGGCTCCAGCAGCTCGAACAGCTTGACCTGCTCCTCGAGGTCGGGACACGCCGGGTAGCCGAAGCTGTAGCGCGACCCCCGGTACCCTTGCCGGAAGATCCGGGCGAGCACCGGCGAGTCCTCTCCCGCGATCCCCAGTTCTTCCCGCATGCGCTTGTGCCATAGCTCCGCCAGGGCCTCCGCCGATTCCACCGACAGGCCGTGGAGATACAGATAGTCCGTGTAGTGGTGCTGCTCGAACAGCTCCTTCGTGACTTCCGAGGCCCGGCGCCCCACCGTGACGAGCATGCAGCCCAGCACATCCATCCGTCCCGAATCCACGCCGGCGAAGAAGTCCGCGAGGCAGAGGTGTCGCCCTCCCGGCTGGCGCGGGAAAGTGAACCGCATCCGGGGCGTCCGCGCGTCGTCGCCGTACACGATCAGATCGTCCCCTTCCGACTGGCAGGGGAAGTAGCCGTAGACCACGCGGGGCGTGAGGATCCGCTCCTCGGCGCACCGGGCCTTCCAGCGCCTGTAGATGGGCCGGACATGATTCTCGATCAGCTCGTCGAAGTGATCCCGGTCTCCCTTCCCCCGATGGAATTGCCACTGCGTCCGGAACAGCGCCACCTCGTTGATGAAGGCGAAGACATCCTCCAGCGCGATATCGGCCACCACCCGGCTCCCGTGGAAGGGTGCCGCCGGGGCAGGAACGTCTCGCCGCACGTCGCTCACGGCTCGCGTTGGCTCTGTGATCCGATGGGGCACGGGCGAGGGCTCGCGCCGTGGGGGTGTCCGGCGCACCGCTGGCCGCACGGCGCCTGCCTCCGCCGGCTCGCGCGAGGTGATCTCCCCCATCAGGTGCAGGCCGTCGAAGGCATCACCGGCGTAGTATACCTCACCCTTGTACAGGGACCGCAGGTCCCCCTCCACGTAGCCACGCGTGAGGGCGGCCCCGCCCAGGATCACGGGGAACCGCGACAGGTCCCGGGCGTTCAGCTCCTCCAGGTTCTCCTTCATCACCAGTGTGGACTTGACCAGCAGGCCGCTCAACCCGATGGCGTCGGCCTGGTGCGTCAGCGCGGCCTCGATGATGTTGTGGATCGGCTGCTTGATGCCGAGGTTCATCACCGTGTAGCCGTTGTTGCTCAGGATGATGTCCACCAGATTCTTGCCGATATCGTGGACATCCCCCTTCACCGTGGCCAGGACGATCTTCCCCTTGCTCTGGTCCTCGGCCCTGGACATGAACTTCTCCAGGTACCCGACGGCGGCTTTCATCACCTCCGCCGATTGCAGCACGAAGGGGAGCTGCATCTGGCCGCTGCCGAAGAGATCCCCCACCGTCTTCATGCCACCCAGCAGGATCTCGTTGATGATGGTCAAGGCGTCGTACGTGCCGAGCGCCTGGTCCAGGAGAGTCTCCAGGCCGGGCCGCTCGCCGTCCACGATCCGGGCCTTCAGCCGTTCCTCCAGCGTCCTGGGCGCCTCGCTGACCGCCGCCGCCCTGCCGGTACCGGCCTTCTCGAAGAGGCCCATGAACTCCGTGAGCGGATCGTAGCCGTCGCGGCGCTCGTCGAAGACGAGCTGCCGCGCGACCTCGCGCTGTCTGGGATCGATCCGGTTCAGGGGGAGGATCCGCGACACGTTCACGATGGCCGCATCCAGGCCGGCCTCGATGGCCAGGTGCAGGAACACGCTGTTCAGGACCTGCCGCGCCGCGGGCTTCAGGCCGAAGGAGACGTTGCTCACGCCCAGGATGGTGAACACCCCGGGCAGCTCGGCTTTGATCCGGCGGATGGCCTCCAGCGTGGCGATGGCGTCCCGGCGCAGGTCCGCCTGGCCGGAGCCCAGGGGGAAGGTCAGGGCGTCGAAGATGAGGTCCGACGGCTCCAGGCCATAGCGCTTCACCGCCAGGTCGTGCAGCCGATGGGCGACCTTGAGCTTCCAGTCCAGCGTGCGTGCCTGGCCTTCCTCATCGATGAGCAGGCAAACGATCCCTGCACCGTACCGCTTGGCCATGGGGAAGATCCGGGCCGGCCGGCCCTGCTCCCCGTCCTCGAGGTTGACCGAGTTGATGACCGCGCGCCCGCCGATCCGCTTCAGCGCCGCCTCGATCACCGGCGCCTCGGTGGAGTCGATCACCAGGGGCAACGTGCACTGGGTGACGAACCGGCGGACGACCTCGTCCACGTCCGCCACTCCATCGCGGCCGACGTAATCCACGCAGACGTCCAGGACGTGCGCCCCCTCCTTGGACTGTTCCCGGGCCATCCCCACGATCCCGTCGAAGTCTCCGGCCAGGAGGTACTCGCGGAACTGCTTGGACCCGTTGGCGTTCGTCCGCTCCCCCACGATCAGAAAGCTCTGGTCCTGGCGGAACGGCGTGCTCACGTAGAGGCTGGACGCCGCCGGCACGTACTCCGGTCCACGGGGCCGGGGGGTGCGATCGCCGATCACCTCCACCACGCGCTTCAGGTGGGCGGGCGTGGTGCCGCAGCAGCCCCCCACGATGGAGACCCCGTGCTCCGCCACGAAGGCCGTGTGGAATGCGGCCAGCTCGTCGGGGGTGAGGAGATACCTCGCCCGCCCCCCCTCCATCCGCGGCAGGCCGGCATTCGGCAGGCAGGAGATGGGCGTGCGACAGTACCGGCTCAGGTAGCGGATATGCTCCACCATCTCCTGGGGGCCGGTGGCGCAGTTGAGCCCGATCACGTCCAGGCCGTAAGGCTCCAGCGCCGTGAGGGCCGCCCCGATCTCCGTCCCCAGGAGCATGGTGCCGGTGCTTTCCATCGTCACCTGAACCATCAGGGGGATGTCCGAGCCCAAGGCCTGCATCGCGTCCCGGCACCCCACGATGGCCGCCTTGGCCTGCAGGAGATCCTGGCAGGTCTCGATGAGGAGGACATCCGCCCCGCCGTCCAGGAGGCCCCGCGCCTGCTCTGTGATCATGGAGACCAGCTCGTCGAAGCCGATCTGCCCGAGGGAGGGCAGGCGGGTGCCGGGCCCGATGGAGCCCACGACGAAGCGCGGCCGCGACGGGGTGGAGAAGGCGGTTGCCACCTCGCGGGCGAGACCGGCCGCGGCGCGATTGATCTCGTAGGCCTTGTCCGCCAGGTCATACTCCCCCAGGACGAGCCGGCTCGCCCCGAAGGTGTCAGTCTCGATGGCGTCGCAACCAACCCCCAGGAAGCTCGCGTGGATCTCGCGGATCACCTTCGGCCTCGTCAGGACGAGGAACTCGTTGCACCCGTCCTTCCCCCCGAAATCGTCCGGCGAGAGGTTCCGGTCCTGGATGGAGGTCCCCATCGCCCCATCGAAGATGAGGACCCGCTCCTTGAGGTGCTGCCGGAAGTCCGACGCCATCGCCTCTCGCCTACCGGGCCACCGGCGTGGAGGCCGGCACCGAAGCCGCACGCTGGGCCGCCTCTACCCCTCGAATGACCTGATACAAGAGCTGAACCTTGGGGACCGCCACGCCCTGCTCCTCTGCCAGGCGGATCACGTAGCCGATGGTCTGATCCGCCTCGGTGCGTTTCCCGCGCTCCAGATCCTGGAGCGTGGAGATCTTCACCCCGGTCATGCCCCGCTCCTGCATGATCTCGCCACGCCGCACCACGGATTCCACTGCCACCTGGAGGGGGCCGGTGCACACCGTCTTCACCTCGAAACCCCGGAAATCGTCCAGGGGGATCTTCAGGCGCTCCGCCACCTGGGCCACCTCGCGGCTCAACTCCACGAACAGGGTGGCCAGGCTTCGGTCCAGGTAGATCTGGTGGATGAAGAGGCGCGTGACGCAGGAGAGCGCGGCCGCCGGAACCATCTGGTTCAGCTTGCACCAGATCGCGGTCCGGATGTCCGGGCGGACATCGATCCGGAGGTTGGCCCTGCGGAACAGCTCGGCGATTTGCTCGACGCGCGCCGTCTTCCGGCCGTCGAACTCGCCGACCCAGGTCCACCCGTCGTTGGTGTGGATCACTCGGCCCGGCTCCGGCATCGCCGCCCCGACGAGACTCGCGGCCCCGACGACGACCTCGCGCCCGAACGCCTCCGCCAGTTCCTCATCCTTGCGGCCGCCGTTCTGGACCGAGATTGCGGCGCCGATCCTTCCGCGAAGATGCTGGAAGGAAGCCAGGGTTTCCTGGGTGTCGTAGCTCTTGACGCAGAGGATCAGGAGGTCGGCCGATGCGATCTCTGCGGGGTCGGCCACCGCCCGGAGGTTCCGAACGACCTGCTCTCCCCGCATGCCGCCGATGCGCAGGCCTTGCGTCCGGATGGCCTCGATGTGTGCCTTCCTGGCAAGGAGCGTGACATCTGCCCCC
>DATIFO010000175.1:0-38698 GCA_035455275.1 Methylomirabilis sp. (SeqCode) | reverse complement strand
GGACGAGTACGTCTGGGGGACGGTGTCGCGCATCTCTCCGGAGGCCCCGGTCCCCGTGGTGGCGGTTCGCTCCGAGAGCGTGCGGGTCGGCGGGGCCGCGAACGTGGCCTCCAACATCGCCGCGCTGGGGGGGGATGTCCGCATCGTGGGCGTGGTGGGAAACGACACCGCGGCCGAGCGGCTGAGCCACGAGCTGGAGCTGGCCGGGGTCAAGGCGGACGGACTGATCGTGGACGGCAGCCGCCCGACGACGGTCAAGAGCCGGGTCGTGGCGGGCAGCCAGCACGTCGTGCGCTTCGACCGCGAGAGCGATGCCCCGCTGGATCGGCGTATCCGGGCCCGCGTACTCCAGCGGGTGCGGGACGAGCTGCCGCAGGCCGACGCGCTCCTGGTCTCGGACTACGCCAAGGGTCTGGTGAGTCCGGGCCTGATGCGACAGGTCCTGACGCTGGCCGGTCACCTCGGCAAGATCGTGGCGGTGGACCCCAAGGTTCAGCACTTGTCCCTCTTCCGCGGCGTCACGGTGGTGGCCCCCAACCACCACGAGGCGGCCGCGGCGGCCCGCATCCTCGTGCGCAAGGACGCGGATCTGCTGCGGGTGGGGCGGCTCCTGCTCCGCCGCCTGCGGTCCCGCGCCGTCCTCATCACCCGGGGCGAGCAGGGAATGTCCTTGTTCGAGACCGGGAAACCGGTGGCGCACATCCCGACCTTCGCCCGGGAGGTGTACGATGTGACCGGGGCGGGGGACACGGTCATGGCCGCGCTGTCGCTGGCCCTGGCGGCGGGTGCCGGCATGCAGGAAGCGGCGATCCTGGCGAACTACGCCGCGGGCGTGGTGGTGGGGAAGCGGGGGACCGCCACGGTGAGCCGGACCGAACTCGCGCAAGCGCTCGCTGGCTCATAGCTCATGGCTCATCGCTCAAAGATGACACGAAGTGTGCCACGGCTCGCGCACGCCTGCGCTGAGACGTGGCGACTGATGGAAACCGATGGATGCAAGGTCACCCGAGAAGTCCATGAGCCATGAGCCATCAGCCATGAGCCCCGCGGCATCCCGGCCGCGGATCGTGGGAATGATCCCTGCCCGGTATGCGTCCAGCCGATTCCCGGGCAAGGCCCTGGCCGACCTCTGCGGCAAGCCCATGATTCAACACGTGGTGGAGCGGGCCAGCCGGGCACGCCTGCTGGACGAGGTCAGGGTGGCCACCGACGACCGCCGGATCCTCGAGACCGTGCAGGCATTCGGGGGGAAGGCATGCATGACGTCCCCGGACCATCCATCCGGGACGGACCGGATCGCCGAGGCGGTGGGGGGTCTCGCCTGCGACCTGGTGGTGAATATCCAGGGGGATGAACCGCTCATCGATCCCTGTGTTATCGACCAGGCCGTAGAGCCCCTGGTTGCCGACGACCAGGTGCTCATGGGGACGCTGGGCAGGCCCATGGGGGTCGCGGAGGCGGCCGACCCCAGCAAGGTCAAGGTGGTGCTGGACCGGCGGGGCTTCGCCCTGTACTTCTCCCGGGCCCCCATCCCTTACCTCCGGGATGGCGCGCCACCCGGGATCGACCTGCCCTACCTCCTCCACATGGGGCTGTACGTGTACCGGCGGAGCACGCTGCTCAGACTGGCGGCACTGCCCCCCACGCCCCTGGAGGAGCGCGAGCGGCTGGAGCAGCTCCGGGCGCTGGAGCACGGGATCCGCATCCGCGTCGTGGTGACAGACCACGAGAGCTTCGGCGTGGACACGCCCGCGGATCTGGAGCGAGTCCGACGAATACTGACCGTAGAACGTCCGGAGTTGAACGTTGAACGTGCGCGGAAGACGAAAGGCGAGCGATAGACGGGCGTTCAACGTGGAACGTTCGACGTTCAACGTCGAGGAGGTGACATGGCGACCAAGTACATCTTCGTGACGGGTGGTGTGCTGTCCTCGCTCGGCAAGGGGCTGGCCTCGGCCTCCATCGGCTCCCTCCTGGAGAGCCGGGGGTTCAGGGTGACGCTGCTCAAGTGCGATCCCTACATCAACGTGGATCCGGGGACGATGAGCCCCTTCCAGCACGGCGAGGTCTTCGTGACCGACGACGGGGCGGAGTCGGACCTGGACCTGGGACACTACGAGCGATTCACCGAGGCCCAGCTCACCAAGGCCAACAACATCACCACGGGACAGGTGTACTTCTCGGTCATCACCAAGGAGCGGCGGGGGGACTACCTGGGCGGGACGGTGCAGGTCATCCCCCACATCACCGACGAGATCAAGCGCGGCATCCTGCGGGTCGGCAAGGATGCGGACGTGACCATCGTGGAGGTGGGGGGCACCGTCGGCGACATCGAGAGCCTCCCCTTCCTGGAGGCCATCCGGCAGTTGAAGGTGGACGTGGGGCGGGAGAACGTGCTCTACGTTCACCTGACCCTGGTCCCCTACATCACGGCCGCGGGCGAGCTGAAGTCCAAGCCGACCCAGCATTCGGTCAAGGAGTTGCTGGAGATCGGGATTCAGCCCGATATCCTGCTCTGCCGGGCGGATCGCGACCTGCCCAGGGAGCTCAAGAAGAAGATCGCCCTGTTCTGCAACGTCTCCGAGAAGGCCGTCATCACCGCCCGGGACGTGAGCACGATCTACGAGGTGCCCCTGGTCCTTCACCAGGAAGGGCTGGACGGCCTGGTCGTCCGCATGCTCGGCCTGCCGGAGCGATCGCAGGACCTGTCGGGATGGGAGCGCATCCTCCACACCCTCAAGCATCCGAATCGGAAGGTGACCATTGCCGTGGTCGGCAAGTATCTGGAGCTGCGGGACGCGTACAAGAGCCTGAACGAGGCCATCGTGCACGGCGGGATCGCCAACGAGTGCCAGGTCACCATCAGGCCGGTGGATGCGGAAAAGATCGAGCGGGACGGCCCGAAGGAGTTTCTGCACGACGCCTCCGGCGTGCTGGTCCCCGGCGGCTTCGGCGTCCGGGGGATCGAGGGGAAGATCGCCGCCATCACGTACGCCCGCGAGGAGCTGGTCCCGTTCTTCGGGATCTGCCTGGGGATGCAGTGTGCGGTGATCGAGTTCGCGCGGCACGTGTGCGGGCTCACCGGCGCCAACAGCCGGGAGTTCGACCCCCACACCCCCCACCCCGTGATCGACCTCCTGCCGGACCAGCACGGCATCACCAACCTGGGCGGGACCATGCGCTTGGGCGCATACCCCTGCAAACTCGTCAAGCCCTCCAAGACCTATCAGGCCTACGACGCCCAGGAGATCTCGGAGCGGCACCGGCACCGCTACGAGCTGAACAACGAGTACCGGGACATCCTGGAGCGACACGGGCTGCTCCTGAGCGGCTTCTCGCCGAGCGGGACCCTGGTGGAGACGGTGGAGCTGCCGTACCACCCCTGGTTCGTGGGCGGGCAGTTCCATCCAGAGTTCAAGTCGCGGCCGCGCCGCCCCCACCCGCTGTTCCGGGAGTTCATCCGGGCGGCCCTGGCCTACCAGGATGCCGCCGACCGCGACCGGAACGCGGCGGCCGGGAATGGAAAATGAACCACCGACAACGGACGAGCGGCAGTGCAGAACCGACGACGGACAACTGAGAGTCGGCCACGCACTGGAGTCGGCTGTCGGGCTGAGATCTTGCGTTGACCAGGATTCGCCCCACGCAGGAGGTCTGCGTGGGGTCGGTGCGGATCGGGGGCGGGAACCCCCTGGTCCTCATCGCCGGCCCGTGCGTCATCGAGTCGGAATCCCACCTGATCCTCGTGGGCGAGCGCCTGCGCGAGATTTGCCGGGCAGCGGGCGTTCCGTTGATCCTCAAGGCCTCCTTCGACAAGGCGAACCGCAGCTCGCACCTCTCACCCCGCGGGCCGGGGCTCGTCGAGGGGCTCCGCATCCTTGCCCAGGCCAGGGCGCACCTGGGGATTCCCGTCCTCTCGGACGTGCACGAGGCCGATCAGGTTCCGGCCGCCGCAGAGGTTCTGGACGTCCTGCAGATCCCCGCATTCCTGTGCCGCCAGACTGACCTGCTGCTGGCGGCGGGGCGGACGGGGAAGCCCGTGAACGTGAAGAAGGGGCAGTTCCTGGCGCCGCAAGACATGGCCAACGTCGTGGAGAAGATCCGCTCGACGGGGAACGGGCGGATCCTGCTGACGGAGCGCGGCACCAGCTTCGGCTACCACAACCTGGTGGTGGACATGCGGGGGCTCCCGATCATGCGGGGGCTCGGCTTCCCCGTGGTGTTCGACGGCACCCACAGCGTCCAGCTTCCCGGCGGGGCGGGCACGCGCTCCTCCGGCCAGCGCGAGTTCGTGGCTCCCCTCACGCGCGCCGCGGCGGCCGTGGGCTGCGACGGGGTGTTCCTGGAGGTCCATCCCGACCCGGAGCGGGCCCCGTCGGACGGGTCCAACATGCTGCCCCTGGATGCGCTGCCGGCGCTCCTGGCAGACGTGACGGCGATCTCGCGGACCCTGGAACGATCGGAGTAGCATGACCCCGTACCTGCGTCTCCTGCGATACTCGTTCCCCTACCGAGGCAGGATCGCCATCTCGGTCGCGAGCCTGTTCCTCGCCTCGCTCCTGAACGCGGTCTCCGTGGCGTCGCTCCAGCCGGCCTTCGACGGTCTGTTCGGCGGCGGTGAGGGGCGGCAAATGCTCAGCCTGCCGCCGGCACTCCAGGGGTCGCTGGGCGACTGGGTGGCCCGGGCCCAGGCGTTCATGCGGACCCACCAGATGAGCGTGCTGACCTTCCTGGCGTGGTTCCTGCTGGCGGTGCTGGTGCTGAAGGCCCTGGTCAACTACGTCAGCGTCTACCTCATGCGGTACGTGTCCGAGCGGGTGATGGCCGATGTGCGGGACGAACTCTACAGCCATCTCCACACCCTCTCCCTGGGGTTCTTCCTCCGCAGGAACACCGGCGAGATCGTCTCCCGCGTCACGGCCGACGTGGACGCCGTGGGCAGCTCCGTCACCGACCTGTTCCGGAATGCGCTGCGCGAGCCGTTCACCATCGTGGGACTGGTGGGTCTCCTGTTCGTGATCCACTGGAAGCTCGCCCTGGCCTCGTTGCTCATCTTCCCGATGACGGCGATTCCCATCGTGAAGTTCGGGAAGAAGATCCGCCGCCGGGGCACCCGGGTGCTGGAGCGGCGGGCCGAGCTGTCCACCCTCATCCAGGAAGGCATCACCGGGGTCCGCATCGTGAAGGCCTTCGGGATGGAGGAGTACGAGCGGGGGCGGTTCCGGGACAAGAACCGGGAGCTGTTCCAGGCCACCATGCGGATCATGCGGGTGGACGCCCTCTCGAACCCCGTGATGGAGATCCTGGAGGCGGTGGGAATCGTGCTGGCCGTGTGGCTGGGCGGGTACCTGGTGGTTCGGGGGGAGCTGACCCCCGGCGGCTTCATGGGCTTCATGGGGGCGCTGGCCTCGCTGTACGTCCCCGTCAAGCGCCTGAGCGCGGTGAACAACAACGTCCAGCGGGGCATGGCGGGGGCCTCCAGGGTGTTCGAGATGCTGGACCAGCGGCCCGAGGTGACGGACCGCCCAGGGGCCCGCCCCCTGCCGCCGATCAGGGAGACGGTCAGCTTCGAGCGCGTCGGGTTCGCCTACGAGCCGGGCGGCTACATACTCCGGGACATCCAATTCCGGGCGAAGATGGGGGAGATCGTGGCCATCGTGGGGGCCAGCGGCGCCGGCAAGAGCACGCTGGTGAACCTGCTGCCGCGGTTCTTCGACGTGAGCGAGGGCCGGATCCTGCTGGACGGCGTGGATCTGCGGGACGTGACGCTCCGCTCCCTCCGGGCCCAGATCGGCATGGTGACCCAGGAGACCATCCTCTTCGACGACACCATCGCCAACAACATCGCCTACGGTCAGTCCGCCGGGGGGAGCCAGGACCGCATCCGGGAGGCGGCCCGGCTCGCCAATGCGGAGGAATTCATCCGCGCCCTGCCGAACGAATATGCGACCCGGATCGGGGAGAAGGGCGTCCGGCTTTCAGGCGGCCAGCGGCAGCGGATCGCCATCGCCCGGGCAATCCTCAAGGACCCGCCCATCCTCATCCTGGACGAGGCGACCTCGGCATTGGATGCGGAATCGGAGCACCTGGTGCAGGAGGCGCTGGAGCGCCTGATGCGCCACCGGACGACCTTCGTCATCGCCCACCGGCTCTCCACCGTGATCCAGGCCGACAAGATCGTGGTCCTGGAGGGCGGACGCCTGGTGGAGGCGGGGACCCACCCCGAGCTGATGTCCGCCGGGGGAGCCTATTGCCGCCTCTACCAGAATCAGCTCGGGGGAGCGTGAGGGATGACGCCGGTCCCGCCGCCGCAGCGGATCCTGTGCATCAAGCTCAAGCACATCGGCGACGTGCTCCTCATGACCCCCAGCCTTCGCGCGCTCCGCGTCGCCTGGCCCGAGAGCCGGATCGCCGCCCTGGTGCCTCGCGGGACCGAGGGGGTCCTCACCGGGAATCCCGACCTGGACGCGGTGCTGGTTCTCGACCGCGGGGTGGGGTTCCGGGGGAGTTGGCGAACCATCCGGGCGCTCCGCCGGCACGCGCCCGACCTGGTCCTGGAGATGGGGCAGGGGGACCGGGAGGCAATCCTCGGCTGGCTGTCGGGCGCCCGCGAGCGGGTGGGGTATGCGCCGGGACGCTCGGGGGAGTGGCGGCGGCGCCTCCTCACCCGCCTGGTGCCCTGGAACGGTCTGCAGCACATGGTGGAGACCAATCTGGATCTGGTGCGCGCCTGCGGCGTCCCGGCCGCGGCCGGCCGGCCGATCCTGGTGGTCCAGCCCGAGGCCCGTGCGCGTATCGCGGCGCGTCTTCTGTCGGCCGGCCTGGGTGCGGGCCAGCCCCTGGTGGTTGTCCACCCGGTGTCCCGGTGGCTCTTCAAGGCCTGGTCCGGTGCCGAGTGCGCCGAGGCGATCGACGGACTCGTCCGGACGCAGGGCATCGCCGTCGCCCTCACCAGCGGGCCGGGGCCCGCCGAGGTGGAGGCGGCCGGTCGCATCCTCGCGGCGGTCACGGTGCCCGTGATCAACCTGGTGGGCCGGACGAGCCTGGAGGATCTGGCCGCGGTCCTCGAGCGGGCGGCGCTCTTCATCGGGGTGGATTCGGCTCCCATGCACATGGCGGCCGCCCTCGGCGTCCCGGTGGTGGCTCTCTTCGGACCGTCCGGGGAATTCTCCTGGGGGCCGTGGGGCGACGGCCATGCCGTCGTCTCCAGCCCTTTCCTCTGCCGGCCCTGCGGGCGGGACGGCTGCCTGGGGAGCAAGCGGAGCGATTGCCTGGAGGCGATCGCGTCCCGGGCGGTGCTCAGGGCGGCCGAGCCGGTCCTGCGGCGCCTCGCCGCGGTCGCAGGCACTGGGAGGTAAATGGCTGCGCTCCTGTCGGTCGCCATCATCGCGCTGAACGAGGAGAAGAATCTCCGCCCCTGCCTGGAGAGCGTCAAGTGGGCGAAGGAAATTGTGGTCTGCGACTCCGGCAGCACGGACCGGACGCTGACCATTGCGGCGGAGTACGGGGCCCGCACATTCCAGGACCCCTGGCGTGGCTTCTCGGCCCACAAGAACCTGGCGCTGGAGCGCTGCACACAGCCCTGGATCCTGGTTCTGGATGCCGACGAGCGCGTGCCGCCGGAGCTGCAGGGGGAGATCGATGCGGTCCTCCGGGCGGACGGGCCGGCTGACGGCTACAGCCTGGCGAGGAAGAACTTCTTCCTCGGGGAATGGGTTCGCCACGGGGGGTGGTACCCGGACCGATGCCTTCGCCTGGTCCGTCGGGGCCGAGGGCATTTCCTGCCGCGGGCCGTTCACGAGGCCCTGGAGGTCGACGGGACCATCGGGACGCTCAGGCATCCCCTGGAGCATCACACCTACGCGTCCGTCGGCGATTTCCTCCAGCGGATGGATCGCTACGCCGCCCTCGCCTCGGGGGAGCTGCATGCGTCCGGGCGGCGGACGCGGGTCCGGGACCTCACCCTGCGCCCGGTCTGGACCTTCCTGCGCATGTACCTGGTCCAGCGCGGGTTCCTGGACGGCTGGCGGGGGCTTCTGCTGGCGGGACTCTACGCCTGCTATACTCAGGCCAAGTACGCCTATCTCTGGGAGCGGGAACGCGCGGCAAGGATGTGAGGCGGCATGAAAGAGCGACTCGTCATCCTGCACACCGAATCGTCCGGAGGCTGGGGCGGCCAGGAGATCCGTGTCCTCACCGAGGCGGGGGATCTTCGCGACCGCGGCCACCAGGTGGCGATCCTGTGCCGTCCCGAAAGCGCCCTGGCGCTCCGCGCACGCGGGAGCGGCCTCCCGGTGGTGCTTGACCGGATGCCCTTCGCGCTCGACCCCCGGACCGTCATCCGCATGGCCGCCCATTTTCGCCGGTGGCGGGCTCGGGTCGTGGTCACCCACAGCTCCATTGACAGCTGGTGTGGGGGGCTGGCTGCCCGGCTGACCGGGGTTCCCGTGGTTCGGATGCGGCACCTGTCGGTCCCGCTGCGGACAAACCCTCTCTCCCGTCTCGTGTACGACCGGCTGTGCGATCGGGTCGTGACCACGGGGGAGGCGATCCGGAAGCAATTCATCCAGCGACTCGGCCTCCCCCCGACCAAGGTGACCTCGATCCCGACCGGCATCGACCTGGCGAGATTCCACCCCTCCAGGGCGGATCCGATGCGGGTACGGAACGAGCTGGGCCTGGATCGGCGGATACCGCTGGTTGCCATGATCGGCGTGCTGCGAAGCTGGAAGGGCCACCTGGTATTCCTCCGGAGCCTGTGCCGAATCCGAGAGGTCCGTCCAGAGGTCCGCGGGGTCTTCGTGGGAGACGGGCCGTTTCGATCCGTCATCGAGGAGGCGATCCGGCGCCAGGGGTTGTGTGGCGCCGTACACCTCCTGGGGCACCGGGAGGATATTCCCGAGATCCTCGGGGGGATGGACGTGGTGGCCTCCGCCTCGATCGCCGCGGAGGGGATTCCGCAGGCGCTGCTTCAGGCCCTGGCCATGCGGCGTCCGGTGGTGGCGAGCGATGTCGGCGGCGTACCCGAGATCATCCGACCCGGGGAGACCGGCTGGCTGGTGCCGGCGGACGACGCGGGCGCCCTGGCGGACGCCATCCTGGAGGCCCTGACGAATCCGGTGAAGGCCTCGCGCCTGGCGGACGAGGGACGAAAGGTCGTGGAGGAGAGACATTCCTTGCGGACGATGGGGGATCAGATGGAGCAGCTCTATCGAGCCGTGGCGGCAGGCCGCCGATCGCGGTCCGTGTCCCCGTGACTCTCCCGGCAGTCATGACCGCCGGGCAGCCCGCAGCGGGGCACCCGCAGGCGGAAGCGCGGCCGCCACGAATCCCGTTTTACTTCCCCGCGCGGGAGCTGGTGTTCGAGCTGCGGATTGTGAAGGAGACAGGTGGGACGGACGGGGACAGGAGAAAACCTAAGACGTAATCCGGAAAACGTGAGGAGCTGTTCCCTGTTCCAAGTTACGCTTTAGGTCTCACGGGTGCGAGAATCATGCGTCTCGGCTTCTACACGTATAGCTTCCTGCCGACGGCGGGTGGGGCCGAGATCCTGCTGCACGGCCTCGCGGACTCGCTGGCAGAGCGGGGCCACGAGGTGACGATCTGGGCTCCCAGGGTGCGCGGACAGGAGAACCGCATCGCCGCACGCTACCGTCTGCGCAGGTATGGGCGGCCCTCCTCGAAGCGCTTCGGCGTTCGCCAGACGCTCCCCAGGCTCCTCGTGGAGACGTGGGGCCGGCGGCCCGATGTCCTGCACTGTCACGGGGCCTACCCGGCCGGGTTCGTGGGCGCCGCCTTCAAGCGCCTCACGGGAACGCCCATGGTGATCCGGCCGCACGGGGCCGACATCCTGCCGGGGGAATGGATCGACCGGGATCGGCGCCTGGCCGCCAGGATGCGCCGTGCGCTCCTCACGGCGGATGCCGTGGTGGCCCAGGGGGGCTTCCTGGCCGAGCGGCTCTCGGCTCTGGGTGTCCAGGAGGAACGACTGCACCTGATCCACAACGGGGTGAGACTTCCCGAGCCATCGTCCACCCCGGTGCCAGACGAGCCGCGGGTCCTGGCCATGGGCAGCCTGACGCCGAAGAAGGGGTTCGACATCCTGCTCCAGGCGTTCCATCTGGTCCGGCAGCGGGCGCCCGAGGCGCGACTCACCATCGCCGGGGACGGGCCGGAGAGGGCGAGACTCGTCGGCCTCACCGACTCCCTGGGCCTGTCGGAGGCCGTGACCCTTCCAGGCCTCGTCACGGGGGACGCCAAGACGGCCCTCCTGACGCAGGCGAGCGTCTTCGTCTCGTCCTCGCGGCGGGAGCCCTTCGCCAATGCCAACCTGGAGGCCATGGCGCAGGGAAGAGCGATCGTGGCGACCCGGGTGGGCGGCAACCTCGAGATGGTGGAGGACGAGCGGACCGGCCTCCTGGTGGAGCCCGAGGATCCCGACGGTCTGGCCAAGGCCATCCTGCGCCTCCTGGAGGATCCGCGGCGGGCCGAGGTCTTGGGGAGGGCGGCCCGGCGCAAGGCCGAGGCCTTCTCCTGGGACGGGATGATGGATCGCTACGAGGCGCTCTACCGCGAGGTGGCCAGGCGGGCGGGGCGGAGCCGAGTTGGTGCGTCCTGACCACTCCCCGCCGGAGGCGAGGGGTCGGATGGGTCGGCACGGGGGAACGCATGTGGCCTGAGGCGGGTCGCGCGCTGGAGCGGACCTGGAAGCGGCTCGTCCTGGAGGGTCTGCGGGCAGGCTGCCGGGCGGCCGTGGCGGTCCGGCCGCTCCCGGCGATTGACGGGAAGCCGCCGGCGCCCGGCTCGATCGTGGTCTTCAGCACGGCCGGGATCGGCGACACGCTCTCGGATACGCCCGCCATCCGAGCTCTCAGGGAGAGCTTCCCGAGCTGCCGGATCACGGCGGTGGTGCACCAGAGGCGCCTCGCGGTGCTGGAGGGAAACCCGAACATCGATCGGTTGATCCCGCACGCCAAGGGTCCGGTCCGGTTCCTGCGGACTCTGCGCGCGATCCGGCGGGAGCGGCCCGACATGGCGGTGACGCTCCGCGCCAACGACCCGGATGTCTGGCCGCTGGCCTACCTCTCGGGCGCGCGGGTGATCGCCAGTCGCCCGCAGATGACACACTTTCCATTCCTGGTGAACGTACCCGTGCACGTGCCAGACTGGATGGACCGGCCCGGCGTGGAGCAGACGCTGGAGATCGTCCGGGCCGTGGGGGCCGACACGGCCGATCCGCGGATGGACTTCGTGGTGCCCGAGGGGGCCAGCCGCCGGGTGGAGGCGCTCCTCGTGGAGCAGGCATGTGCCGAGGATCCCCTGGTGGCCATGCAGGTCCACGTGAGCCCGCGGCTCGCGTTCCGGGACTGGCCGGTGGAGCATTTCGTGACGCTCGGGCGGATGATCCTGGCGAAACAACCGATCCGCCTGGTCATCACCGGGGGGCGGGAGGATGTGCCCGCGGCCAGAGCCGTCGGAGGGGCATTGGGACGGGGCGCGACCGTGGTTGCCGGGAATCTGGCGCTCCCCGAAACGGCGGGTCTCCTCAGCCGGTGCCGGATGCTCGTCACGACGGACACGGGGATCATGCACCTGGGCTTCGCGGTGGGCGTGCCCACGCTGGCGCTCCTCCACCCCTACAACGCCCACCGAGTGGGCCCCCACGGCTACGCTGGGCTCCACCGGGTGGTGCTCCTGAATCCAGCGCTCTGGCAGGGCGAGGACCCGCCGCGGGTCGGGCTGGATCGCCTCTCGCCCGAGGAGGTTTTCCTGGCCTTCCGGGAGTTCTGGAGAGCGAGCGGATGAAGGTCCCCTGGCTGGACGGTCTGGTGCGCTGGACGACCCTGGGCGCCCACGCCTGCGGTCTCTTCTCGACTGCAACGGGGTGGTTGCCCGAGGAATTGCGTCGAGCGCGGGGCATCCTGGTAGTCATCTCCACCGCCCTGGGCGATTCGGTGAGCTTCACCCCGGCCCTGGAGGCATTGCGGGCGGGTCTGCCCCACGTGCCGCTGGTGGGCCTGTACCATGCAGCCTTCGCTGCCATGTACCGCGAGGACCCGCGACTCAATGCCGTGATCCCCTACTACGGGAAGTACCGGCGCGTCGCCGAGACGGTGCGTGCACTCCGTCAGGCGGGCTGCGATGTTGCACTCCTGGCCTATATGGCCGAGCCGGATGTGGTACCCCTGGTTGGTCTCGGGGGATGCCGCTGGCTCTTGCGTATGGCCGGCCGGGACACGGTGTACCGGCGGATGATGGCGAACCCGGAGATGCTCAGCCCTGTCCAGACCGCGGAGCACGCAGTGCGTCGGGGGCTCCGCACGGTGGAGGCGCTGGGGTGTCCGATGACCACGGAGCGGCCGAGGCTGCCGGTCCGGGAAGCGGCCAGGGAGCGGGTGGCCGATCGGTTGGGCCGGCGCCGTGTCCGGCCGGATGCCTTGCGGGTGGGGTTGCATCCGGGGGCGTCGGTGGAGAACAAGCGGTGGCCGGGCGCCTCCTTCGTGGCCCTGGGGAGGCGTCTGCTGGCCCGGGACATCTCCATCCACCTGGTCCTGACGGGGGGCCCCGGAGAGCGGGAGCTGGTGCGGCGCATCGTCGCGGATCTCGGATCTCCGGAGCGGGTGACGGATGTGGCCGGGGAGGTGGGCATCGCCGATCTCCCCGCCTTGGTGGCGAGCCTGGACCTCCTGATCTCGGCCGACACCGGCGTGGCCCACGTCGCCTACGCGGTGGGGACGCCGAGCGTCACGATGTTCTGGCGCAGTGATCCTGCCGTGAGCGGGCCGATGCACGACCTCAACCGGCACGTCGTGGTGGCTCGCCAGCCCCTGTGTCCTCCCTGTCGCACCCGGACTTGTGAATATCCGGCGTGCGCCGAGTCGATCACGCCGGATCACGTCCTGGAGGTCGCGCTCCCATTGTTGGATCGGCGTGCGGTCGTCAAGGAGAGTCGGTGAGAAGTTCGCGCGATTCGCGACTGGCAGGCACCCCTCCCGTCCAGGGCACCTCCGAGTCGTTCGGATTGGAGTGGACCGCCCATGGGGATCTAAGTCGCCTGTACGCCTCGGAAACAGACCTCTGGAGGGAGTTCGAGACATTCCGGATCCCGTCCGACCTTTTCGAGGGGAAGCGAGTTCTGGACGCCGGCTGTGGAATGGGCCGATGGAGTTACGCGGCGGCAAAGTCGGGAGCGTCGCAGGTGGTGGCCTTCGACCTGCATGACGGAGTGCATGCGGCGAAGCGCCTGACCCGAGACATGGGCCAGGTGAGCCTGCTCAAGGCGAACATCTTCACCCTGCCGTTCCGTGAGGAGTGCTTTGACTCGATCATCTCCATCGGGGTCCTCCACCACACCGGGGACACCTCCGGTGCGATCCGCGCCCTGCTGCCCCTGTTGAGGCCGGGGGGCCGCGTGTTCATCCAGCTCTACGAAACGCGGGGCGAGACCAAGGATCGCCGCATGGCGGCGCTCCTCCGGCTCACCAACCGGGTGCCGAAGCGGCTCCTGTACCGTCTCTGCGTCCTCCTCGCGGCGGGACGCTACGTGCCGGTCGTCAAGAACGTGATCCAGGCGGCGAACCACTTCGTCCAGATCGTGTCCTTCGGGAAGCACCGGACCTTCTGGCGGAACGTGGCCGACACCTACGACTGGCACTGCTGTCCCTACCGGACGTTTCACACCGCCGAGGAGCTGCGGCGACTCTTCGCCGACCTTGGCTTGATCGAGGTCGCCATCACGAATCCCGACTATCGCGGGGCGGTGAACATCGTGGGCCGGAGGCCCGCCGCGTCGGGAACAGTCGAATCGCCGCTGGGCGTGGGCACCTGGGACGGCCGGAGGGCGTAGGCGGTGGGATGGACGGGGCGAGGTCTGGAAGGTCTTCTGGAGCTTGGCCTGCACCGGCGGCTCTCCGGATCCGCAGCCCCCTTCGCGAGGGAGCAGGTGGGGCGCATCCTGGTCGTGCGGAAGGATAACATCGGGGATGTCCTGTGCACGACACCGGCCCTGCGCGCCCTACGCCGTGCCTTCCCCGAGGCGTTCCTGGCGATCTTGGTGTCCGAGCACTGCCGGCCGGTCTTGAAGCACAATCCGGACGTGGACGAGGTCCTCGTGTACCGCAAGGCCAAGCACGACTCGAGGCGGTTCGGGGTGCCGGCCCTGTGGGGATTGGCCCGCGTGCTCAAGGACCTGCGCGCCCGCCGATTCGATCTGGCCATTGGGCTGGGTCGTCCATGTAGCCGCTCCAGCGCGTGGCTTGCGTACGCCTCCGGTTCGCCCTGGCGGCTTGGCTATGCGTCGCCTGGACTCCATCCGTTTCCCTTCTTCCTGAATCTGACCCGCGACCCGGGGGCGAAGACGTCTCACGAGGTTGACGGATGCCTGGACCTCCTGTCCTCCATCGGCGTTTCGCCGGCCGGCCGGCAGCTGACCCTGAATCCGGATCCCGGAGCGCAGGCTGCGATTCGCTCGCGGCTGGCCCGGGAAGGCGTGCGCGATGGAGCCGGGATTGCCCTCGTTCACATCAGCAGTCGGCGAGAGGCGAACCGGTGGCCCCTGGCATCGTTCGCCCGGGCGGCGGATCTCCTGCGCGAACGATTCGGCCTCACCATCGCGATTTCGTGGGCTCCGGGGGATGCCGGCAACCCCCTGTTTCCAGGCGACGACGGCAAGGCGGAGGAGGTCGCCAGGTGCATGCAGGGCCGGCCGATCCTCCTGGCGACGCCGGCGCTGGATGATCTGATAGCCGCCATGAGTCTGAGCGACTTCGTCCTCTCGGCGGACGGCGGTCCCGTGCATATTGCGGCCGCGCTCGGCATCCCGCTGGTCGCCCTGTTTGGGCAGGCGGGGATCACCACCTGGGCCCCGGTGAGCGAGAAGAGCGTGGTGCTGAAACGCGGTGGACGCGTGGATCTGATCGGGGTCGACGAGGCGGTGGAGGCCGCTTCCGCCGTCCTGTCCAAATGGTTCCGGGGGCGGCCGTGAGGCCCATGGCCTCGCCCGCGGGGGTCCGGGCGTCTCGGAGGTGTGGCCTGCTGCCCGACGTGGAGGGGGAGCACTTCCGGTTCTTCGTGACGACACAACTCGATTCCCTCCTCGCGACGAAGGGTTTCGAATCACGGGCAAGAATTCCTCGGGGCACCTCCCCCTTATGGATGGCAAGTGGGTGCGAAGGCGTCTGCCCCGGAGGCGAGTGCTTTGCCGCATCCCGAGTGGCTGGAAGGGAGTTGCGCAATCAATTGCGTGTGGCTGGTCGAGGGCGTGGCGTTGCGTCCCGGGAGGCTGGGTTGAATCATTCCACGGTCCGGGAATATCGGCCGCGTCCACGGCCCGACGCGTCCGGTTCATGAGGGGATGATCTGAGCCGATGTGTGGAATCGCGGGGGCGGTGAGGTGGGGTAGTGGGGTGGACGAGATCGCCCTCGAGGGGCTCGTCCATGGCCTGCGGCACCGGGGTCCGGACGATACCGGCACCTGGCGATCTCCGGATGGGAGGTGTGTCCTCGGCCACAGGCGGCTGAGCATCATCGATCTCAGCCCGGCCGGGCACCAGCCCATGCTGGACCCGCTGACAGGGAACGCCATCGTCTTCAACGGGGAGATCTACAATTTTCAGGAACGCCGGGCCGAATGCGAGCGGTGGGGCGACCGGTTCCAGTCGAACAGCGACACCGAGGTCATCCTGGCCCTCTATCGGCGATTCGGCACCGACTGTCTGCGGCATCTCCGGGGCATGTTCGCCTTCGCCCTCTGGGACTCGAGGCAGCAGCGGCTATTCCTCGCGCGCGATCGCGTCGGGAAAAAGCCGCTGGTATATGCCCTCACCCCGGAGGGGATCATTTTCGCTTCGGAGATCCTTCCGCTGGCCGCCCACCCGGGGGTGCCGCAGGAGCTGGATCCCGAGGCGCTGGAGCTGTACCTGCAGCTTCAGTACATTCCGGCTCCCTGGACCATCTACCGCGCCATCCGGAAACTCCCCCCGGCCCACTTCGCCGTGCTGGATCGCCGGGGACTCCTGCCCACGCCGTACTGGGAGGTGGATTACCGGTCGAAGGTGAAGCTGTCAGAGACCGAGGCCGAGGAAGGGCTGGAGGCCAAGCTGAGGGAGGCCGTCCGGCTGCGACTGGTGAGCGACGTCCCGGTCGGCGCCCTCCTCAGCGGGGGGGTGGATTCCAGCCTGGTGGTGGCGCTCATGGCGCAGGAGGGTCAGAGAACTCCCAGGACCTTCTCTATCGGCTTCAGGGAGGAACGGGTCAACGAGTTGCCGTACGCGAAGCTGGTGGCGGAACGCTTCCATACGGACCACACCCCGGAGGTCATCGAGGGCGAGATCGAGAGCCTGCTCCCCGCAATCGTGCGTCACCACGGCGAGCCGTTCGCCGACTCCTCGGCGGTGCCTTCCTTTCAGGTCTGCCGGACCGCCCGGCGACACGTGACGGTGGCGCTGAACGGGGACGGGGGGGATGAGCTGCTTGGCGGGTATGGGCGCTACCGTCTCCCATGGTCGCGGGTCCTCTCCGGGCGCCTGCTTGGCAATGGCTCCTCGCCCGAGGCCCTGGGGCGCGTGGTCGGCACGCTGGGTGGGCCGCGGTCCCTCTTGAGGAGTGTGCAGAAGGAGTGGTATCTTCGCCTGGTCAATCCAGAGCTGCGTGCGCTCTCCATGTACCGCCCGTTCTGGAACGACGCGGAGCGGGCGCGGTTGCTGGGTCAACCGGAGCCGCGCGCGGCCACGGTGCTCCCTGCGTGGCGGAATCGGATCCTTGCGCGATGCGTGGCGTCGGCGGACAACCCGGTCGACCGGATGCTGTGGATCGACAATCACACCTACCTCTCCGGCGATCTCCTGGTCAAGATGGATATCGCGTCCATGCACTGCGGCCTGGAGACGCGATCCCCCCTCCTGGATCATGAGGTCATCGAGTTCTGCGCGGCTCTACCGACGTCGCTCAAGGTCCGCCATCGGACGGGGAAGTACCTGCTCAAGCGGCTGGCGGAGCGATACTTTCCAAGAGAGTTCGTGCACCGGCGCAAGATGGGCTTCGGGATCCCGCTCGCCGAGTGGCTCCGGGGCCGCTTGCGACCGATGGTCCAGGAGGTGCTCACCGATCCGGATGCCATGGCGCCGCTGGACATGCGCGTGATCCGCGAGCATGTCGGCGCATTCTTCGAGGGGGGAGCCCCTCACGACTCGCGCCTGTGGGCGCTCCTGATGTATGGTCTGTGGCGGCGACATGCGAGAGGAGGCGGGGAGCCCGCCGGCGCCTCGGAGTCACGTTTGGGCCTGGCCGGGTCCGCGCGGTCGGTGGAACCGGCCCCCGACGGGACGGCAGCCGCATGAAGCTGGGATTCTTTTCGACCGAGTACTTCCGGAAGCATCCCGGCATGGCGGAGTCCGATCGGGAGCTGTGTCTTGAACTGGCCCGGATCGGCTACGACGTGCGCGCGATGGTCGAGGACCGGCGCCTGGTGCCAGGTGAGGTGGCGATCGGGAACGATGGCCCCGTGCGCCTCTGGCGGTACCAGGCGCCGAAGTTCCACCCCCTCCGGCCCCGCACCTATGCGGACAAGCTCCTCAAGACTATCTTCGGCGACCCGCGTGTCGCCTCGCTGCTGGCGCTCTACCGGCGATTTCTCCGAGAGAACGCCGATCTGGACCTGCTCCAGGTCGAGGCGCCGTTTCCCGAAGGGGCCCTGGTGGCCCTGGTGGCCCGCCGGGCGCGGAAGCCGTTGCTGGTCTCTGCGCGTGGATGGGAGACCCTGCACCTTCCGGCGCTGCGCTCCCGGGGCATTCGCTGGGCCCTGCTGCAAGCCACCGGCGTGCGACCCAACGCCTTGAACATGGCCCGGGTGGTGGTGGAGCGGTTCGGCGTGGATCCCCGCAAGGTGCGGGTCATCCGGACCAATCTGAGTCGGGAGGCCAGTCTGCCCGCCGGGGCCGATCTCGGGGCTTTCCGGCAAGAGGGTCGGGCGGCCCTGCGAAGACGCACCGGCCTCGGACATCGATTCCTCCTGGTGGCCGCGGCTCGCTTCGTCCCCTCCAAGGGGCTGGAGGATCTGCTGCCAGCCCTGCGGAGGCTCCGCCGCCATGGACTGGAGGTGGGTCTCACCCTCTGCGGTGACGGGATCCTGCGCGAGCGACTGCAGACCCGGATTGCCGAGCTGGACCTCCAGAAGGACGTGGCCCTTGCCGGGTCCATCCCGCACACGGAGATTCTACCCGCCCTGGCCGGGGCGGACCTCCTGGTGATCCCCGCACTCCTGGACTGGACCCCGCGGGTTGCGGTGGAGGCCGCCACCGTGGGGACACCCTGCGTCCTCACCTCGGCCGTCGGCTGCGCGCCCTGGATGGCGGAGGCGGGCGCCGGTCGTGTCGTCCCGCCCGGATCGCCGGAGTCGCTGGCCGATGCCATCGCCGCCTGGCTTCAGGATGCTGAGGGCCTGGCGGAGGCGGGCCGGAGGGCCGTGGCGTTGGCCAGCACCTTCGCCGTGGAGGCGGTGGCCAAGGAGTTGACCGAATTCCATCGGCATATTGCAACTACCTACGGAGAATCAAGGGCCCGACGAGGAGGGTGAGATGGCTGGACCTGTCGAGCCGCCGGAGATATCCAAATATGACCAGGCTCTTTCCACATGCGAAGAACGTGTATAAGCGGACTTGGGGCGTGTGCCGAAAACCGGCCGCCGGCGAGACAATCCCGCCCGCGAGCGGTGACCGCTGGGAGGCAACGACGGTTCGGGACCTGGCCCAGTGAATCCGACTGGAGTGAGGGGGGCCATCGCTGACGCTTGAGGACGTGCGTTGGGTGATCCAGGCTCTCCACCTCTTGAGTCAGGGAGTGATGACGCGCTAGGAGCGTGTCGGAGAAAAAACCCGCTCCACTTCGTTACTTCGTACACTCAGCAGCTCAAGCGTGCGGTATAGTACGGCTATGAAAACCTTCAAACCGTACACCACCGACCAGCCGTTCCTGCTGCCCCCGGTCCTCCAGGACTGGCTCCCGGAGAATCACCTGGCCGCCTTCATCAGTGAGGTGGTGGAGGTTGCCTTGGACCTGACGCCGATCCTCGCGGCCTACGAGACCGGCGATGGCCGAGGCCAGCCGCCGTACCACCCGGCACTCATGGTGAAGCTTCTCCTCTACGGGTACTGCACCGGGAAGCCCTCCTCCCGCCAGATCGAGCGGGCCACCTACGAGGAGATCCCGTACCGGGTGCTCGCGGCGAATCAGCACCCGGACCACGACACCATCGCGGCGTTCCGGCAGACCCACCTGCCAGCGCTGGCCGCGCTGTTCGCCCAAGTCCTCCGGCTCTGCCAGCGGGCCGGTCTGGTGCAGCTCGGCCACGGGGCCCTCGATGGGACCAAGGTGCTGGCCAATGCCTCGAAGCACAAAGCCATGAGCTACGGCCGGATGCCCGGGGCGGAGCGCAAGCTGGAACAAGAGATCGCCGCCCTGCTGGCGGAGGCGCAACGGGTCGATGCGGCCGAGGACGCCCAGTATGGCAGGGGGCAGCGCGGGGACGAATTGCCGGCGGAACTCGCCCGGCGCGAGAGCCGGCTCGCCAAGATCCGCGCGGCCCGGGCCGAGCTGGAGACGGAGGCGCAGGCCGAGGCGGCCACGGCCGCCGCCGAGGCCCAGGCGAAGGTCGCCGCGCGCGAGCGCCAGGCTCGCGAGACCGGCCGGCGGCCGAAGGGCCGCCCGCCGAAGGTCCCGGATCCGACGCAAGCGACCCCCGCCCCGAAGGCCCAGCGGAACTTCACCGACCCGGCGTCCCGGATCATGAAGGATGGGGCGACGAAGAGTTACGTCCAGGCCTACAACGCGCAGGCCGCGGTCGACGGCGCGGAGCAAGTCATCGTCGCCGCGGCGGTCACACAGGCGGCCAACGATAAGGCGCAGCTGGTCCCGCTGCTCACCGAGGCGGCAACCAACTGTGGCGTGCGCCCCACGGCCGCGTCGGCGGATGCGGGGTACTTCAGCGAGGCGGCCGTGACGGATCCCGCCCTCGCCGGGATCGACCTGTATGTGGCCCCGGATCGGCAGAAGCACGGGGACGCCCCCGCGCCGCCTGCCGAGGACGGGACCGTGCTCGGGGCGATGCGCGCCAAGCTCCAGACGGCGACAGGGCACGCTGTCTACGCCTTGCGCAAGGCGATCGTGGAACCGGTGTTCGGGCAGATCAAGGGTGCTCGCGGCTTCCGGCGCTTCTCGGTCCGCGGGCTCGGCAAGGTCCAGGCCGAGTGGTCGCTGATCTGCCTCACCCACAACCTGCTGAAGCTGTTCCGGGCCGGCTGGTGCCCCCAGGCGGCGTGAGGGGGCGGGCTCGGCATGCGTCGCTGAAGCGTGCCAGCGAACTCCGCGAGGGCCATCGGACTCCCGCAGCCGAGTGAGGCCCGATAGTTCAGACTGGAATGTACGTATCACCGCTAATACTCCGACGGACTCCTAGAGCGTGCTCACGTCGGACCCATTCAACCCGATCTTCCTCCCGTTCCGACTGGCGCGCGAGCGGGACTGGCCCTGCGTGCGGCGCCTGCTCCCCTGGCCGGGCGGACCAGGGATTCCGGGGCGGTTTCGCTGAGCCGGAGCCATCACAACACGCCGGAGCCATGCGCGGCATGGGGTCCTTGCCATCCGGCGTCGACGCTTGCCTCTGCTTCCCTCACCATGCTATAAGACTCTCGATCTTTTCTGGGGAGCCTGGACCCCGAGCGACGGTGGGGACGATGGCTGATCAGGAGCGGATTCACGTCATCTACGACGGACAGTGCGCGTTCTGCATCCGGTCCTTGCGGGTGACCCGAGCGCTAGACGTTCGGCACGCCCTGCGATTTCACGATGCCACAGACCGCGTGGCGGTGGCGGCGCGCTTCCCGGCGCTGCGGGGCGCGGACCTGGACACCGCCATGTACGCGGTCACGGAAGGGGGCCAGGCATACCGGGGATTCTTCGCCTTCCGGCGCATAGCCTGGAGCAGTCCTCTGGCCTGGCCGCTTCTCTTGCCGCTGTACTTTCCCGGCGCAGGCTGGCTGGGACCGAAGGTCTACGCCTGGGTGGCGCAGAACAGGTCGAACCTGGGTTGCCGCTCCAGGGTGTGTCCTGTGCCACCCCCGGCCGGGGTTGGGTCGCCCACTGCCGGGCCTGGGGCGCGCCCCGGCGGGTTGTGACGTTGTCTAGGCACGGGGAGCTGCTCCCCCGACTCAGCATCAAGGCGCAGGCGTTCTTCCGCACGGGGTACGGCATCCTCCTCCTCGGGACGCTGGTCCTGGCCCTCCCGCACTGCCGGCGGTTTTTCGTCAGCGAGCGTCGGGACGGCTACGCCCAATCCATCCCAGCCGCGGACGTCAACCAGAATCCCCTCGTGTGCCCGGTGATCCTGGCGGGCTGGATGCTGCGTGGGGTCTGCAGGCCCGAGGGATGCAGACGGGCCCCACGGGTTGTGTGCAGGGGATCCTCCATGACCAGATGCTACTGGAGGCGGAGGAACGGGAACTGGCGAAGGATGCCGTCCCGGCCGAGTCGAACTGCCAGGCGGAGGTGCGCGTCATCCAGCTGGACTCGGACCTACGCGGCAATTTTCCTTAGGGAAACCCCTGGCGCTGCCGGGAGACTCCCAGGTAGTGTCGTCTGCCGATCCGGAGGTGCCGGCCGATGCCAGCACAGGGTGGCTCGGCAATGCGGCGGCGTGGGCCGAGGCGGGTCGGCGCGCGGCAAGCTGGGCAGGGACACCTCGGGTCGAGTGAGTGGCGCAGGAAGTCTGCGGCTATCATCGGGATGTCCTCGCCGGCTGCGCGATCCAATCAGGGTGGTGGCGGGAGCGGCCGGAGGTCTCGGACCGGGGTCTGGTCACGCATGCATGTGGCGAATGTCTTGACGTCCGAGTTGAGTATGCGCGTTCTCTCCCGCAATCCCGGCTCGGCCTCTGCCACCCGCATTCCGGCGTACGGCATCATTCTCTTCGTGGCACTGGCGGCTTTCTGGGGAATCCACGGCCTCACGCGGGGAGTAGAGCATCTTGGCGGGGACCAGCATCTCAACCTCGTCCTCGTGCTCGAAGGCGAGGACCCTACCCTCTTCTCACGCGATCTCGTCTTCGGGGGGCAGGATGTCACCAGTGAGTACATCCCGCTGTATATTGGTTTTCTTCGCCTCGCGTATCGGGTGTTTGGGGATCTGGCTACCGGGTACAAACTGCTGGTCTTTCCCCTGACCATCCTCTATCTGTGTGGGGCCTACTTCGTATTCCTGCGTTGTTGCCGAATGCCTGGCGTTGCCGTGGCGTTGGCCGTCTTCTCGTCGTTTCTCCAGTCAGTTCCCTTGGCGGAGGAGTTCTTCGGTGTGGGCCCCATCGGGTGGGTGGTGGCCCGTACCATAATGACAAGCGCGTTTCCCTTCCTTTTTCTTGCCTTCTCCTCCTGGATCGACAGGCCACGGAAGTTGCTGCTGGTCTTTCTGGCCATCGGTCTCCTGGCAAATGTGCATCCGGTATCCTCGCTGGACGTGGCCGCTTTCCTGGGCATCACCTATCTATTGGAAATGGGAGGCAGCCTGCGAAGCTGGGGCATCCTTGCCGGAATGGGTGGTGCGACGCTCGTGGGTGCGGCCCCGATCTTCTGGGCCCAGTTGCACCATATGGCGAAGCAGACAGCCGTAGCGCAGAGGCCTGAAGGGACCTTGGTGGCGCGGATCGTCAAGGAGCATCTCGGGTTCATTCTCTATCCTCCCCCCACCTTCTCGTCCCTGGCCCCGGTCGTGGTGCATGGACTTACACTCGCACTGATGGCTTTCTCCGTGGTGGTCGTCGCCCCAGGCTGGCACGGCAGGAGGGAGTCGATCGAGCGGTGGGCGTGTCTTGTGGCGGCCGGGTCGGTCGCGTACCTCCTGTTTCCCGAGGCACGACTCCTCTGTACCGTGCTGGTGTTCATGCTGCTCCTCCCTCAGAAAGGGACCGGTCCTCGGGAAGGGCGGCTTGGGGTGTACCTGTCGCTGGCCGTCTTTTGGGTCACCCTGGGGGAACTCATCGCATTCCAATTTGGTCCTCCCATGCTGCAGCGACCCAGCCTTTCAATAATATTTACTCGCGGCGCCCGGTTCGCAGTGTTTGCACTCTTTCTATTGCTGGCGCTCGCGGTTCGCCTGGCGGATTGGTCCCGGGTGAGAGGTGTGCCAAACATGGCGCTGATTACCCTCATCCTCCTTACAGGTGTCTGGCAGGTGCGGCACACCGTCCGGACACATCTTCGGACGCGAGGAAATGTCGCCGCGGCTGACCTGGCCGCCCTCAGCAAATGGGCGAGGGAGGAGACCGGGCCGCAGGACCTTTTCCTCTTCGATTCGGCGGCATTCAGGGTCATGGCACGCCGTGCCCTGGTGTTCACGACCAAGGATCACGGCCCCATCATCTTCAATCGTCCCGACCGGGCGGGTGCATGGCTGGAGCGGGAGGAGGCGTTGCGCGCCGCTGGAGCGGACCCTCGTGCCCTCGTGCGGTTGGGGGTGCGCTATGGTGCCCAGTTTGTGGTGATCCCGGCGGCATCTATCCGGGAAGCGAAGCCGGCGAATGTCCGGTATGCCAATGGGACCTATGTGGTCCTGGCGACGGGGGTCGTTTTCCCTTAGAATGCCATGCGCGGGGAGGGATGTTGCCTCTTCAGATCTCGGCGGTGGCGGTTGGCTGCTTGTCTTCTGGCCGACCCAAGAGCGTGCGATCACAGACGCGGGACTTAGACCGATCGGGAGCGAAGGACATGAAGTTGTCAATCGTCACGACCATGTATCGCTCGGCCCCTTATCTCCTGGAATTCTATGGGCGGGTCGGTGCCGCGGCAAAGACGATCACTGATGATTACGAGATCGTCTTTGTGAACGACGGCTCGCCGGATGACTCCTTGGAGATCGCGCTGAAATTGTACAGACAGGATGCGCGCATCCGTATCGTCGATCTCTCCCGGAATTTTGGACACCATAAGGCCATCATGACCGGTCTGGCCCATGCGCGAGGCGACTTGGTATTTCTGCTCGACTGCGATCTGGAAGAGGATCCCGAAGTCCTTGAAAGGTTCTCCGAGACGATGATGGCCACGGGGGCCGATGTCGTATACGGCGTCCAGGGGAAGCGGGCGGGAGGTTTCTTCACGCGATATAGCGGGGGCCTCTTCTACTCCTTGTTCAACTTGCTCTCGAGCCACCCGGTACCGCGAAATGTCCTCACCGCACGATTGATGACTAAGCGATACGTGGCCAACCTCGTGCAGCACAGAGACCGGGAACTGTTCCTGCTCGGCCTCTTGGCGATCACCGGATTCGAGCAAGTGCCCGTCATCTGCCCCAAACACCCCAAAGGCACTTCCGTATACACGCTGCCGCGCAAGATCGCGCTGTTTGTGAACGCGATCACCTCCTTCAGCAACACTCCCTTGGTGGCGATCTTCTACTTGGGGTGCGCAATTTCGGTGGTCTCGACGATTGCGGCTGCGTACCTCGTCGCCCGTTGGTTGTTTCAAGGCTTACTCCTCGCTGGCTGGGCTTCCCTCATAGTGTCGGTATGGCTCATGGGAGGCATGACGATTCTCTGTCTGGGGATCATCGGGATCTATCTTTCAAAGGTCTTCATCGAAACCAAGGAACGTCCCTACACCGTCATCCGGCAGATTTATTACCGGCAGCAAGAGGAGCGCTAACGCAGCGAGACTCCTCGGTCTTTTCGCCAAGATCGAGGACGTAGGGAACGATCTCTGATGCGTGTATGTTTGGCGTGCAATCAGGTCTTTGGCGGAGCGGAGTGGCGTTGCCCAGAGTGCCACTGGACCCCGGAGGTGCGGGCTGGGTATCTTGCCTTCTCGCCCGATGTGGCCACGGGAGACGGAGGATTCAGTGGTCAATTCTTCGGTGAGCTCGCCAGGTTGGAAGAGGGGCATTTCTGGTTTGAGAACCGCAATAGGTTGATCACATGGGCGCTACGGGAATACTTCCCCCGTGCGGAGAGCCTGCTCGAGATCGGCACAGGGACGGGGTTCGTGCTCGCGGGCATTCGGAGGGCGTGTCCTACCCTCCGGCTGTGCGGGAGCGATATTTACACCGAGGCGCTTCCCTTCGCTGAACTGCGGTTGTCCGGTGTCCTGCTGATGCAGCTGGATGCCCGATGCCTCCCGTTTGAATGCGAGTACGATGTTCTGGGCGCCTTCGACGTCCTCGAACATATCCAGGAATACCAGGAAGTCCTTTGGCGGATGTATCGCGCCTGCAGACCGGGCGGGGGCATCCTCGTCACCGTCCCGCAGCATCGCTTCCTGTGGAGCGCCCAAGACGACTATGCGTTTCACAAGCGGCGATTCACCCGGGAGGAACTGGTCCGAGAAGTGCGGCGTGTTGGATTCTCGATTCTTCGTGTCACCTCATTCGTCACGCTACCCTTTCCGTTGCTTCTTCTGTCCCGGCTTCGGAAACGCAAGGGGGCTGACTTCGATCCATATTCGGAGGTGCGTCTGCAGCCCACGGTCAATGCGATCCTGGGCGCAATCGTGGCGGTAGAGCGATTCGCCATTGCCCGGGGTCTGATCCTTCCCTTCGGCGGATCGCTGCTCCTTGTCGGGAAACGGGACGCGCCAGGGTCGAGTCCTCCCTAGCCCGGATTCATCGCGAACGCCTCGCGAGCGATCTGGGCCGAAGGCCGAGGAGCGGCCGCCGTGTTGCGGTTGGCGTTCGCGTACGCTTTGCGATCGTCCGATCGATTTGGCGGTTCTTCGCGGCCCTCGGAGGGTATCGTCGGTGCTCGTATCACTGCTCTCCCGCGCCGCGCTGGCATTTCCGCGGCCAGTCCCCGGGTGTACGATCTGGTCCAAGCGCTTTTCGGCGCGAGGCACACCCAGGCGCGACTGGCCCCCTGGCTGGCCTCGGCCGAGCGGAAGCGCATCCTCGACGTGGGAGCAGGCACGGGGCTGCAGCGTTCCCTGGTTCCTGAGACCGCGTGGTATATCTGGTTAGACGTGGACTGGACCAAGCTGCATGGGTATCGTCGCCGGCACTCTGATGGCGCCGTGGTCATCGGAGATGGAAGCATCATGCCGCTCCGGGACCGGAGTGTGGACTTCGGGCTGTGTGTCGCGGTCTCACATCAGTATTTGACAGATGGTCAGCTCACCTCCCTGTTCGCCGAGCTGGCTCTAGTTGTGCGGGAGCGGGTCATATTCCTGGACGCCCTGTACTGCCGGGAGGCGTGGAGAAGCCGCCTGTTGTGGCGATGTGACGGAGGGGGCCATCCGCGCTCCGCCGACACATTGCTGGCCGCCATGGCACCCCGGCTCGAGGTTGACCACATCGAGGAGTACCGAGTATATCATCGCTACCTGTTGGGCGTGGCCCGCCCAAGAGCGTCCTGAGAGGCCGAAGCCCGCTTGGGACGAGGAGATCCGTCGAAGTCTTCACATGGTCCGAACACTGCGCTTCCGGACACCCCTCCGGAGAGGAAGAGTGCGCATGGCGCTACTGAAGGCCGCGCAGCAATTCGTTTGGGTTGCCGGGATAGCCAGCCAGATCGAGGGAATACATGGCCGAGGATTATGATCGCATCATGCGCGCCTACGATCCGAACTTCACATACGAGATGGGCAATCGACTGATCCTGCGCTAGTATCCCAAACGCATCCTGCGCGAGGCGGTGCGCGATCCGTTCGCCAGCGGAATCGTGTCGTGGAGGAAGGAGGGCTTCATCCTGCCGATCAACGCCTGGCTGCTGGAGCGGTTCCGCGGCTTCGTCGAGGCGGTGCTGGCCCCTCAGCACCTCGCCCAGCAGGTACTGCTGAATCGCGAGCCGGTGGCCGGCCTCCTCGCCGACCACCACGCCTGTCGGGCGGACCACGCCACCCGCATCTGGACCTTGGCCATGTTCCAGTGCTGGTACGATCTCTACTTCGGGAAGGGCAGCCTGCCGGAGGTCACATGATCAGTGAGGGACGGATCCTGCTGCGGCCATTGGAGGAGGGGGACCTGGAGCGCACCCGGGGATGGGTCAACGATCCAGAGGTGGCCCGCCTGGTGAACCGGGTGCTGCCCGTCACCGCCACGGAGCACCGGGAATGGTATCGCCGGGTGTTGGCGGACGAGCGGCAGGTGATCTTTGCAGTCGAGATCCTGGCCGAGGGGACCCACATCGGCAACTGCGGCCTCAAGGGGATCGATCCCCGGGTCCGGAAGGCCGAGCTCTGGATGTACCTCGGGGACAAGTCGGCCTGGGGAAAGGGGTACGGGACGGAGGCCTGCCGCGCCCTGTGCCGGTACGGGTTCGACCGGCTGAACTTGCACCGGATTCACCTGTACACGCCGATATACAACGGCAAGGCCGTCGCCCTCTACGAGAAGATTGGGTTCGTGCGGGAAGGGCTGCTGCGCCAAGACGTCTTTCAAGACGGGCAGCATCTCGATGCGGTGCTGATGGGCCTTCTGCGGCACGAGTTCCGGCTTGCTCAGTGAGGCCCCGCCGGCGAGATCGGGTGGTGTGGGCGATCATCCCCGCGGCCGGGCGCGGGACGCGGATTCGTCCGCTCACCCTGGCGGTCCCCAAGGAACTGCTCCCGGCCGGGGACGCCCTCGTGATCGAGCGGGCCGTTCACGAAGCCCTGGAGGCCGGGATCCGGGACATCTGCGTGATCTTGCGGCGGGGGAAGGAGAACATCGCGGAGCACCTTGCGGCCCGCGGGGCGATCGCAGGCTACCGGCTCGACGATCGGTGGCAGCCACGGCCGTTGGGGGCGGGGCATGCGCTGTATTGCGCTCGGGATTTCGCGACCGACAGCCCGTTCCTCCTCCTCCCCGACCTGTTCCCCCTGGGGCCTGTGCATGCTGGCCGGCGCTTGCTGGAGCGTTACCGGTTCGGCGGCCCGACGATCCTGAGTAGGCTGGTTCGGGTCCCGGGAGCCGAGGCCCCCTTCTTTCCCGGCGCGCGGCGTCCGGGTGGCAGCACGCGATTGGCCGACCCCGCTCCGCGGGGAACTGGTTCCCGCGCGCGGGCTCCTGAGGGGCATGGCCGGTCGCGGCGGGCAATGTGACCTCCGGGTGGCAGGTTTCGGGCGGACGACACATCCTCCGTCGGTCCACGGCTCCAGGACAGGCGGGAGCAAACCCGCCCGTTCTCTCGGCCTCTACCGGCTCCAGGTCCCGGTGGCGGCCACCCGGCCATGACCCGGATCGATCCCTCTCGCGTGGCCTCGCACCGTTCACCGGGGGGCGAGCGCGCAGGGACAGCGAAGGGAAAGGCATGCGCGTGGTCATCCTGCAGCCGAGCTACCTCCCGTGGCTCGGCTACTTCGACCAGCTCCACAAGAGCGACATCTTCGTCGTGTACGACGATGTGCAGTACGACAAGCACGGCTGGCGGAACCGGAACCGCATCAAGACAGCCACGGGACCCAAGTGGCTGACAGTGCCCGTGCTGATCCATGGGATGGGCCGGCCGACGAACCGCGAGGTCCGGATCAAGCCGGGGGATCCCTGGCGTCGCAAACACCTCCAGGCCCTCAAGACCTGTTACGGGAAGGCTCGTGCGTTCCCAGAGGTCTATCCGCCGGTCGAAGCCTGGCTCGCCAGGGAGTGGGAGTCGCTGTGCGAGCTGAACGTGTCGGGGCTGCAACTGTTCGCCGATCTGCTGGGGCTGAAGCGGGATATCCGGCTCTGCTCGACCCTGGGGATCCACGGGGAGCAGACCGATCGCCTGGTGCGAATCTGCCAAGCCCTCGGGGCGGACCGGTATCTCACGGGGGACGCCGCTGCGTCCTACCTGGACGCGCAAGCCTTCGCCGCGGCCGGCATCCAGGTGGAGTACCAGCAGTATCGCCATCCCACCTACACGCAACTGTACGGAGAGTTCGTCTCGCACCTCTCGATCGTTGACCTGCTCATGAATCATGGGTCGCGGAGTCTGGAGATCCTCGTGGACACCGCACCCCGCCGGCCGGAGGATGCCCACCCATGAAGACCGTTCTCATTACCGGCGGTGCCGGGTTCATCGGCAGCAACTTCGTCCGGCACCTCCACAGCCGCTATCCCGACTACCGCCTGATCGTTTTGGATGCCCTCACGTACGCCGGGACGGTGGAGAATCTCCCCCCCGAGTTCCGGGACATGCACAACAGCCAGTTCGCGTTCTGGTACGGGAACGTCCGCAACGCGGAACTGGTGGACACGCTGGTGGGGCAGAGCGATGTGGTGGTCCATTTCGCCGCCGAGACCCACGTGACCCGGTCCATCTACGACAACCTGCTGTTCTTCGAGACGGACGTGCTGGGTACCCAGGTCGTGGTCAACGCGGTTCTGAAGCACCTCGGCCGGATCGAGCGCTTCATTCATGTCTCCAGTTCTGAGGTGTACGGCACCGCGCGCACCCCCCTGATGAGCGAGGATCACCCCTTGATGCCCATGAGCCCTTACGCCGCGGCCAAGGCCGGCGCGGACCGGCTGGTCTACTCGTACTGGGAGACCTACGGTGTCCCCGCGATCATCGTCCGGCCCTTCAACAACTACGGTCCGTTCCAGCACCTGGAAAAAGTGATCCCGCGCTTCATCACGAGCTGCATCCTGGACCAGCCCCTGCGGGTCCACGGGGACGGCAGCGCGGCCCGAGACTGGCTCTACGTCGAGGATACCTGCGGAGGGCTGGATTGCGTCCTGCACGCGGATCTGGACCTGGTGCGGGGCGAGGTGATCAATCTGGGGTGTGGGACCAGCACGGATATCGAGACCATCGCCCGGTTGATCGTGGAGAAGATGCGGAAGCCTCAGAGCCTGATCACCCACATCGGAGACCGCCCCGGGCAAGTCTTGCGGCATACGGCCTCGACCGAGAAGGCGCGGCAACTCTTGGGGTGGGGACCGAAGGTCGGCTTCGGGGACGGGCTGGACAAGACGATCGAGTGGTACCGGGCGAGCCGGCCCTGGTGGGAGAAGCAACTTTGGATGCGAAGCATTCCCATCGTGACCAAGCAGGGAACGAGGGAGTTGCACTGATGACAGAGCCCGGGATGCTGGCGATTGCCGGGGGGCCACCGGTGCGGAACGAATTCCTGCCCTTTCATCGGCCCAGTTTCGGACCGGAGGAGGAGGCCGAGGTCGTGGCCGCCCTCCGCTCGGGCTGGGTCACCATGGGGCCGCGCAGCCAGCGGCTGGAGGCGGCGTTCCGTGAGATGCTGGGGGTCCCATACGCCCTGGCCGTGAGCTCCTGCACGGCGGCGCTTCACCTGGCGCTCCTCGGGCTCGGCATCGGTCCCGGCGACGAGGTCGTCACCACGCCGCTCAGCTTCGCCACCACGGCGAATGTGCTGGTGCATGTGGGGGCCCATCCGGTCTTCGCCGATGTCGAGCCGGACACGCTGAACCTGGACCCGGAGGCTGCAGCCGCCCGCATCACCCCCAAGACCAAGGCGATCATGCCGGTTCACCTGCACGGACATCCCTGTGACATGGACGCCTTCCGGAACTTGGCCGACCGGCACGGCCTCCTCCTGATCGAGGATGCCGCGCATGCCATCGAGGCGACGTACCGAGGTCGGAAGATAGGCGCGGATACGGCGGCGGCGGCGTTCAGCTTCTACGCCACCAAGAACATCACCACCGGCGAGGGAGGGATGCTCGTCACCTCGCGGGCCGACCTGGCAGAGCGGGCGGAGGTTCTCCGCCTGCACGGGATGAGCCGGGACGCCTGGAAGCGCTATGGCTCGGAGGGATTCCGCCACTGGGATATCCTGCTGCCGGGGTACAAGTACAACCTTTCCGACGTCCTGGCGGCCATCGGTCTGGCGCAGCTGCCAAAGCTGGAGCGATTCTGGGCCGAGCGGAGGCGGATCTTCGCCGCCTATGATGCCGCCCTCGCCGACGTTCCGGAGATCATCCGCCCGGTGGTCCGACCCGAAGTCCGGTCCGCCTACCATCTGTACAACATCCGGGTCAAGGTGGAAGAGCTCAACTGGACGCGGGACCAGATCATGGCAGCGATTCAGGCGGAAAACATCGGCCTGGGAGTGCACTTCCGGGCGCTCCACCTGCACCCCTATTACCACGATCAATGCGGCTTTCGCCGAGGTCTGTGCCCGGTGGCCGAGGCGGCCTCGGACCGGTTGTTCTCCATCCCCTTGTATCCGGGCCTCACCCACGCCAGTATCGGAGACGTGGTCTCCGCGATCCGGAAGGTCATCGGGGTGGCGCGGACGCATCCATTCCCGGTGACCGTCGGCAGTCGCGGCCAGGCGTGAGCACAGGGGAGAGACCCAGTCCCAATGGAATGTGGCGTCACGGGGGTCCATCGGTGACCACCCGAGATCGTGCGCAATGCGTGGGAGAGGAGTGCCGCCCCCGCTCCCGTGGGGAGATCTTCCGGCGGATGCTCCAGCATCCCCGCTTCCTGTTCCGCCCCTGGATCCCCGTCGTGAAGGCGATGGAGGGTGAGGTCTTCGCCCGCCAGCTCTTCGTCCCGCCGGTTCTGGATGTGGCCTGCGGCGACGGGATCTTCGCCTGGGCGACGTACGGGCGCCGGCTGGATGTGGGGATCGACATCGATGCCGCCGGACTGGAGGAGGCGAGGCGGCTCGGCGTGTATCGCCACCTGGCCGTGGCGGACGCTCGCGCCCTGCCCTTCCGGTCGGGGAGCTTCCGCACGGTGACGAGCGTCTGCGCCGTGGAGCACATGGATGGCCTGCAAGGCGTCCTCCGGGAGCTGTCCCGCGTCCTGGCGCCGGGCGGCCGGCTGTTCCTCACGGTCCCGAGCGATCAGTTTGCGGACCTCCTGCCGGCCAGCCGGATCTGGCGGGCCCTGGGCTTCCCGGGGCGCGCCCGCGCCTACGGGGCGCGGAAGAATCGCCGGAGCCACCACGTGAATGTCCTGAGCGTGAAGGCGTGGCGACGGGCGCTCAAGGGGGAGTCCCTGGAGGTGGTGAAGGCCAGCTACCTCCTCAGCCGGGGGGTGATGACGCTCTGGAGCGCGCTCACGTCAAGCCCCTTCAAGCTGGTCTTCCTTCCGTTCCGGCTGGCGCGGGAGCGAGACTGGCCCCGGGTTCGAGGCCTGCTCCAGCGTGTGCTGCTCTGCACGGCTGCCCCCGCCCTCGACCGGGCCGCCGGGGAAGACGCCTCCAGCGGAGGCTACCTCTTCCTGGTCGCGGAGAGGAACGGTCCATGACCGAACGCCTCCGAATCGCCATGGTGGCCCTGGATTTCCACCGGCAGGGGGGGAGCGAGGGGCGCACCGGCCAGCTTGTCGACGCCCTCCTGGCGTCGGGGCACGCGGTTCACCTCGTGGGAGCGCGGATCCGGGGCGCATGGGACCCCCGGACCATCCTGCATCCCCTTCGGACCGTCTCCCACCCGCACTGGCTGGAGGTGCTCCATTTCAGCCGCCGGGCCGCGGCGCTGATCGAGGCGGGCCGCTTCGACGTGGTTCATAACCAGATTCGACCCTTCGTCCCGGGCATCGTCACGGTGGGGGGAGGCAGCCACCGGTTTTACCTGAGCGAGGTTCTCCCCAGGGAGCGCGGCCGGCTGCGGGCTGCCCTGAGGCGGGTCCTGCCGCTCCATCTGGTCCTGCTGGGTCTGGAACGGCGGGGGTTCCGACCCGAGCGTTGTCCGTTCCTCATCGCCAATTCCCAGCTCTGCCGAGCGGGCATCCTCAAGCACTACCCCATTCCCCCCGAACGGATCGTGGTCGCCTATAACGGGGTCGATTCCGCCCGCTTCTCCCCGGCATCCCGATCCCGGCACCGCGAGGCCAAGCGTCGCGATCTCGGCGTCGGGGACGGCGACCTCGCGGTCCTGTTCGTGGGGCAAGGATTTTCCCGGAAAGGATTGGGGACCCTGCTGGATGCCCTGGGCTCCCTGCGGCTGCGGGGGCTCCCCATCCGGCTGATCGTCGTGGGGCGGGGCGGGCGCGGCCCCTGGATGGCGCAGGCGGAGAGACTCGGTCTCGGGGGCCGGGTGGCGTTCGTGGGGCACGTGGTGGATCCGGAGGCCTTCTATGCCGCGGCGGATGTCTTCGCGCTCCCGACGTTCTTCGACCCCTTCGCCAACGCGACGCTGGAGGCCATGGCCTCCGGGCTTCCGGTGGTCACCTCACGCAGCAACGGTGCGGCGGAGGTCCTCCGGCCCGGGGTGGATGGGCTGGTGATCGATCGAGCCGATGACGTCCCCGGCCTGGCGGAGGCGCTGGCCTCACTCACCGACCCTGACGTGCGGGCTGCCATGGGGGAGCGTGCACGAGAAACCGCGGTGAAGTATGGATGGGAGGGGGCGCTGGAGCAGACCGTGGCCGTGTATCGGGCCGTCGTCGAAGAGCGGGCCAGGGCCAAGGGAGGGCGGTGGCGAGGGTGAGGATTCCGGAGAATCTGTTGCCTTCCCGCCCCGCAGGTGATCGGAAGATTCAAACAATTGTTCGCCAGGAAGTCGTCGGCCAGAGTATTATGGTCCATCCTTGCTTCCCGCAACTGCTTGCTGCACGACCACGTCATAGCCAGGTTCAGGAAGGGACGCTCGACCGTGAAGGTGGGGGAGGGAAAGGCCGGCAAGTGCTCGGAGCCTGGGCATGCCAGCACCTCAGGACGCAGCCCGGTAGGGGTCATGGATTGGGGGATCGATTCCCAGGCAGTCCGGACCGGCAGACGTGAAGCCAGAGGACGACCTGCGAGATATGGAGATCCTGCAGGCTGCAAGGCGAGTCCTGGAGGTAGAGGCGGAAGCGGTGCGGGCGCTGGTGGGGCGTCTGGGGGAGGATTTTGCCCGGGCCGTGGGCATCCTCCAGGACTGCCAGGGGCGGGTGGTCCTGACGGGGATGGGGAAATCCGGCTTCATCGCCAAGAAGATCGCCGCGACCCTGGCCAGTACGGGGACGCCGGCTCTGTTTCTCCATCCGGCGGAGGGGGTGCACGGCGACCTGGGCATGGTGGTCCGGGGCGACGCGGTCATCGCCATTTCCAACAGCGGGGAGACAGAAGAGTTGATCCAGCTCCTCCCGGCATTCAAGCGGCTGGGTGTTCGTCTGGTCTCCCTGGTGGGGAGCCCACAATCCACCCTGGCCCGGGAGAGCGACGTGGCCCTGGACGTGAGCGTGGCGGAAGAGGCCTGTCCCATGAATCTGGCCCCCACGGCGAGCACCACGGCGGCCCTGGCCATGGGAGACGCCCTGGCGGTGGCGCTGCTCCAGCGTCGCGGAATCCGAGAGGAGGACTTCGCCCTCGTGCACCCCGGCGGCAGGCTGGGCAAGAAGCTCCTGCTGAAGGTGGAGGAGCTGATGCATCGCGGGGAGGGGTTGCCTTTGGTGGATCAGGGGGTCACCATGCGGGAGGCGATCCCGATCATCAGCGGTAAACGGCTGGGCATGACGGGGGTGACGGACGGCCAGGGGAGGCTGGTCGGTATCATCACCGACGGCGACCTTCGCCGCGCCCTGCAGCGGTGGCCGGATCTCCTGGAGCGGGAGGTGCGCACGGTCATGACCCCGGATCCCAAGTGCATCGCACGGAGTCATCTCGCGGCGGGGGCGGTCCAGATCATGGAGCAGCATGCCATCACGTCCCTCTTGATCGTGGACGAGACGGGGCGGCCGGAGGGGGTCATACATCTGCACGACTTGCTGCGAGCAGGGGTGGTCTAGGAACAGCAGCTTGCAGCGGGCAGGTGTGCAGGACCGCGAGGGGCAGAGGTGCAGCAGGCAGGGGAGAAGACGCCGAGGCCATGACGAGCATTCGAAATCCGAAATCCGAGATTCGAGCTTCCGGGGGGCGCCGGATCTCGCCGGGCCTGGCCAAGCGGCTGAAGGCCGTCAAGCTGCTCGTGCTGGATGTGGACGGGATCCTGACCGACGGCCGGATGATCTACGGTCCGGATGGCGAGCACATGGCCTTCCACATCCTAGACGGGCACGGCATCAAGCTGGCCCTGCGCTCCGGCCTTGCCCTGGCGATCATCAGCGGGCGCGAGTCCTCCATGGTGGCGCGGCGCGCCCGGGAGCTGGGTGTGGAGGACGTCCAACAGCGGGTGCTGGACAAGCTGCCGGCGTTCGAAGCACTCCTCCTGCGGAAGGGTCTCGTCAGATCACAGGTGGCCTGCATGGGGGATGACCTCCAGGACCTGCCGCTGCTCCTGCGGGCCGGCCTCGCCATCAGCGTGCCTGGCGCCGTGGACGAGGTTCGCCGCGCCGCGCACTACGTGACCCGCCGCCCAGGGGGGGAGGGGGCGGTCCGCGAGGCCATCGAGCTGCTCCTCAAGGTGCAGGGGCACTGGCCGGCGGTCATGGAGCGGTACCGACGATGAGCGCGCAGGTTTTCAGGGGGGTGGGCGTGTCGCCGGGGATCGCCCTGGGGAAGGCCCTGGTCTTGAAGGTGCGGCCCCTTCGCGCCAAGAAGGAGACGCTGGACCCGTCCCAGGTGCCTCTGGAGGTCGCGCGCCTCTCGCAGGCCCTGGAGAGCTCGCGGCGGCAGATCCAGGAGATCCAGGAGCGCATCGCCAAGGAGGTCGGGACCCAGTACGCCCGCATCTTCGACGCCCATCTGCTGATCCTGGAGGACCGCCTGCTGGTGGAAGAGGCCATCGCCTATATCCAGGGCCACCGGGTGAACGCCGAGTATGCCGTCCAGGAGGTGCTGGAGCCGGTCCGGCAGGCCTTCTCGCGGCTGGAGAACGGGTACCTGCGCGAGCGGCGAACCGACGTGGACGACGTCGGGGATCGGCTGGTCCGCAACCTGTCGGGGCAGGGGGCGAGCTTCCACGTGGAGCGGCCCGGCGAGACCATCGTCTTCTCCCACGACCTGAGCCCCTCCAACACGGCCCAGCTGCACCGCGAGGCGATCCTGGGGCTGGTGACGGAGACGGGGGGTCGCACCTCCCACTCAGCCATCATGGCGCGCTCCCTGGAGATCCCGGCGGTGGTCGCGGTGGAGGACGTCTGCGTCCACGTCAAGACCCACGACACGGTGATCCTGGACGGGACGGAGGGGGTGGTCATCCTGGCCCCCGACCGGGAGACGCTGGCACGCTACCATGCGCGCAAGCAGCACCTGGAGTACGTGGACCGGGCCCTCCACAAGCTGGGGGGGCTCCCGGCCGAGACGCAGGACGGCTACCGGGTGCGGGTCAGCGCCAACATCGAGTTCCCGACGGAGTTGCCCGCCGCCCGCGCCCACGGCGCCGAGGGGGTGGGGCTGTACCGCAGCGAGTTCCTGTACCTGAACCGCCCCAGCCTCCCCCAGGAGGAAGAGCATCTCGAGGTCTACCGGTCCGTGGCGGCCGAGATGCATCCCCACCCCACGATCGTCCGGACCCTGGACTTCGGCGGGGGAAAGCTCACCTCGGCCATCGAGCTGGCGAACGAGGAGAACCCCTCCCTGGGATTGCGGGCGATCCGCCTGTGCCTGCACCGGCCGGAGCTGTTCCGCACGCAGCTCCGGGCCATCCTCCGGGCCAGCGCCTTCGGGAGCCTGCGCATCATGTACCCCATGATCTCCGGCGTGGCGGAGCTGCGGGCGGCCAACGCCATCCTGGAGGAGGCCAAGGACCAACTGCGTCGCCAGGGCGTGGCCTTCGACCCGGAGATCCAGGTCGGGGCCATGATCGAGATCCCCTCGGCCGCCATGATCGCCGATCTGCTCGCCCGGGAGGTGGACTTCTTCAGCGTGGGCACCAACGACCTGATCCAGTACGCCCTGGCCATCGACCGGGTCAACGAGCAGGTCGCTTACCTGTACGAGCCGCTCCACCCGGCCGTACTTCGGATGCTCCGCGGCGTGGTCAGCGCGGCCCACAACGAGGGGATCTGGGTGTCCATGTGCGGCGAGATGGCCGGCGATCCCCTCTACGGGCTGGTGCTGGTGGGGCTGGGCTTCGACGAGCTGTCCATGACGCCGGTCTCCATCCCCCTGATGAAGCGGCTCATCCGCTCCGTCACCTACGGGCAGACGGCGGAACTGGCCCAGCGGCTCTTCGGCTGCGCCACGGCCGAGGAGGTGGAGCGACTGCTGCTCCGGGAGATGCGCGCCCGGTTCCCCGAGTACTTCACCGGCGACCTCGTCACCTCGACCGAACCGCGGCGGAGTTTTCCTTGACAATCCCCCGGCCTATGGTAGATTGCACGCCGCTTTTGCACCGGGAATTGTGGGTGAACGTTTCAATGGGAGGGTGCCGTTGTGCCATCCAGACAGTATCTCTTCACGTCGGAGTCGGTGACTGAGGGCCACCCCGACAAGATCGCCGATCAGATCTCGGACGCCGTCTTGGACGCCGTGTTCAGCCAGGATCCGCTCGGGCGCGTGGCCTGCGAGACCCTGGTGACCACAGGCCTGGCTTTCGTGGCGGGCGAGATCAAGACCGCCTGCTACGTCGATATTCCCAAGGTGGCCCGCGAGGTCATCCGGGACGTTGGCTACACCCGGGCCAAGTACGGCTTTGACTTCGAGACCTGCGCGGTGGTCACCGCCATCCAGGAACAATCCTCCGACATCGCCCTGGGCGTGGACATCCAGGGGGCGGGGGACCAGGGCCTCATGTTCGGGTACGCCACCAAGGAGACGCCCGAGCTGATGCCCATGCCCATCATGCTGGCCCACAAGCTGGTCATGCGCCTCACCGAGGTTCGCCGGAAGGAGATCCTGGAGTATCTGCGCCCCGATGGGAAGTCGCAGGTCACGGTGGAGTACACGGACGGTCGACCGACCAGGGTGGACACTGTGGTGATCTCGGCCCAGCACAGCCCCGAGGTCACCCTCAAGCAGATCCGCGAGGACATCGTGGAGGCGGTCATCCTGCCGGTGGTCCCCAAGGAGTTGCTGGATCCGGAGCGCATCACCTACCACATCAACCCGACCGGGCGGTTCGTCATCGGCGGCCCGCACGGGGACACGGGCCTCACCGGACGCAAGATCATCGTGGACACCTACGGCGGGGTGGGGAGCCACGGGGGCGGCTGCTTCTCCGGCAAGGACCCGACCAAGGTGGACCGCTCGGCCTCCTACATGGCCCGCTACATCGCCAAGAACCTGGTGGCGGCGGACCTCTGCGAGAAGTGTGAGGTGCAGCTCGCCTACGCCATCGGCGTGGCGGAGCCGGTCTCGGTCATGGTGGACAGCCGGGGGACCGGGCGGGTTCCCGACGAGGTCATGCAGGAGCTGGTGCGGCGCCACTTCGAGTTGACGCCGGCCGGCATCATCAAGTCCCTGGACCTTCGCCGGCCGATCTTCCGGAAGACGGCGGCCTACGGACACTTCGGGCGGAGCGATCCCGAGTTCACCTGGGAGCGGACCGACAAGGCGGACTTCTTGAAGAAGGAGGCCGGGCGGCTGGGGGCCTGAGCACGGCGACTGCAGGGATCGGGAGCCTGGGACCGGGGGTCCGGCGCCCGAAGGGCGAGGCAGGGCCAGGGGACGGCAGAGCATCTCCTGGCCCTTTGCGTGAAAGGATCGTGGGATGCACTGCGACGTGAAGGACCGGGGCCTGGCGGAGAAGGGGAAGCGTCGGATCGAGTGGGCGCGGAGCGCCATGCCGGTCCTGCGGATGATCGAGGAGCGGTTCGCCGGCGAGCGGCCCCTGAAGGGCATCCGGGTCTCCGCCTGCCTGCACGTGACCTCGGAGACGGCGAACCTCATGCGGGCCCTCAAGGCGGGGGGTGCGGAGATCCGCCTGTGCGCCAGCAACCCGCTGAGCACCCAGGATGACGTGGCGGCCTCCCTGGTGACGGACT
>DATIFO010000174.1:0-39389 GCA_035455275.1 Methylomirabilis sp. (SeqCode) | reverse complement strand
AGAAAACCGGCCCTCTTGATAACCCAGCGGGTGTCCCGCGACTTGACGGTAGTGATTGTCCCATAGGGAATCCGAATGGTCTGGATACCGAGATGGTCAGCAAGGGCGGTCGGCCCAAGGACATAGCGCATCTGGCGCAGCATCATCCCCCGAGCGAAGTTGTAGGTCAGGGCGAGAAAGAAGCCTGCCCGAGTTCCCACGACCAGAACGGCCCCCAACGTCGATGTGGGGAGTGGGAGCACCAGGAATGCCACCAGGCACAATAGCAGGAAGCAAGCGCCGCGGGCGAACGAAGTCTCACAGCGGGGGCGCTTCTCCGGCCTGACCCCGGAAGTGGGTAGGAACGTCGCGGAGCCTGGCATACGACTCATCGCCCGCGAAACCATTCGTAGAGCGCCGCCATCCACGCGATGCCGAAAGTAAACAGCACGACACAGCGGCCAAAGAGGATCAGGCGCTGACCCATAGTCACCGCCGCACGCCCTCGCAGCACGAATCCCTGTCCTTGATGAATCTCAGTCTCAATAGATGTGAACCCGATACCGTACAGGAGATAGCGAAGGGCCAGCGGAAGCCCAATGAGGCACGTTACGAAAAATAGATGCCCGACAAACGGTTGGACTGCGCCCGGAGAGGACCTCCCCCACAACAGCAGGATCAAGAACCAAACTATGAGTAGAAGGCCTGGCACCGCGAATCGAGGCTTCACGGGACCGAGGATGATGCGCGTCCACTGAGTCACAGTAGTGGCCTCCTTCATGTGCTCACCCAGCGGTATGTCCGTAGCGTAGATGTCGGCTCGACGGGCACATCAAGAGCCGTCCCCCGGATCGATTGTGGGTTACTACAATACGCAGGGGGTGACGGTGGTACCGGTCGGTTCCATCATGGCTCGCCATCCAGGTATTCTCGGGTGCGGAGGGAGCGCGGGTGCCCTGGAGGGCGTTGCGGCCCGCCCGCACCCACCCCCAACCTCGCCCTCCCCCGTCGAGGGGGAGGGGCAGACAGGTACGCCGGCGGGCCAGGGAGCCCGCCCGCCACGCGCGCTGGCGCTACACCTTCGGGGGCGCTGGGCACTCGCCGGGCGCTTGATTCGAGATATTCCGGGGAGCATGAATGCCGTGGATTCTCACACTGAACCCAAATACGGCTCTTTCTGGTAGGCGGGATCGCGGCCGTCTGAGGAGGATCTTGCCTCCGAGACAGCATACGTCAATTGCGCCGCTTCCTGCACCGGCTCGGACCGGTCCTGGCACTGATCGGGGCACGGAGTTTCCGGCAGAGGCCGGAATCGCGCTTGAGCCTCACACGCCCAGGAGCTTCTTCCGGAGGTCGTGGTCGTGCATGAGGGCGTGGCTCGGGCCGCTGTGCTCGATCTGGCCGTTGTTGATGACGTAGGCCCGGTCGCCCAGGGCCAGCGCCAGGTCGGCGTTCTGTTCCACCAGCAGCAGGGTCATGGTCCCCCGGATCTCGGCCAGGGCCCGCCACACCCCCTCCACCACCGCCGGGGCCAGCCCCTCGAAGGGCTCGTCCAGGAGCAGGAGCCGGGGGTTACCCATGAGGGCGCGCGCGATGGCCAGCATCTGGAGTTCCCCGCCGCTCAGGTGCTCGCCGCGCCGGGCCTTCAACTGCTCCAGCTTGGGGAAGAGCCGGAACACCGACTCCGCGTCCCACCGGCCGTTGCCATTTCGCCGGGCGATGAGCAGGTTCTCCGTGACGGTGAGGTTGGGGAAGATGCGGCGACCCTGCGGGACCAGGCCGATCCCCAGGCGGCCGATCTCCTCCGGCTGTGCGCCCGCGATGGACTGCCCGCGGAAGTGGATGCCGCCACTTCTGGGCGGGGCGGTCCCCATGATGCTGGAGAGAGTGGTGGTCTTCCCGGCGCCGTTCCGGCCGAGGAGGCAGACCACCTCGCCCTCCCGGACCTCCAGCGACACGTCGTGGAGGATGTGGCTCTTGCCATAGAACGTGTTGATCCCTTCCAGGCCGAGGAGGGGGGCGGCGGAGGACGCGGCGCGCTGCTCGACCTCGCTCACCTTCAGGCCGCCCAGGTAAGCCTCCTGGACCTGGGGGTCCTGCTGGATCTCCGCCGGCGTCCCCTCGGCGATCACCTTTCCCTGATGCAGGACGGTGATGCGGTCCGAGAGGGCCAGGACCCGGTCGATGTCGTGCTCGATCAGGACGATGGTCACCCGCTCGGCCAGCTTGCGGATGAGGTCGGCCACCCGCCCGCGCTCGCGCGGCGACAGCCCCGCCAGCGGCTCGTCCAGGAGCAGCACCTCGGGGGCCGTGGCCAGGGCGATGCCGATCTCCAGCAGCCGCTGGTCCCCGTGGGACAGGCTGCTCGCCGTCATGGGCTCCTTCCCGGCGAGACCCACCAGGCCGATGATCCCCCGGGCTTCCCCCGTCAGGCCTATGAGGTTCTCGGCGCGGGACAGCAGGTCGAAGCGGCGCGGGCTCCGGGCCTGCACCGCGATGCGCACGTTCTCCAGGACCGGAAGCTCCTGGAAGACACTGATGATCTGGAAGGACCGGGAGATCCCGCGAGAGACGATCTGGTCGGGGCGGAGACCCGTGATCCGCTCCCCCTTGAATTGCGCCTTCCCGCCATCGCTCTCCAGGATCCCGAACAGGGCGTTGAAGAAGGTGGTCTTCCCCGCCCCGTTGGGCCCGATGATGGAGTGCAGCTCCCCCCGCCGGACCGTGAGATCCACCCCATCCACCGCCGCCAGGGCGCCGAAGCGCTTCACCAGCCCCTGGGTGGTCAGGATGGGCTCGCCGATCGCCCGCGGGGTGACCGCCTCGGGGTCCGCTGCGGCCGAGGGGGACGCCTCCCCCGCCACCGGCGCCTCCTCCCGATCCCTCGCCCCGCGCCGGGAGCGCAGGCGCTCCCAGAGGCTCTGCGCCACCCCCACGATGCCGTTGGGCGAGAACAGGATGAAGGCCATGAACACGACCCCGAAGAACACCATCCAGTTCTCCGTGTAGCTGCTCAGGGTGTCGCGGGCGAAGACGAAGAACACGGCGCCGACGACCGGGCCGAAGAAATTCCGCATCCCCCCGACCAGCGTCATGGCCACGATCTCCCCCGAGAAGCCCACGTGCAGCGTCTCGGGGTAGACGAAGTTCAGCAGGAAGGCGTGCAGCGTCCCGGCCAGCCCCGCGAGCCCGCAGGAGATCGTGAAGGCGATCAGCTTGTAGCGCTTCGGGTCGTAGCCGACGCAGTTGGCGCGCCGCTCGTTCTCCCGGGTGGCCAGCAGGACCCGCCCGAAGGGCGAATGGACGAGTCGCCAGACGAGGACGATGGCCACGCCGACGATTGCCGCCACCAGGTAGTAATAGGGCAGCGGCCGGGTCAGGTCGAGGCCGGGCAGGGCCGAGCGCTCGATGCCGCCGATGCCGTTCTCGCCTCCCGTGATGGCCGTGGCCCGGTACACGATGTAGAAGAACATCTGGGTGAAGGCCAGCGTGAGCAGCGAGAAGTACACCCCGCGCTTCCGCATCAGGAGAAAGCCGATGACCGCACCCATCCCGGTGGCGGCCGCCACCCCGACCAGCATGGGCACGGCCATGCCCTTCATGAAATGGGTGTAGGTCATCCCCACCCCATAGGCCCCGATGCCGAAGAAAGCCCCGTGCCCGAAGGACAAGAGGCCCCCGTACCCCAGCAGGATATTGAAGGCCAGGGCCAGGAGGGAGAAGATCAGGATCTCCGTGGCGATGGAGTACGTCGTCCCCAGCCGCACCACCACGAAGGGCAGGACGAGGAAGAGTGCGAACAGTCGGGTCAGGGGATGGCGCAGCACGGCCCCCGCCGACCAGACGGATGCGGCCGGCGCGCTCATTCGAACTTCTCCCATCGCTCGCCCAGCAGACCCCGGGGTCGGGCGAGGAGGACCACCGCCATCAGGATGTACATGGAAGCCTGGGCGATGGGAGGCCAGAAGAGGATGCTCAGGCTGACCACCTCGCCGACGAGGATGCCGGCGATGACGGCGCCCCAGAAGCTCCCCAACCCCCCGATGGTCACCACCACGAAGGCCGCCGTGCCCACATCCGTCCCCATGGCGGGCTGGACACCGGCCACCGGCGCCATGAGCACCCCGGCGATGGCGGCCAGGGCCGAGCCGAGACCGAAGACGAAGGTGAAGATCGGGCGCAGGCTGATCCCCAGGATCCGCACCATCTCCCCATCCCGGCTGCCCGCCCGGATGATCATGCCATAGGGGGTCTTTTCCAGGAACCACCAGAGGGCCGCGATGATGGCGACGGCGCAGGCCAGGATGAAGTAGCGGTACTTGGGGTAGAGGAAGGATCCCAGCGCCAGGGGACCGACCAGGCCGCTCGGAATATTATACGGGAGAGGGTTGAGCCCCCAGACGATCCGGACGAACTGCTCCGCGACCATGGCCAGGCCGAAGGTGAGCAGGAGTCCCGAGACGGGATCCTCGCGGTAGAGCCGCCGCAGGAAGACCGTCTCGATGATCATCCCCAGGCAGCCGACCAGGAGCGGCGAGACCAGGAGCGAGGGCCCGAACCCGAGGCTTTTTCCGAGGGCCACGGTGGCATAGGCGCCGAGGGTGAACAGCATCCCGTGACAGAAGTTGATGATGCCGATCATCCCGAAGATCAGGGACAGGCCGATGGCCATGAGCACGTACAGGGTGCCCATCACGAAGCCGTTCAGCAGGTATTCCGTCAGCGCCAGCCAGCTCATGGTCGCGCTCCTCACCTCTCCATCCGAGCAGAGTGGACAGGGCCGGGTCGCGACCTGCGGCCCGGCCCTGGGTAGGTCTCAGTCCTGCGGCTCCATCTTGGTGCAGAGACTGTCCGCCTTGGCGATGGCGATGGCTTCTGCGGATTGTCCCTGGGCCGGCACCTCGGCGATGACCTCGAAGATGTCCCACTTGTCCTTCATCTCGGTCTTCTTCTTGGTCCGGACGGTGTACATCGGCATGATGAGCTGATGATCCCACTCCCGGAAATACAGCGTCCGGCCCTTGAAGGACTCGAACTGGAAACCTTCCATGCCCTTCACGATGGCCTTGCTGTCGGTGCTGCCCACCTTCTTGACCACCTCGCCGATCGCCTTGATGGCCGTGTAGTCTCCCCAGCCCTGGTTCTCCGGCGGGTCCCCCCCGGCGATCTTCCTGAACTTAGCCACGAACTCGGGCACGCCGGGATACTTCAGCTCATGCCACCAGAGCAGGGGGAAGTGGCCTATCAGGGACTCCACGCCCACCGGCCACACCACGGCCGTATCCACGAGGCCCCCCGCAACTTCCATGTCCAGGCCGAACTCCTTGAACTGTTTCAGGAAGTTGGTCTGGTCAGAGCCCGCAAGATTCTGGAACACCAGATCCGGCTTCGCCGCTTTGACCTTGAGCAGGTATGAGCTGAAGTCCGCGCTGCCGGTCGGAACCAGCTCGCTCCCGACCTGCTCGCGGCCGGCCTTCTGCAGGAGCTTCTGCGCCACCTTGAGCAGATCGTGACCGAAGGCATAGTCGGAGGTGAGGAAGTACCAGCGCCGGAGCTTCGGCTGCTGCAAGAGCCAGCTCGCGATGGCGCTCACGTACTGGGTGTTGCTGCCCTCGGTGCTGAAGACGTAGCGGTGGCACCGGGCCCCCCGGATCTCGTCCGAGTTGGCGCCGGCGTTGATGAACAGGAGCTTCGCCCGCTGCGCCTCATCCCCGACGGCCAAGGCCGAGGCGCTGCTCACGATGCCGGTGAGGGCGATGACCTTGTCCTTCTCGATCAGCTTGCGGGCCTTCTGCGCGGCCACGCCGGGGTTCGCCTCGTCCTCGTTGATCAACTGGACCTTGCGGCCCAGCAGCCCGCCCTTCTCGTTGATCTCGTCCACCGCGAGCTGCGCCCCGGCGTCCGAGTACTTCCCGATGGCTGCGAGAAACCCCGTCTGCGGGGAGATGTGCCCGATCTTGAAGGGCTCTTGCTGGGCCCGCAAGACGGCCGGGAACCCCAGCCCGGCGGTCGCACCGCCCACCACACCCACGCTCTTGAGGAATCCGCGGCGGGTGATCCCGCCTCGCACCGGGTGGCTACGTCGCTTCATGGTCTCCCTCCTTGTCTTCTCCCACTGATGCGGAAGGTCTTCGCGCAGGAACGTCCCATGGGCTGCCCCTGGAGGCTCGCAGGCCCGTCCCACCTCCTTTCCCAAGTTTCGAATCCCGCTGAATGTGAGATCGGGAGTCCGGCTCGCCCTCCCCGTGCATCCCCGGAGCGATGCAAACCGGGGATGGACGGCGCGGTGCGCGCGTGCCTGTGCGCGGGGCAGTCAGGGCCCCCTCCGGCGGAGGTTTCCTACGGGGCACGGCGCGGAATATGGGCCGGAACTCCGACGGAGCGCAAGGGCAGAGGGACAGAGGACCGGAAAACCGGACAATGTGTGGCGGCCCCGGATGGTCTCGGCTCATGACGCGGCGTCCGGCGCGTCGGCCGCGGGATCGCGTCGGATGGGGTTGGCCCGCCCTTCCAGGACGTCCAGGTATACCTCGCCGTACCGGAGCTTCCCCACCTCGCACCCATAGAACGCGTTGAGCATGGCCGACGCCACCGCCAGGTTGGTGAACAGGAGCTGCGGGGCGGCTTCCCGCGACAGCTCTTCGCAGGTGAGCTCGTGCGGGGCCCGATCCTTGGGGTTGGCGATCTCCGGGTGGAAGCGGGTCAGCGGCAGCGTGACGTCCCGCGCCTCCCGCCGGAGGTACACCTGCACGTTTCCATCGGTGAAGTCGTTCCCGCCGGAGATGAGCGTCACCTCCGCCACGCGACCGCACCGGTCGCTCACCAGCTTGCGGGTCGCGTGGTTGTCCACCCCCAGGAACACCACGTCGCCGGAACCGATGATCGTCTCGATGTTGTCGGGTCTCACGTATTCCGGCAGCGCGCGAAAGGACAGTTCCTCGAACTGCTGCGCCAGCTCCATGGCCTTCACCTTCGCCTTGTTATCCAGGCGGCCGAAGGCCTGGCGGTCGGCGTTCCGCGTCTCGAAGGCATCGCCATCCACGAGGGTGAGGCGCACCGCCTCGCCCCTCGCCTGGAGGTACCGGGCGAGATGCGGCAGGAGCGCGCAGCCGATGCCCCCCACCCCGATGACCTTGATTTCCCGCATAAGGCAGCCGTTCGCCATCAGCCGTTAGCCGCAACACAGTTCACTGAGACAGTCAGCCGGTCGAAATCCCCCCTCGCCCCCCTTTGGCAAAGGGGGGAACGGGGGGATTTGTTCGAACGCTCCGGCCATTGTCCAGCGGTATGCGAACAGTATTGCCGTCAGCCGCTGGCCGTTGGCTTCCTGACTATCCCCCCTCCCCTTCCCCTCAAGGGGGAGGGGAGGGGGGTGCCAGGCTGATGGCTGACGGCCAATGGCTGATGGCTGTTATCAGATCGCCGCCGGTTTCCCCTCCAGGGAGTCGCGGGGTGGCGGCTCCGCATGGATGTGGGTGAGGGCCTCGTACCAGACCTCCTCGGGCACATCCAGCGGGACCGGCTGGAAGACGTCCCGCGGCCGCAGCGGGAAGCGGCGGCCGTCCACCATCAGGGAGCAGGCAAGGCTGACGCTCCCGTCGAGGTTCCCCACGGTCGCGTGCAGGCCGTCGTCGTGCTCCTCGTCCCAGTCGTCCAGCGGGGAGTGGAACGCATCCGCCTCGGCGTGGCTGTGGATGGTCCCCACCCGGAGCCGGCCCGGCGGCGTCTCGCCCGGGACGTAGCTGAGGTGCCCCCCCGTCACGTGCTGCTCCGGGACGATGAGCCCGTACTCCTGCCGCGCGAGGTCATACAGGAGCAGGACAATGGCCTCGCTGCCGTAGCGCCGGTACACCTCCCGGAAGAGCCCCACCACGCGCTGGAGCAAGGGACCCGGGATCGGCGGGAGCTTCCACCGCACCTCGTCCTTCTGGGGGAGGAGCCCCCGGATCCCCCGCACGCGAACGCAGGAGCAGAAGACGGGGCTGTCCTTCACCTGGAACAAGCCGTCGGCCGTCACCAGGTAGTAGATCTGCTCAGCCGGCGGCTCGAATCCCTCGTCCTTGAGATAGACGGGAAACATCAGCGACCTGCCCCGGACACCGATCCGGGGGCCTCCCGCAGGCGGTACATCACATCCGCCACGTCCGCGGCGGTCTCGACGCCGCGCGCGTGGTCCCCGTGGCGACGCCAGTGGTCCAGGGCCTCGCCCAGGCTGAGCCCCACCGGCTCCCACGGGACAGAGAGGGGGAACAGCGGGTCAGCCGCCGTCGCGGCCTCCCAGGCCTCCAGGCTGGCAATGCGCGGGTCCCGTCCCCTGGCACGGTCGAAGCAGTTGTCGTCGATGTCCCGGTTGAAGCCCGCGGTCCAGAAGAACTCGATGAGGGTCGCCGCCTGCTCCGCCAGGGATAGCTCCAGGATCTCCGGCCGCCCGCGCAGACACGCCCGGCAGCGGGCCAGCGGGCTTTCGGCCGCCTGCACGTTCCACAGGTTGGGGAGGCAGAGCGGATCGGCCTCGGCAGAGAGGGGGGCGGCGCGGAAGTAGACGCGCATCTCCTCGAACTGCTCCTGGTGGAACCCGACCAGGTAGATCACGAAGGGGAAGGCCAGGCAGTGCTCCGTGTATTCCCCCTCGTCCTTCAGCGTCTTGGCGCTCCAGCGCAGGCCCCGGACCCGGGGCGGCTCCTCGATGACCAGGACCGCCGTGTGGCGCCAGCGCACGTACAGGCGGGTTCCGGTCGGGAGGATGGGCGTCCGGTCGGCCCGCAGGCGCGCCGCCAGGGCCTCGGCCAGGTCGGCGAGCAGCACCTCGCGCCCCACCACCTCCCGCCCGTCCCCCGCGGGGCGCAGGAGTCGGACCCGCTCCCCCTGGATCCGGATGGACTCGGCCTCGTGCGTCACGGCCGGCCGCCTTCCGGCCGTGCCTGCGACTGTCCCAGGGCGCGGTAGCGCTCGGGCAGGAACTGCCGGGAGGAGCAGAGGGCCACGGCGGCCAGCTCCTGCTCCCGGATGGCCTCCGCGCTCTGGGAGGGGATGAAGTCCTCCACCGCCCAGAGGTAGTCCGCCTCCTCCACGGCTGTCCCGCCGCGCAGCCTTGCGCGGCGGTACGCCCGGAGCGAGATCTCCTCGATGTCGGCGCCCGAGATCTGCCCGGGGTGGAGCCCCTCGCACGCCTCCACGATCCGGTCGAACGCCTCCAGGGCGCAGGCGAAGCCGTGCTTCCGCGGCATCACGGAGAAGATGGCCGCCTGCTCCAGAGCGTCGGGCATGACCAGGGGGATGCGCTGGCTGCTCCGCCCGGAACGCGTCTCCGCCATGTCGAGCCGGTCGGGGCGGTTGCTGATCCGGACCCAGAGGACCTTGCCCTGGATGGCGGGATCTCCCGTGAACTCGAACCGCATCTGCCGGATCCGGTTGCCGACGCCGGAGTCCCCGCTCCACTCGTCGCGCGTCTGCTCGCTCTGGTCCGCCTCGTCCTCCAGGACCACCAGGGGCGTGAGGGACCGGAGGGCCTGCAGGATCTTCCAGAAGTTCCGCTCCGACTGGCCCACCCACTTGTCACGGGGGTTCAGGATCCGCACGAAGTTGAAGCCGCACTCCTTGGCGAGGGCCTGGACCAGGGCGGTCTTGCCCACGCCGGGGGGGCCCAGGAGGGTGATCCCGCGCGGCACCAGCTTGAGATCCCCGTCCCGGATGGCGGCGGCCACCTCGCGCATGAACTGCTTCACGGGCGCGAGGCCCCCGATCGCCTCCAGGCCGAATTCGGGCTCGATCAGCTCGACCATGTCGTGGAGTTCCTGCGCCAGGACGGCCTTCTTCCGCGCCTTCACGTCCTCCAGGCACACGGGGCGCTGGAGGGCCTTGGCGCTGCGGCAGAGGTGCTCCAGGTGCCGGAGGGAGAGGCCTCCCGTGGCCTGCGCAAGCTGGTCGGCCGTGGCGGCCAGGTCGAAGCCGTTCTCCTGGAGCAGCAGGTCGATGTAGCGGCGCCGGGTGGACCGGTCCGGGAGGGTGATGGCGATGGCCTCCACCCGCGACGCCTGCTGTCGGATGTGCGGGTGCAGGTCCGCCAGGTTGGCCGTGGTCAGGATCACGGAGAGCGCCGTGGGAGGGAGCGGGGGCTCGGCCGCCCAGCGGAGGAGCGTCACCAGGGCGGTACGGTCCTCTTCGTTCATCCCCCCGAAGTCCCCCGCGGGAATGATCGTCTCCGCATATTCCAGGAGGAACAGGACGCGGTCGTGTCCGGTCCCGGGCAGGCAGCCGCTCCGGAGAGCCCGCTCGACGAGGTGGAGCACCTTGGCCGGCTGCGCAGGCAGGTCGGCCGCCGGGTCGCCCTCGCCGAGGGCCGCCACGGCCCGCCGGCGCGCCGCTTCCTGGCCGTGGGGCGGCAGATCCGAATCGCGCAGTCGCCCCGTGGCCCGTCTCACCAGGCTCTCGGTCTCCAGATCGCCGAACTGGAGGCCGCCGGACCGGTCGTAGTGGATGAGGCGGGTCCGCTGGCCCATGCGCCGGGTCAGGAAGGCCCGGAGCGTGAGGAACTCATCTCCGAGGTGGACCTGGTCGGCGACGTTCCAGTGCAGGACGAAGACGGGCGTGCTGCCGGCAGCGATTCGCGCCTCCAGCTCCGCCGCCCAGGCCGGAATGTCTCGTGCGACTGCCATCGAGTGCTCTTTTGCTCTTTCCAGCGGGCCGGGTTGACTCGATCCGGCCGGCGTGTGCTGGCTGCCAGGAACGAGCAGGACACTCCGCCGGAGTCAGCCCCTCGCCCTGCTTGGATTTACTGGGGGAGGTCCTGCAAGAGGTCGTCGCTCAGGGTCCCCCGGCAGATCTCCGAGGCGGGGCCGGTGAGGGTCAGATCCCATGCCTCCCCCACCTCCACGCTGAGCTCCCCCCCGGGGCTTTCGATCGTCACGTGGCGATCCGTGAGCCCGTTCTTCACGCAGGCCGACGCCACCGCGCAGGAGCTGGTGCCCGACGCGAGCGTGTAGCCGGCCCCCCGCTCCCAGATCAGGACGGCGACGCGGTCCCGGCCCCTCACGCTGGCCCACTGCACGTTGATCCGGTTGGGGAAGCGCTCGTGGTGCTCGATCTTCGGCCCCAGCCGGCGGACCTCGTCCTCCTCCAAGCGGTCGGTGAAGATCACGCAGTGCGGGTTGCCGACGGAGACGCAGGTGACCGTGAGCGTCGCACCCTCCACCCGGAGCGCCTCCCGCACCACCTCGCGGCGGGGACCCGCCACGGGGATCTCCTGGCTCACGAAGGTCGCCCGGCCCATATCCGCGGTGATCCCGGTCACTCGCCCTCGCGCGAGGTGCAACCTGGCCCTCACCGTCCCGCCCGGGGTGGAGACCGAGAACTCGGGTTTCTCCGTGTAGCCGTGGTCGTGCAGGAACTTGGCCAGGATGCGGAGGCCGTTGCCGCTCTTCTCCGCCTCGCCCCCGTCCGGGTTGAAGATCCGCACGCCGAAGTCCGCCCCCGCCTCCGGCCTCGCGGTGACCAGCAGGATCCCGTCCGAGCCGATCCCGTAGTGGATGTCGCAGATCCGGCGGACCGCCCCCGGCGTGAGGGGCCGGGAGAGCCTCGTCTCGTCCAGGACGATGTAATCGTTGCCCAGGGCGTGCGACTTCACGAACTGATTCAGGTCGAGGAGGCTTTTCATGCGCCGCATGCTAGCCGAAGAGGCACAACCCCGTCAATCCGGATTCACCGGTGCCGGCACCCGGAAGCGCGCTTCCGCTTCTGAGGCTTTGTGCCGGGATGCAAAGTGTGGTAAGAAGAAGATGTCGCAGTGGCGGGGTCAGTGCATGCTTGTGCTCAGACAGATTCTCCCGATTGTTCTGGCCGCCCTTTACGTCATCAGCCCGGTGGATGCGCTGCCGGACTTCTTGCCGGGGCTGGGTTGGCTGGACGATCTCGTCGTCCTCGGCGCCCTGGCCTGGTACCTGATGGGGCGGGGTCGCGGGCAGTCCCCGTGGGACGTCTTCCGCGGGCGCATGGGCCGCCCATGGACCCGCGGCCCCTCGGCCCCGCGCCCTGACGATCTCGGCACGGACTTCAGCCGGCTCGACCCGTACACCCTCCTGGAGATCACCCCTCAGGCCTCGCCCGAGGAGATCAAGGCTGCCTACCGGCGGGCCGTGACCCGTTACCATCCCGACAAGGTGGCCCATCTCGGAAAGGAATTTCAGGAGATGGCCCACAACAAGCTCCTGGCCATTCAGCAGGCCTACGAGACCCTCCAGGGCAAATGGCGCTGAGGACGCGGGAGCGACCAGCCGTCAGCCGCCGGTCGTCAGCCTTTCGGTCCAATCTCCTTGCATTGCCGGGCGGGTTCACTATACTTATCCCACGCACGGGGTCCCCATGTCGCACGTCGCCTTCTACATCACGGGGCACGGATTCGGGCACGCCACGCGGATGATCGCCGTGGCCGGTGCCATGACAGCGCTCGCGCCCGATGTGCAGCTCACCTTCATCACCACCGTGCCGGAGTCCCTCTTCCGGTTGAACCTCTCGGGCCCGTTCCGCCTTCGCCCCCGGGCCCTCGATGTCGGTGTCATCCAGCACGACTCCCTGCGCCTGGACCCTGCCGCCACGCTGGCGGCCTACGCCCGGCTGATGGATCGACAGCCGGCGACCCTCGAGGAGGAGGCGCGTTTCCTTCGCCGGGAGGGCGTGGACCTGGTTGTGGCGGATATCCCGCCGGCGGCCTTCCCCGTGGCGCAGCGCGCGGAACTCCCCGGCGTCGGCATCAGCAATTTCTCGTGGGACTGGATCTATGCCGAGTACGTCCGTGAGCTTCCGGGGTACACGCCGCTCCTGGAGGCCATCCGGGACGCCTATGCCCGTGCCGACCTGTTCCTGCGGCTGCCCTTTCACGGCGGCTGCGATGCCTACAAGAGGATCCGGGATATCCCGATGATCGCCCGCCGCTCCCGGCAGTCCCGGGAGGAGATCCGGGGTCTGCTGGGGCTGAACGGATCCCGCCCCGTGATCCTGCTGTCCTTCGGCGGCTTCGAGGTCCACGGCATCGACTTCGACCGGGTGGAGGCGCTCCAGGACTACTGCTTCCTTGTCACCCAGCCGCCGCCCCGACCGATCCGGAACGTCCAGGTCGTGCGGCTGGGCGCCATCAAGTACGAAGATCTGGTGGCCCAGGCGGACGCCGTCATCACCAAGCCCGGCTACGGGATCGTCTCGGACTGCCTGGCGAACCGGACCCCGGTTCTTTACACGTCGCGCGGCCAGTTCGCCGAGTACCAGTGCCTGGTGGAAGGTCTGGAGCGTTTCGGGGTCTCTGCCTTCATCGAGAATCGGGACCTGCTGGCAGGCAACTGGCGGGGGAGCCTCGAGGCCCTCCTCCGGCAACCCAGGGCTTGGGCGGAGCTGCCGACAAACGGGGCGGAGGTGGCGGCCGACCTCCTGCGAGCCTTCCTGCCCCACGGCTGACTCCGACGGGTGCCCGGGCAGCCCGGGTCGGCCAGGGCCCGGAGGGACGGCCGGCTCCTGAGACGGCCCGAGCTGGGGGGATGAATCCGAAGCAAGATCGGTTGGCCTACGTGGATGCCGTCCACGGCACGACAAGGAGCCAAGGGAATGCCTGCGCCGACGCACGACAAGCAGACGACAATCCTGGTGGTTGACGATCAGCCCTTCTTCGTCAGCATGATGCAGAACCTCCTCCAGTCCCAGGGCTATCGGGTGGTGGCGGCAAGCAACGGCGACGAGGGCCTGGCCCTGGCGAAGAAGCACAAGCCGGACGCCATTCTCCTCGACATCGAGATGCCCGGGAAGAACGGATTTGTGGTGTGCCAGGCCCTGAAGCAGGACGCGGACCTCAAGCACATCCCGGTGATCATCCTGACGGCAACCCAGGACACCAAGCTGAACGAGAAGGCGTTTCGGGCTGGCGCAACCATCACCGCCACCAAGAGCATGGCCGGGGAGCGCCTGCTCAACACCCTCAGCATGACACTCAAGCAGGCCAAGCCACCGGCGGTATGATCCCGGATGCCGCCGTCGCCGTGGTTTTCGGCGGGGGCCACCCATGCCAAGGTCGCCGGCGGGCGATGGATCCGCGGAACGGCCGGCTCACAGGTTTCGCTGACGAGGGGGAAGGAGGTCGCCGTGGGACTCGTGGCCAAGCGATCCGGACTCATCGATACGGAGAATGCCTTCAAGGTCGGACCCTACATCCGGGCCATCGAGGAACAGGGGAAGAAGGTCATCAAGTGCAACCTGGGTGAGCCCGACTTCCCCGTTCCGCAATTCATCAAGGAGGAGGTCAAGCGGCAGATCGACCTCGACAACACCCATTACTGCGATCCGCAGGGGATCCTCCCCCTCCGGAGGGCCATCGCGAAGCATTTCAGTGAGACCCGGGGCATCCAGGCCACTCCGGACCGGGTCGTCGTTTTCCCCGGCGCCAAGCCCCCCATCGGGTTCTGCCAGCAGACCTACTGCGATCCCGGGGACGAGGTGGTCTATCCCAGCCCGGGATTCCCCATCTACGAGTCCTTCATCAGCTACGTCGGGGCCAGGCCCGTTCCGGTTCACTTGCAGGAGGCGCAGGGGTTCTCCCTCTCGGGGAAGGAGCTGTCCCCCCTCCTCACCAGGCAATCCAAGCTGATCTTCCTCAACTTCCCGTCGAATCCGACGGGAGGGGTCGCCTCGAAGGAACAGCTCCAGGACATCGCCGAGGTCATCCGTGACCGGTGCTCGGAAGAGGTCCGGGTGTTCTCGGACGAGGTGTACGAGCACATCCTCTTCGACGGCGGCCGGCACAGCAGCATCATCTCCTGCCCGGGCATGGAGCAGATCACCATCCTCGTCAGCGGGGCCTCGAAGAGCTTCTCCTGGACCGGAGGCCGGATCGGCTGGGCCCTCTTCCCGACCAAGGAGGAAGCCGACCTGTTCCGGAACCTCAACATCAACTACTTCTCGTGCATCCCCGCGTACAACCAGGAGGGGGCGCGCCTCGCCGTGGAGTCTCCCCAGAGCCGCGAGGCCATCGGGGAGATGGTCCGCGTCTTCCAGCAGCGACGGGACCTGGTGGTGAAGGCGCTGAACGCCATTCACGGCGTCCAGTGCCAGACTCCGAATGGGGCTTTCTACGTCTTCCCGAACATCGCCGGCGTCTGCGAGCATCTCGGGATCATGGACGCGTACCGGGGCCTCCCGCCGGATCTGAAGCAGCGGACCAGTCCCTCCACCCTGTTCCAGATGTTCCTGCTGTTCGAGTATCAGGTGGCGACCCTGGACCGCAAGTCGTTCGGGCGGATCGGGACGGAGAACCTGCACTACTTGCGGCTGTCTATCGCCACGGAGACGGAAGCGCTGCGGGAGGGCATGCGGCGCTTCGCGGCCGCGGCCGCCGACCGGCAAGGGTTCCAGCAGTTCCTCAGCCGGGGAGAACACCTTTACTGATGATGAAATCCCAATGACCGATGACAAATGACCAAACGGACCGTCCGCTGAGCCGCTGGGCGATTTCGGCGGCCGGGATCGTCGCTCCATCGGGATTTGGGATTTGGGATTTGGTCATTGGTCATTGAGCGGAGCCCGAAGGGCGACGCTCCGGGCCGCCGTCCAGCGGCGGACCCAAGGAAGCAGCAGGAGGGCCGGCCAGGCAAGGAAGAAGGTGACGGTGAAATAGGTGGCGTATCCCAACCGCTCGGCGGCCCAGCCCGAGGCCACCCCGCTCAACATCCCCGTGAGGCCAAAGAGGGCGCTGAGGAGTGCATACTGCGTGGCGGCGTGGGCCTTGTCGCAGATGCTCATGAGGAAGGCCAGGAACGGCGCCGTGCCCAGGCCGCCACAGAAGGACTCCACCATCGACGCGGTGTACATCAGCGCCGTCGAGGGCGGGAGGGCTGCCGCGGCGGCATAGGTCAGGTTGGATGCCGCCTGGGCGACGCCCAGGAGCAAGAGGGCACGCAGGATGCCCCAGCGCTTCGTGAGGGCGCCGCCGAGGAGCGCACCCCCGATCGTGCTGACCACCCCGAGCGTGCCCGGAACGGCGCCGATCTGGAGCATGGAGAAGTGACGATCCACCCAGAAGGGACGCACCATGGGTCCCAGGGCCATGTCCCCCAGCTTGTACAGGAGGACGAAGCACAGGACGAAGACGAATCCGGGATGGGCGGAGAACTGGCGGAGCGGGATCCAGACGGCGTCCCGGAGCGCAACGGCGCCCCCTGTCCGCGTGTCCGCAGCGGCGCGGGGCCGGTCTGGATCGGGCATCTGCCAGGAGAGCAGGAGGACACACCCCATGAGGATGGCGGCGGCGGTAAAGGCGGCCTGCCAGCCCATGAGGCCCGCCAGCGCCACGAGCATGCCGCCAGCCGAGATGAGCGCGATGCGGTAGGTGGTCACGCGCAGGCCGTTGGCGGGCCCCATCTCTGCCTCATCCAGGAGCTCGATGGTGTAGGCATCGATGGCGACATCCTGGGTGGCAGACAGGGTGGCAAGCGACAGGAGGAGGACCCACAGGATCGCCGTCAGCCGGGAAGGATCAACCGTCAGGAGTGCCAGGATCCCGAGAACCAGCAGGCCCTGACAACCCAGAATCCAGGTGCGGCGCTGCCCCCAGAGGTCCACCGCGGGGGCCCACAGGAACTTGAGAAACCATGGAAGTCGTACCAGGGTCAGGACCCCGATGTCCGCCAGGCGAACGCCGTGAACCCGGAAGAAGACGGGGAGGGCATCTATGATGATTCCGTAGGGGAACCCCTCGGCGAAGTACAGCACGGCCACCCAGAAGAGCTTCGCCTTGGTCGTCACACGTCCTCGCAGTCTCGGGGAGGATCTGCCCGGGAGCAGCGTCTCGGCGCCGCCGGGCCGGCGGCGGTTCCTTATAGTGCCTCTCACACCGTGCTGTCAAATCCTCCCTTGCCTTTCGGACGAAGGGCAGCCTGTGCCCCGTCTCCTTTCCGGCACCGGGGCCGCCTCCTCCTGCTCGCAGGCCTCCTGTGTTCCCTTCCCCTGACCGGCACGGCTCACGGCGCCTTCAGGCTCATCGGCCTCACCATCGAGGACGCAGCCGCGCGCGAGGTCGTGGAGCGGTACACCCTGGCGCGCCAGCTTCAGCCCGTGCGCTTCCACGGGACCCTCCGGACCACCGAATGGCTGCTGGACCGACCGCCCCTGGCGACCACGCTGGCCCGCCATCTCCACCCGCCGCTGGAGCGCTACCACGTCACGGACAGGGGGGCCAGCGCGTATACGGTGGATGACGAGGGGGCCCTGCGCGGGGAGTTCCGGCTCGTCGCCCGCGGGCTGGACCGCCGCGTGTACTTCGTCGAGGGCCAGTTCCGCTCCCTGGCCCAGCTCCTGAAGCTGTCGGGAAACATGGTCTTCACACTGGAGTACCGGGAGCTGAAGATCCAGAGCGACTCGTACGTGGAGGTCACTCCCCAGCTCTTCCTGCGTCTGAACAACGTGGCGGCCCATGCCATCCTGAAGGTCCTGGCCCCGCTCCTCCACGGAATCATCGATCGCCGCGTGGCAAATCTCGCCGAGGCGGCCCAGGTCGTCGGCCAGCGGGTGAGCAAGGACCCGAGCGCGCTCTACCGCGAGATGCGGACGTGGCCCGACGTCCGGCCTGAGGAGGCCGAGGCCTTCCGCCTCGCCTTTTCCGCCGGGGACGCCACGCCATGATGCGGCGCCGGATCCTGCCGCTCTTCTGCGTCGGCTTCGAGGGTGTTGAGCCGCCCGACGGCCTCCGCCCCTGGCTGGAGGAGGGCCTGGGCGGCGTGATCCTCTTCCGTCGAAACCTGGAGGAGCTGGAGCAGATTTGCCGCCTGACGGCCGAGCTTCACGCGTCGGCTTCGGCCTCTCCGCTCCTGGTCGGCGTGGACCAGGAGGGAGGGCGCGTCACGCGGCTTCCCGCCCCGTTCCTCGCCCCGCCGCCGGCGGCCGCCCTTGGCCGGCTGGACGACCCCGATCTGACCCGCGAGCTGGCGTACGCGGTCGGCCGGGAGCTTTGTGCCGCCGGGTTCAACTGGAATCTCACGCCGGTCCTGGACGTTCACACGAATCCCGGAAACCCCATCATCGGCGATCGGGCCTTCAGTGCCGACCCGCGCCGGGTGGCCCGCATGGGACTGGCCGCGCTCCGAGGATTCGAAGCGGCGGGCATCCTGGCGACGGGGAAGCATTTTCCGGGACACGGAGACACCGCCGTCGATTCGCACCTTGGCTTGCCGGAGAGTTTACAGACGACGGCCAGGTGGCGGGAGGTGGAGTTCGCGCCTTTCCGAGAGGCGATCCGGGGGGGGATCCCCAGCATCCTGGTCGCCCATCTGGCGTGCCCGGCGCTCGATCCAACCAGCCCCAGCAGTCTGTCGCGTGTCATCATCACGGACATCCTGCGTGGCGAGCTCGGCTTCGACGGCGTGGTGGTCAGTGACGATCTGGAGATGGGGGCCATCACCGCTCGTTTCGATATCGGCGAGGCGGCGGTGCGATTCCTGGAAGCGGGCGGCGACCTGATCCTCGTTTGCCGGCGCGCCGATCGCCAGCAGGAGGCCATCGCTGCCGTCGAAGCTGCCCTCCGGGGTGGGCGTCTCACCGAGGAGAGGCTGCACGCCTCCCTGGAAAGGCTCGCCCGGTTTCACGATCGGATCGCGCCACGATCCATCCATCCCGGCGCCGAGGCCGCGCGGGCCATCGTGGGCGCCAAGGCACACCAAGCCCTGCTCATCCGCATCCTTTCGGTTGACTCCCGGCCGGCAGACCCAACCCCAGGCACTGCCCCGCCTTCCGGTGCTTCGTAGCTTTCCCCGAAGCGAAACCCAGAATCGCCAGTGGGCCGGTGGGGCATCCGCCACGGACCGGGATGGTCCTGTCTTTCCCACAGACGCGTGCATGATAGGCCGAGGACAGTCGGTCGCTTCTCGTGAGCCGTTACTGGGATGCAGAGGATTCAGCAGGGGATGGCTCGGGAGGGCTTGTGCCGGCTCGCGTGAACGCAGGACTACCCGGGGAGAGGGTGGAACCGCGCGAGCGCCGGCACTCCACGATCACATGGTGATCCCGGTCAGGGGGCGGTGCCGCTTACGGGTTACGGGATTCGGACGACCCCGCTCCGCAGGACCTGGACGGTGCGCGTCGCCCCGCTGAGCGCCGCAACAGTCAGCGTGATCGGATAGCTCGCAGCACCAGTGGTGACGTCAACCGCACCTCGCGAATTGAACGTGATATTCGTGAGGGCTCCACCTCCGTTGTCCCGCACGCTCTGAAGACTCGAACCCCGATAGTCCGAGGAGAGGTTGTACCAGCCCATCACTGCCGCCCACGCGCCAGCGTTCCGCTCCAGCCGGTACTGCCCCGCGCCGTCTGTCAGGAAACGGTGAAGGTTCCCCTCTCTCACGGCCATGGACTGGGCGGAGCGGATGTCGCCGGCGATCCGCTCCAAAGCAGAGGTCAGCCGACGCTGGGCAATAGTCGATTGCAGGACCGGCGTCGCCACGGCAAGCATGATGAACAGAATGGCCACCGTGGTCACGAGTTCCACAAGCGTAAACCCTGGATTCCGTCGTGTCGCCATGATGATGCACTCCCTGGTCTGCGGCACCAGCGAAGCGAAAGACCCCGATACGTAGCCACGCCTACCACACAAGTCCATCCTCGTGCAGGAGCATCAAGTATGCCAGCCCCGGCAGCGCGGCACGGCTGGCAGCGGCCCGGCAAGGCGTTCCGCCTTGTTCTGGCGACGAGTTGTCCTCGGTTTCGAGTCGACGTTCCGGCACGACTTTTCTTGACCTGTCCGCTCCATCGGCTCTCGACTCTGGTCGAGTTTCCGTTATCGGGATGATCTTCTGTCATGTCACTGATGCCACACTGGCATGGACTTCCCTGGGCATGAGCGATGCCTATCTATGCGAAGTCCGTATTGACATTGGACTTATTCAAGAGACACCTATGGGTATCCGATTTGCATGTTGACCATTCGCGGACTCAGGAATCACGTCCCAAGGCGTGGTCAAGAGCTCCCAGCCCGCTGACGACTCTGGGAAGGAGATGACAACGGAATGAGAACTGCTCCTGAATCCCGTCGGCTTGACCGAGGGGCGACCGACAACCCGAAGGCTTGCGGCAACGGGTTCTCGCTGATCGAGCTCCTGATCAGCATGTCCATCATGGCCATTGCGCTGCTCTCGATAGCCAGCATGTTCGCCACCGGCTATACGGATGTCACCGCTGGTGGGAAGACCACCATGGCCACGGCCGCTGCCCGGCAGATCCTGGAGGACATCCAGACTATTCCGTTCGCCAACCTGCCCAACCTGAACAATACGGGCACGAACAGCACGGCGGACCTGCCCGCCGCCAACCCGGAACGGGACCTGGTCAGAAAGTGGCGATACGCCCTGGCAGGTGACAGCGTGACCTGGGGATTCACGACCGCCGAAAAGGCAAAGTGGTCGGCCCTGACCGTCTCGGGGGTCTCACTTGGCGCAACCGGGCGGATCACCGTCGTCGATCAGGATGTCCCACCGACGCTCCGGCTGGTGACGGTCACGGTGTCCGTCCCGGGCCGGCCGAACGTTCAGTTGGCAACGCTCATCAGCAGGTTATGACCATGGCAAGGCTGAGCGGCTCCCGGAAAGGGCTCACCCTGATCGAGGTCTTGGTGAGCATGAGCATTTTCCTGGTTGTCCTCCTTGCGATCTATCAGCTCTTCGACACCAGCCAGGCCACGTACGAGAGCGGGACGCGCAAACAGGATGTGCAGCAGCAGGCCAGGCTGGCGATGGACGAGATGGTCAGGTCGCTTCGGATGGCGGGGTACGTTCCAGAGAACTTCGACGCGAACGTCGCCAACGATCTCACCAGCACGGCCCGTCTCCACCTCGGCACTGCCAATGCCATTGCGGTCTTCGGCAGCCTGGACGGAACCAATCAGAGCGCCGTGTTTCTCTTCTGTCAGAGCGGCAGCACGCTCGTGACCAAGCGGAGCGCTAGCACAGTCGACGCCGCCACGTACGCCGCCGTCACCGGGAACAGCGCCACATACACCTGTGACAATGCCGACCTCATGGCCGATAACGTAACGCGTCTCCAGTTCACCTACTTCAACACGGCCGGCGCTCAAATTGCCGCGAACCTCGACGGCAAGAACGCCGGCGCCGTCCTCAGCTTGGCGCCACGAGTCGACCGGGATGCCGTGCGGACGATCGTCATCACGCTCCAGATCACGGAGCAGGTCCCGCAGCAGCAGGCCCAGGTGTACACGCTCACGTCCACCGTGAGACTTCGAAACCTCAACAACTCCTGAGACGGGGTGCTCGATGCTCCACCGGCGGGTTCTTCAACCGAAGCGAGAGGCGGGGTCGGTGCTCATCGTCGCCCTGCTCCTGATGGTCCTGCTTTCCCTGCTCGGGGTCACGCTCTTGACCCTGTCCGCCACCGAGCACAGCGTGGCGTACAACGCCCTCTGGTCGGAGGGGGCGATGATGGCCGCCGATGCTGGGGTCAATCGGGGGGTCAATCAGCTCTCGGCGAACGCCGACACCTCGGCCGCGAGGTTCCCCGACAGCGACACCCCCGGCGCCTCCATCGGCATCGGTCCCACCTACGCGTATCGCAGCGGGAAGAAGACCGATGCAGGCCCGACGGCACCCGTCTATCTGTACGACAAGCAGGAAGAGGGGTACGACCTCTCCAAGTGGAGGTTCCCGGTGTATCAGATCAATGCGACAGGAACAGGGCCCAGAAACGCCCGGCGCGAGGTTGAGGTGCAGGCGGAATACGGCCCCGTCCCGAGGTGAGGTGGACCATGAAACGACTGCTTGCCCTTCTCCTGGGTCTGGCGCTCCTCCCGATCGAGGTGCCGCGCGTGCGGGCGGACGACACCGACATCTTCGGGGCCAACATCCAGCCCAATATCATGCTGTTCCTGGATAGCTCGGGGAGCATGGACGACAGTATTCCAGCCGAGCCCTACAGCGCGGCCACGACCTATTCCGGCACCCGCACTTCCGCCAAGGTCTACAAGAGTTTGTGGAGAGGCGGGTATGGCGAGTATGCCGGCAGTGTCGACGCCGTCGTGGGCGACAACTCCACCGAGACCACCACGGTCCGGAACGCCCTGAACACGGTCGGGTACTGGTCTGGGTGGATCGGCGGCTCTCGCGTCAACCTGTACACGGGCAATTACCTGAATTACACGGGAAGCCCGGCCGGGCAGCAGGAGAAGAAGATCGTCATCGCCAGGCGCGTCCTGGCCAACATCATCAACAACACCGAGGGCGTCCGCTTCGGCCTGTCCAAGTTCACCGGCAACAGCAGCCAGGGGCCCGGCGGGGGAGTGGTCCTGGCTGAGATCGGAAGCAGCACCAGCACGCTGATCAGCCAGTTGAACGGCATCCCCCCCAGCGGCTACACCCCGCTGGGCGGCGCGTTGCGAGACATCGGAGACTACTACAAGAGCACCACCAACAGCCCGATCCAGTACGAGTGCCAGCCGAACTTCGTCATCATGATGTCGGACGGTCTGGAGAACGGGACGGTGAAACTGGCGCCCCAAGCCACGCTGCGCCGCACGGAGGACCATTCCACGACGTTACCGGGGACACAGAACGTCATCGTCCACACCATCGGCTTCGCGGTGAGTGAAGACGAGCGCGATGCCGCCAACGAGGTCCTCGATGAGGCGGCGAGAAACGGGGGCGGGACCTTCTACTACTCGTCGAACGAGGCCGAGCTGGAGGCGGCCCTCCAGGACGCCATCCGCCAGATCACCGCGGCGACGTTCATGTTCGCTACCCCGGTCATCCCCACGACCAGCGCCAGCGGCGCGGGCCGTGCCTACCTGGCCTCCTTCCAGTCCGACCCGTCGAGGGCCTTCTGGAAGGGGTACCTCAAGGCCTACAACCGGGATGCGAACGGGGATGTCAAGACCAACGACGACGGGACACTGGATGAGAGCGCGGGCTGCACCGTCGCGCCCGATCCCCTCCATCCGCTGACCACGGTGCCGTGCCTCGCCTGGGACGCGGGAAGCATCCTGGCGGGCACCTCCGCGGGGAGCCGCACGATCAAGACGCTCATCAGCGGCGCGCTGCAGACCTTTGACACGACCAACGTGACGCCGACGATGCTCGGTCTTGGCTCGACCGACACGGCCGGCCGGAACAGGATTGTCAATTTCGTCCGCGGCGTGGATACCACCGACGAAGACGGCGACGGCAACACCACCGAGGATCGCGCGTGGAAGCTTGGCGACATCTTCCATTCCACGCCCGCCGTCGTGGCGCCACCCTCGCAGCCGTCATTGGACCCGAGCTACGGCACCTGGCGGAATCTTTCCGCCATCAAGGGTCGGCCGACGGTGATCCTGGCCGGTGCGAACGACGGGATGCTCCACGCCTTCCGGCAGAGCGACGGCGTGGAATTGTGGGCCTTCATTCCCCCGGACCTCCTCCCCAGGCTGCAGAGCCTCCTCGTGACGGGGGGAGACCATCCGTTCCTGATGGATTCCAGCCCTGTCGTCGCGGACGTGAAGATCGGTGGAAGCTGGAAGACCATCGTGATCTTCGGCGAGCGCCGCGGCGGCGCCTATTACCACGCCCTCGACATCACCGACCCGACGAGCCCGCAGTACCTCTGGAGCTTCACCGACACCTCCTCCCCCTCCAAGATTGCCGAGACCTGGTCCGAGCCCGCCATCGGGAAGGTCCGGATGGATAGCGGCACGGGCAGCACCGAGAAGTACGTGGCCATCTTCGGCGGCGGCTACGACACGGCCAGCAACAATGCCCACGGCAAGGCGCTTTTCGTCGTGGACGTGTCGAACGGCACGAAGCTCTGGGAGTATTACAGGGCGACCGGGGTGACGGACGACCGGCAGTACATGAACTACAGCCTCCCCTCGAACCCGACGGCCGTCGACCTGGACAACGATGGATACATCGACCACGTGTACATCGGGGATGTTGGCGGGCAGATGTGGAAGTTCGATCTGTCCAGGCCGGCCGCCCTCTCCGGCTCTCTCGTGGCCACGTGTACTTCCGATAGCGACACCAATTGCTGGAGGGGGAAGCTGTTCTTCTCAGCGAGGGGAACGCCGTCCTCCACTGCACCGGATCCGGGCGAGTTCTACGCCACTCAGGCCATCTACTATGCACCGAGTGTCGCCTTCGCAGGCGCCGGGGGGGAAAGAAGGCTGTGGATCTATTTCGGCACCGGGGACCGGAATCACCCCCTCAACACCACCCCGACCGCGAACCGCTTTTACGGCGTCAAGGACGACCCGATCAGCAACATGACGAATGGCAGCGCCATCACCGAGTCAACCTCGGGCATGGTCAACGCCACCAGCGTGACCACCGTTCCTGACCTGGGGTGGTTCTTCGTCCTGTCCAGTACCAACAAGGAGAAGGTCCTGGCAGCCTCGGACGTCTTCAACAAGATGGTCTTGTGGACGACGTTCCAGCCGTCCGGCTCGGCGGCTTGCGGTGCCAGCGGGACCTCCAGGTTCTACGTCGTCCAGATGAAGACGGCCTTTGCGGCCATCGACTGGAGCACAGACGATAAGCTCGCGTACACGTCGAGCAATCCCAGCGATCGCACCAAGGAGCGGGGCATGGACCTCGGTGGCGGGATCGCCTCGGAGCCGGTCATCACCATCAACGAGAAGGGGGAGCAGGTGGTCTCCATAGCCTACATCGGCCTCAGCGGGGACGGGGAGGGCAGCGGTGGTGGCCGACTGCTGAGACCCCCGTTGCCGTCGCCGACCAACATGCGGACCATCCTGTACTGGAAGGAGAACTTCTAGGCGATGCGACCCGTGAGGATGTATCTGGCAGTCGGTGTCCTCCTTTTGGGGGCTGCGGTGGCACAGGCGGCGTCCAACGAGGCGATCAAGCGGAACAACTTCGGGGCCGAGCTGAGCAAGCAGGGGCGACTGGAGGAGGCCATCGTCGAGCTTCGGTCGGCCATCCAGGCAGATCCCGGATATGCCGCGGCGCATCTGAACCTGGCGTATGTCTATGATCGGCTGGGTCGCGCGGACGAGGCCATCGCCGCCTACCAGAAGGCGATCGCCCTCGATCCCAAGAACGCCGCCGCCTTCAACAATCTGGGTGTGCTCTATACCAACACGGCGAAACACGACGAGGCGGTCCAGACCCTGGAACAGGGTCTCAAACTCGATCCGGCCAACGCAACGCTGAAGAAGAATTTGGAGAACGCCAAGACGAATCGGGGCATCCAGCAGGAGCGGGAGGCGCGGATCGCCGAGGCCCGGAAGGAGACGGAGGGCCGCCCCACGGACCCTCGGGCCGCATATAACCTGGGCCGGGTGTATGCCTCGCAGCACATGAAAGACGAGGCGCTCGAATGGCTGGGCAAGGCGCTCCAGCTCGGCTTTGACGACATCCGGTTCATGCGGGAGGACCCGGCGCTGACAGACCTCAGGGGCGACCCGCGCTTCTCCAAGCTCTTGGAGCTCCGCTGAGCCAGCCAGGCCGGTCTCACGGTCCCAGGATCTACTCGGCAGCCTTCACGAGCGCGCGGAACAGGGCGAGGTGTTCCGCGCGCTCCTTGTACATCCGCTCCGGGTGCCACTGGACGGCCATGAGGAAGGGAGGGTCGGGCCGTTCGATAGCCTCGACGACACCGTCCTCCAGGCTCTCGGCGGTGCGACGGAATCCCGGGGCGAGGTCCTTCACGAACTGGTGGTGGGTGCTGGTCACCTGAGACTCGGCCACGCCCATGATCGCGTGAAGCCTCGTCCCGGGCAGGATGCGCACCCCGTGAATCAGCTTCTGCCGGTCGGCGCCGCTGGCCGAGTGGTGCGACAGGGTTCCCGGCCTGCAAGCGATGTCTTGGTATAACGTGCCGCCCGCCGCCACGTTGAGGAGCTGAAGTCCCCGGCAGATCCCGAACATCGGTGTCCCCCGCTCCAGGGCGGCTCGCGCGAGGTGGATCTCGAACAGGTCCCGCTCCCTATCCGGATCCTGGCAGCGCTCGTCAAGCGGCTCCCTGTAGTAGGCAGGCGCCACGTCCTCCCCTCCCGTGAAGAGCAGCCCGTCCACCGCTTCGAGGAAGTCGCCGATCAGGTCGGGGTCGTCGTCCGCAATCGGCAGGATGATCGGAAGCCCGCCGGCCGCGCGGATGGCGCCGGTGTAGGTGTCCCGGATCGCCTCCCACCGCTCCAGTCCGTCGCCGTCAGGCCGATGCCACGACGTGACGCCAATGCGTGGTCGCATCAGTCTACCTCAAGAGCGTTCGGCTGTCCGGCTGATCACCGACCTCCGGTACAGCCGTACGCCTCTGCCGTTCTGTGGTTCGAACGTTCCGGGGTTCAGTGATCTCCGGTACAGCCGAACCGCCGAACAGTCGTACAGCCGAACGCCTTTGGCTCTAGCTCCTCCGCCGCAGAATCTGTCCCGCTCGCGCCCCGGTGTGCTCGCCGGCCTCCACCGTCACGACCCCGTTCACCAGCACCGTGTGGACCCCGCCGGGATACCGGATGGGATCCTCATACGTCGATCGATCCTGCACCCGATCCGGGTCGAACAGCACGACATCCGCCTTGCAGCCCGGGCGGAGCCACCCGCGATCCGCGAGACCCAGGCGCCGGCAGGGGTCGGAGGTCATCTTCCGGATGGCGGTGGGGAGATCGAGCAGCCGCTCGTCCCGTGCATAGTGACCCAGGACCCGGGCGAAGGACCCGAAGGTCCGGGGATGGGGGCGGCCCGTCGAGAGGGGGCCGTAGTGGGCGCGGCACCCCGAGTCGGAGCCGATCATCACATACGGTTTCCGCAGGATGGCCCGCAGGTTGTCTTCGCTCATCTCGAAGTAGATGGCGTCCACCCGGGTCTGCTCCTCGTGCAGGAGGTCCAGGACGAATGTCAGGGTCTCCTTGCCTGCAAGGCGGGCCGCGGCGTCCACGCGGAGGCCCAGGTAGCGGCGGCTCTGCGGGAGCGTGACCTCCGAGATCATCACCTGGCTCCAGTCCCGGGCCGACGAACCCTGGCCCATCTCCTGGCGGATCCGTGCCCGCACGGCGGGATCCGCGAGGCGAGCCGTCTGCTCTGCCTTGCCCCCCTCCAGGACCCAGTACGGGAGGGCAGCCTGCAGCTCCGTGTTGGCGGCCGTGTAGGGGTAGCGATCGGCCGTGACATCCACGCCGCGCCGCTGCGCCGACTCGATCAGCTCGAAGGCTTGCGGCAGCTTCTCCCAGTTCCGCTCCCCGTAGGTCTTGAGGTGCGAGATCTGGAGGGGCGTTCGTCCCGCTTCGGCCGCGGCGATGACCTCTTGGATGGCCTCCAGGAGGCCGTCTCCCTCGCTCCGCATGTGGGTCGTGAGGATCCCGCCCAGCCTGCCTGCGACGGCGGTGAGGGTCGCCAGCTCCTCCGCCGAGGAGAAGCACGCCGGCGAATACACCAGGCCCGTGGACAGGCCCAGGGCCCCCTCGGCCATGCCGCGCTCCAGGGCGGCGACCATGGCCTGCAGCTCGTTCGCCATCGCCGGCCGATCCGCCCCGCCCATGGCGGATCCCCGGAGCGTGTTGTGGCCGACCAGCAGGCCGAAGTTGATCGAGATCCCCGACCCGGAGAGCCTGCGGAAATAGTCCCCCACCTCGTGCCAGTCGTGGTCCAGGCCGTACACCTCGCGAAAGGAGCGGGCGCGGTCCTCCCACCAGGGGCCCCAGATCGGCGCGGCGGCGTAGCCGCAGTTCCCGCCCAGCTCGCAGGTCACCCCCTGCAGCACGGCGCTCTCGGCCGTGGGGGTGAGCAGCAGGTGGTAGTCGGAGTGCCCGTGGATGTCGAGAAAGCCGGGGCAAACGGCGAGACCCCGCGCATCCACGACCCGCCGGGCCCCCGGCGCCGCGACCTCGCGCCCCACCGCGACGATCCGATCGCCCGCGACAGCCACATCGGTCTCGACGGGTGGATTGCCGCCCCCGTCGAACACCTGCGCCCCACGAATCAAGATATCAAGCATGCCGATACCTGACCCCCTTATCCGTCATCGGTCATCGGTCATTGGTCATCGGTCATTGGTCATTGGGATTTTGTCGTTGTTCATCGGTCACTTCCGCTACACCACCCCTGCGGCCCGGAGAGCCGCGATCTCCGCGTGGGAGTATCCCAGCAGGTCGCGGAGGATCTCCTCCGTGTGCTCTCCCAGCTTCGGCGGCAATTGCCGGAGTTCCACGGGCGTCTCGGAGAAGCTCACCGGGCCTCGCACCATCCGGATGGAGCCCACCTCTGGATGGGTCCCGTCCAGCACCATCCCCAGGTGCTGGACCTGGGGGTCGGCGAATACCTCGTCCATGCGATTGATGGGCCCGCAGGGCACCCCGGTGGGGGCGAGGATGGCCTCCCACTCCTTGCGGGTCTTGGCCATCAGGCGGGCCTCCAGGCGGCGGACGATCTCGTCCCGGTGCTGCACCCGCTGTTCATTGGTCGCGTACCTCGGGTCGCGCGCCAGCTCGGAGAGCCCGATGGCGTCGCAGAGCTTGACCCACAGGCGGTCCGTGGCTCCCCCGATGATCATGTAGCCGTCCTGCGTCTGGAGGGCCTGGTAGGGAACGATGCTGGCGTGCGCCGTGCCCCATTTCCTGGGAAGCTCGCCGGCGTTGAGGTAGGAGCTGGCGATGTTGATGAGGGCCGCGATCTGGGTCTCCAGCAGCGACAGGTCGATCCGCTGCCCCCTCCCCGTCCGCTCGCGGGCGTACAGCGCGGCCAGGATCGCTCCGTGGGCGTAGAGCGCCGTGCAGATGTCGGTCATGGCCACGCCCACCTTGACGGGCGGGCCGTCGGGATCGCCGGTGATGCCCATGAGGCCGCCCACCGCCTGCACGATCACGTCGAAGCCGCCCCGCTCGGCGTAGGGACCCGTCCGGCCGAACCCCGAGACGGCGCAGAAGATCAGGCAGGGATTGTCCTGGCATAGGCTCTCGTAGTCCAGCCCCAGCTTGGCCAGGGTGCCCGGCTTGAAGTTCTCCAGCAGGATGTCCGACTGCTTGGCCAGCGCCCGGAGGATGGCCTGCCCGCGCGCGTCCTTCAGGTTGAGCGTGAGGCTCCTCTTGTTCCGGTTGACGCAGAAGAAGTACGCCGCCTCGCCGCCCGTGAACGGGGGACCCCAGGTCCGTGTTTCGTCGCCCACGCCGGGCTGCTCGACCTTGATCACGTCGGCCCCCATGTCCCCCAGGATCTGGGAGCAGAATGGGCCGGCGATGATCCGGCTCAGGTCCAGGACCCGGATGCCCTCCAGCAGCCGCCCGCTCGATGGCTTCGCGGTCACCTCTCCACCCCTTGCCAAAATCCCCCCTCCGCCCCCCTTTGCCAAAGGGGGGGACGGGGGGATTTCGCCCAGCCGACGTCCTGAGTGAGCAGCTACCGCCCACTCACAGTCCCCGGATCCTTCCCCGATACTTCGCCTCCAGCGACCGGTTGTGCTCGTCCCCGCCCGGGACGTTGGCGCTGATGTACACGGGTGGGGTGACGCCCTTGGCTCGGAACAGCTCCACCACGCGGCAGACGAGGGAATTGATGATGTACGCGCCGGCCAGGAGCGAGGTGGGCCCCACCCGCCCGGGCAGCCCCTCGTACCGGACCGCCGCATCCCCGGGCTCTCCGCAGTTGTCCAGGACGATGTCCGCGATCTCGAAGAGCCGCTTGCCGCTCGGATGGCGCGCGGGCACCCCTCGCGAGTGGTTGAGCGAGGTGAGGGCGATCACCGAGAGGCCGCGCGCCTTGCCCTCCAGCGCCACCTCGACCGGGACCGCGTTGATCCCGGAGTTGGAGATGACCATGAGGACCTCGCCGCGCCGCAGGTCGTGGCCGTCCAGGATGGTCTTGGCCAGGCCGGGAACGCGCTCCAGTTGGCGGCTCAGGCCGGGGGCCGCCATGGGCGAGAGAAAGATCTCCTGGATGGCGTTGACGGGGACCAAGCCGCCCGCGCGGTGGAAAGCCTCCTCGGCCAGGGCGTGCGAGTGGCCGCTGCCGAACACGTGAAGCACCCCGTCGGAGGAGAGCGACTCGAAGATCGCCTGGGCCGCCCGCTCCAGGCTTCCCGCCTGAGAGCGGACGATCGCCGCCAGCAACTGCATGACGGCTTCATGATAGGCAGTCATCTCCGCGTCAGCCTCCGCCCAGTCCCCGGAATCGACTCCCGGGGACGATGCACCCCAGGACCCGGGGTCCCTTGGCGCCCGTCACCGCCGGAAGATTCCCCGGCCGTCCCGTCGCCGTGTGATAGGCAAGGCAGGCGAAGGCCGCCGCCTCGATGGCGTGCGCCGGGAACCCGGCGGCATCCAAGGGCATGACCGTGCAGCTCGGGAGCGCCGCCGCCAGCCGCCGCATCACGAAGGCATTCTGCGAGCCGCCGCCGGCCACCAGCAGGTCCCGCACCTCCACCGTCGGGAACACGAACTCGCAGAGATTCCGGACCACGGCCCCCACGGTGAATGCCGCGAGCGTCGCCAGGCCATCCAGTGCGGTCATCCCCGCCGTCTCCAGTCCGGCGCGATACTCCCGGACGAACGCCGGGCCGAAGGTCTCGCGCCCCGTGGACTTCGGCGGAGGGCGGCGGACGAAAGGGTGCGCCAGAAGCTCCTCCAGGAGGGCCGGCTGCACCCGTCCCGCGGCCGCGAGTCTCCCGTCCTCGTCATAGCCCTTCGTGGAGAGTCCGGCCGCCCCCACGAACTCGTCCAGCAGGACGTTTCCCGGACCCGTATCGAAGCCCGCCACGGTCGAGGGATCGCCCCCTGCGGGCAAGACGGTGACATTCGCAATCCCCCCCAGGTTGAGAACCACCCGTCCCCGATCCCGGTGGGCGAACAGGAGATGGTGCACCATGGGGGTGAGCGGCGCTCCCTCGCCCCCGGCCGCAAGGTCCCGCGGCCGGAAGTCCGCGATCGTCGTCACACCGGTCCGCTCGGCGATCACCGCCGGCGCCCCGATCTGGAGCGTGGAGCGGAGGAGGTGGGCCCCTTCCCGCCTCGGCGCGGGCAGGTGGTGGATGGTCTGCCCGTGGGAGCCGATGAGGTCCACGTCTGTCAGGGACACGCCGGCACGCCGGGCCACGTGCGCCGCCGCCTCGGCGAACAGCTCGCCCAGGTAGGCGTTCAGGTGACAGACGTCCTCGGTAGTGCCACCGGATGCGAGAGCCAGGATGCGTGCGCGGAGACCCGTGGGATACGGGATGGTCTCGTGGGCGAGGAGTCGGATGGCCGGCCGATCGTCCTCCGATCCGACCTCCACCAGCGCAGCGTCCACGCCGTCGGCGGAGGTTCCCGACATCAGGCCGATGACCTTCATCCGAGCGCCAAAGCCGTGCGCATGGGCTTCCCGAGCCGTTCAGCGCGAGGGGCCGCCGCGGAACTCGGCCGCGACCTGCTCCAGCGCCTTCGGATCCGTCAGCAGATCCACCGCGGTCATGGCCATGGCCTTGGCCGCCTGGAGCATCGCCCGGTGGCCCGTCTCGGAGGCGGCCGCCTCGGCGAAGGCGGCCATGTGGCAGGTGACCTCGCGGGGACAGATCTGGAGCATCGGCTGGATCGTGGGGATCACCTGGCTCACGTTGCCCACGTCCGTGGAGCCCAGCTCCCGGTCCACCGGCCCTTGGTCCACGGTTCCGCCGAGCGATTCCAGGTTGCGCTGGAACATCTCGGCCAGGCGGTAGACCGGCTTGTAGGGATGGTAATCCTTGCTCGCGGACGCAATCTTCACCCGGCAGCCGGTGGCCTGCGCCGCCGCCTCGAAGCACGCGACCACGCGCCGGAACAGCTCCTCCATGTAGGCGAGGTCCAGGGCCCGGACGTAGAAGCGGGCCGCGGCGTAGTCGGGGATGATGTTCGGGGCCTGGCCGCCGTGGGTGATGATCCCGTGAATCCGGGCGTCGGGGCGGACCTGCTGCCGGAGGGCGCCGACCGCGGTATAGCCGATGACCACGGCGTCCAGGGCGTTGACCCCCTGCTCGGGCGCGGCCGCCGCGTGGCTCGCCTTGCCGAAGAACTCCACCGTCAGCTCGCGCATCCCCAATGCCAGCTTCACCATCTCCGTCCGGTTGCTGGGATGGACCAGCATGGCGGCATCCGTCCCGTCGAAGACCCCGGCCTCCACCAGGGGGATCTTGCCGCCGCCTTTCTCCTCCGCCGGGCAGCCGACCAGCAGGACCTCGCCCTGGACGCGATCCAGGATCGTCCTCACCGCCAGGGCCGCGCCGAGCGATGCCGTCCCGATCAGGTTGTGACCGCAGGCGTGCCCCAGGCCGGGCAGGGCGTCGTACTCGGCCAGGAAGGCGATCCGCGGCCCGCCGGAGCCGACGAGCCCCGTGAACGCCGTGGTGAGGTCGGCCATCCCGCGCTCGACCGCGAAGCCGTTTTCTTGCAGCACACCCGACAGGAGCTCGGCCGCCTGGTGCTCCTCGTACGCCAGCTCCGGGTTCACGTGCAGGAACCGACTGACCGCCAGGAGATCCGGCGCCAGCCTGTCCACCTCGTTCTGGACCTGCTTCTTGATGCGCTCCGCATTTTCTTGACTGGCCACGATGCGTCTCCTTGCTGCACCGCTTCGAGATGGGATGCCCGACGCCTTTCTCTTCCTTGGCCGGAAGGAAGGCGGCGAGTTTTTCCGTGCCCCGAGGCACGGGCTTCTGGATGCGCGAGAGTCGGAAGATACCACGCGGCCGAGGGCTCGTACAGGGGTTCGGGACGGGAGGAGAATTTTTGTTGACAGCCAAACACTTGTTTGGTACTAATGAGCCATCTCGCAGTTCGTGGCTCGAGGCTCGATGATGTTTGGGGTGAGTGCCGTCGCCCGCCAGGAAGGCGAGAGTCTCCTGGCCCTCCTGAATTATCTGGCAGAAGGGGGCCGGCAGCGCCGGCTTTCGCCGGAGGCTTCCGGGAACGTTTCCTGGCGGACGCAGGCCGGGCTGCTCCTCCTGGCCGGGCCGCCATTCGTCCTGGACGTGGGGACGACCCTGGCGGGCTGGGTGGTCCTCCACGGGCTCACGGTCCTGTACGTGGACGGGGCCAACGCCTTCGACCCCTACATCCTCTCGCGTCTCGCCAGGGAGGCCGGTCAGCCTCCCAAGGCGGTCCTGCAGCGCCTGCACCTCACCCGCGCCTTCACGTGTCATCAACTCGAGACCCTGATCGCGGATCGCCTGGCCGGGGCGATCGCGGCGTACCGTCCGGGCCTGGTGGTGATCTCGGGCTGGAGCCACCTGTTCCACGACGAGAACGTCCCCGCCCGCGAGGCATTCCGCCTGCTCCAGAACACGACGCGGCGGGTCCGCGCGCTCGCCGAGGCCGGCCAGCCGATCCTGGCCACCCACCCCGAGGAGCCGGCGACGCAGCGGCTCCGCCCCCTCGGCGAGATGGTGACCCGCGCCGCGGACGGCGTCGCCCGGCTCCGCGAGGAAGAGGGCCTGATCCTGGTCACCCGCGAGAAGCCGCCCGAGCCGCACGGCGCCCGCCCGCTGGTGATCCCCGGGGAGCACTGCCTGCCCTGGATCCGCGGCCACCACCCCCGCGAGGCGCTCACGGCCTACCCCGCCTCCGGCCGGTGAGCCAGGGGCATCGGTCATCGGTCGTCGGTCACCGGTCGGCAGTTCACTGGGATTTTGTCATTGGTCATTGGTCATTTGATTGAGGTCCGTCATGGGTCGAACCGTTGCCCCGTTCAGTCAGGTCCTGGAGGCCGAGTTCGAAAGCTGGAACAAGTTCCGCCGCGCCCTGCGCCGGGAGGACCAGGAGGCCTTCGACGCTCTCTTCGCCGCCGCCAAGTTCCACGTGGCCGCCATGGTGTACGCCTCGCGCCTGACGCCCACGGAGGCGATCTTCATGGGCATCCTGGTGGAGCACCAGAAGGCCATTGCGCAGTTGAAGGGGCGGGTCCGGGAGCTGGAGGCGGCGCTCCGCCCGCCCCTCAGGCTGACCCCCCAGGATCCGGCGGCATGACGCGCCAAAGGACGCCGCCTCGCCGGAGTGGTCGAGCTCCCGGCTCGCCGATTCCCCGGGCCTCCGACTCCCCGCTTCCCCCGCTGCCGGACTATCTGGCGCCCGGGCTCCACATCGTCTTCGTCGGAATCAACCCCGGCGAGCAGTCGGCGCGGGCCGGACACTATTACGCGAATCCCCGGAACCCGTTCTGGCTCCTGCTCCACCGGGCCGGTCTCACCCCCAGGCAGTTGCGGCCGGACGAGGATCATCTCATGCCGAGCTTCGGCTACGGCCTCACCGACATCGTGAAGCGCCCCTCGCGTGGCATGGCCGACCTGGCCGCCTCTGAATTTCGCCAGGGTCGTTCGATCCTGGAGGAGAAACTGCTGCGCCATCGGCCCCGGATCGTCTGCTTCAACAGCAAGACCGGTTTCGTCAATTTCTTCGGTCCCGGGGCCTTCACGCGCTTCGGCCGCCAGGACGTGACCATCGGCGCCTCCCGCGTGTTCGTGCTCCCCTCCACCAGCCCGGCCAACGCCGGCATCCCGGTGGCCGTGAAGCTGCGCCACTTCCGGGCCCTCCGCCGATGGCGCGACACCCTGGCTGATTGCTGATGGCTCATGGCTGATGGCGTTTACCATGAGCTATGAGCCATTGGGGGCTGACCGCTGAAAGCTGAACGCTGAGGGCTTTATGGAAACCTTATTCACCGAGCCAGAGTCGCAGGCCAAAGGCATCGAGCGCATGGCGCGCGAGGCCCACCCCCTGCTGGAGAAGAGCCAGGCGGAGTACCTGCGTATCGAGGTGCGGACCATCCTGAACCGCTGCACCAGCGCCCGCATGCCCTTCACCTGGACCATCAACCCCTACCGGGGGTGCGAGTTCGGCTGCCGGTACTGCTACGCCCGCTACACTCACGAGTTCATGGGGCTCAACCGCTGGGAGGACTTCGAGGAGAAGATCTACGTCAAGCAGGACGCGGCGCGGCTCCTCGTCCGCGAGCTGACTCCCGAGCGCCTCACCGGCCAGACCATCGCCATCGGCACCGCCACCGACCCGTACCAGCCGGCGGAGCGCCGATACATGGTGACGCGGAACCTCCTCCTGGTGATGGCCCTGGCCCGCGACCTGCGCCTCTCCATCACCACCAAGAGCGATCTCGTCACCCGGGACATCGATCTCCTTCGCCGCATCGCCATCAGGAACAGCGTGCAGGTCAACTTGACGATCACCACGCTGGACCGCCGCCTCGCCCGCATCCTGGAGCACCGCGCCCCCACACCGGAACTTCGATTGAAAGCGCTTCAGGCGCTGCGGCGCGCTGGCATCATCGCCGGAGTCAGCTTCGCTCCCATCCTGCCCGACATCACGGACGACCGGGCCAACCTGGAGGCGGTAATCGCCGCCGCCAAGGAGCACGATGCGACGCACCTCTTCGCCAACGTCCTGTTCCTCAAGCCCTCCGCCCAGCAGGCCTTCTTCCCCTTCCTGGAGCAGCACTTCCCGCACCTCCGGAAGCGCTACGCCGCCCTCTTCGCCCGCTCCGCCTTCCTGGACCGCACCTACAAGGACCGGATCTCCCGTCTCGTCACGGAACTGAAGCAGAAGCACAACATCCCCCACCGCCCCGAACTCGACCCCCCGACCGCCATCCACGAGGCCGAGGTGGAGCAGTTGACGTTCGCGCAAATCACTCAGCCGGCCACCGGCCTCCCCTGCGTCGGTCCGCCACCCCATGGAGCGACCTGAGATCCCACTCACAATGCGGAGGAAGGAATCAGGAGGAAACCGCAGACCTGCTGGATCGCATAGATTCCACGCCGGATTTCGATTTGACAATTATAGCGTATCCGGTATATTCAACCGATGCTTCGGCTGACACTTGACACCACGGTGTTGTTCCAGGCCCTGCGCAACACCCTGGGAGCGGCAGCGGCCATCTTACGCCTGGTCTTTTCCCGTCGTGTCGAACTGCTGGTCACCTATCCGGTCTTCTGCGAATATGAAGAGGTCCTGACGCGCCCGGAAACCTTGGCTGAGCTGAAGCTCTCCCACGCTGAGGTGGAAGCCATCCTGAACCTGTTGGCGGAATTGGCCGTGGAACAACAGATACGGTATCGGATCCGACCGAACCTCGTGGATCCTGCGGATGACAAGTTTGTCGAGTGTGCTTTCGCTGGAGGGGCGAACTATTTGGTCACCTCGAACATCCGACATTACCGGCGGGCAGAATTCCAGTTACCAGCAGAGGTCGTTACCCCTGGTCAGTTTCTGAGGATTTGGAGGCAGCACGATGAGCAAGCCTGAAACCTGCATACTACGGATACCGACCGATCTGAAGCAGAGGCTTGAGCGGGAGGCAGAGCGGGAAGGGCTCTCCCTGAATCAATGGGCGCTTTACAATCTCTCGCAGTCGGTCGCCTTCACCGAGGCATATCGGGAACTCCGCTCTCGCCTCAATCAGACCGACATGGGAAAGGCAAAGGACACCACTTGGCGGCTGCTCACCCGACCCACCCCAGGCGCACCCCGCCCGGCCTGGGACGTCACTCCCCGCGGCTGGAAGGAGTACGAACGCGAACTCCGCCTGGGCATTCCACCAAGACGGCCAACAGCCCGGAAGGCCGGACGTCCCAAGATCCGCCGGGCACCAAGATAGGGCAACGCCCGGTAGGAGGAGGCCATGCGAGCGCCGAGGCGTCGCCGCCGACCGAGGGGATCAAGGATTCCGGCCATGCCCCTGGCGGAAGGAAAGGCCATCGTCGGAGTCTGCTGGTATCGGCAGGAGCAGTACGAGCGATTCCTGGCCTCCGCCGATGACCGAAATGCTCTCGAAGACACGTGGGCCGATTGGCAGGTGACGGCCGAGCGAGTCCTCAGGCAGTACCGTGCCAGGGGACTGAACATCCGCAAGGTGGAAATTGATCTGGACGACCTCCTCGCCTACTGCCGGGCCGAGGGACGCCCGAACGACGGGGCGGCGCGTTCCTCTTACGTGGCGCACCTCCTGGAGCGCGGGCAAGATGAACGCTAGGCCGGATTCGCCATTGGTCATTTCCAGCGAGCAAGGTACTCCTGGTCCTTGACACCGTGGCCCGCTGGGAAGTACCGTCAAGCCACTACGACGGGCCTCCGGAACAGCCAAGAGGAGGCGTCGGATGACAACCGCAACCATTACTCAGCAGACCGGCGTGAGCCTTCCGCGGCGGGATCCGCCCCGCCCGCTGTGCCAGAATGCCCCCCAGACAGTTAGTTTGCATCCGATAAGCCTCGCCCCTCCGGGCCGACCGGCCAACCTCTCCCCGGCCCCAATCACCCCGCCCGCAGCGCCCGCCTCGCCCCCTTCACAGCCGAAGCTTCTCGACCGTCTCCGCGAGGCCTTGCGCTCCCGCCACTACAGCCGCCGGACTGAGACCGCCTACTGCCACTGGGTCAGGCGGTTCATCTTCTTCCACCATGTCCGCCACCCCGCCGACATGTCCGGACCCGAGATCAACGCCTTCTTGACACATCTGGCGGTCAAGGAAGACGTCAGCGCTTCGACGCAAACCCAAGCCCTCAGCGCATTGCTCTTCCTCTACCGGTATGTCGTGGGCCGTGAGACCGGCGAACTTGGCGCGGTGATCCGCGCCCGGAAGCCCCGCCGTCTTCCGGTGGTCATGACACGGGATGAGGTCAAAGCCCTTCTCAGGTGCCTTGACCGCGACAGGTGGCTGATGGCGGCACTGATGTACGGCGCCGGGTTGCGACTGATGGAATGCGTGCGACTCCGCGTTCAAGATCTCGACTTCGAACGCAACGAGATCATGGTCCGCGACGGAAAGGGGGCAAAGGACCGCCGGACGATGCTCCCCGAGTCGCTCAAGGTCCCCCCCCCAAGACTACCTGCGAACGGTCAAAGCGCTTCACGAGCGGGATCTTGCCGACGGCTGGGGGCGGGTCCAGATGCCCGGCGCCCTGGACCGCAAGTACCCCAATGCTCCCGCGGACTGGCGCTGGCAGTGGGTCTTCCCGCAGGAGCACCTGTGGAAGAACACCAGGGCGGGTGAGGAGGGCCGCCATCACGTCCACGAAACCCTCCTCCAACGGAGCGTGAAGGAGGCGGTCCGCAAGGCCGGCATCATCAAGCATGTTGGCTGTCACACCTTCCGCCATTCGGGAGTTTATCCCGCACTTGTGCGGGACCACGGACCTGCTGGAGGCGGGCTACGACATCCGAACCATCCAAGAACTCCTGGGCCACAAAGACGTCACCACCACCATGATCTACACTCATGTGCTCAACCGCGGTGGCCACGGCGTGCGCAGCCCGGTGGATGCTCTCTGAGCTGTCTTATGCAGACTGTATATCCCAACCGGCTGAAGAGCCCTCGACGCCCCGAAAGGGGCCAGCGGGGCGACAGTAATGGGACGCCCCCGCAGTCTACCACAGCTTTTTTGCGCAGAAGCGGACCGTCTGTGTCGGCTGAAATATACAGACTGTATACTCATAGTTCCGCCACGAAGGGAGATCGCCGTGGAATGGGTTGTACTCGCTATTGTGGGCTTCGTGGTGCTGGTCTTCGTGTTGTCTCGGCTGTCGAAGAGTGAACCCGACACCGACGACGGTACGACGACACAAGGGACGCGAACGGACACATACCAGCCACCGGCGCCCGTCACCAAGCGGGGGCCATCCAGGCTATTGGCGGCAGAGGTAATCGCCCGCGCTCGGGATCTTCAGACCCGGAACGCGCAGTGGCCAGAGATCTGGACCGAGTTGAACCCGGGCAGCGATCCATCAATGCAACAGCTGCTGCTCGATTTGCGGAACGACGGTCTGCAATTCGCCCCACACGACGGGTTGCGCAGAATCGAGCTTGCGGCTGAATCACTTGCGACGATTGACGGAGCAGATGCCGCGACTGTGCTCAAGAAGATCTTGGGGCAGACCGATCTGCTCGACAAGTTCAAATAGGCAGTGTGGGCCGAACCATCCGCTGCAGCAGACCGGCGTGGCATGTAGTGCTTCTGGGACTCATAGCTCACTGAGCTCCGCCGGCTGCTGAGCTTGGTCGTTAGACCTACAAGAGAGTGAGATGGCCTGGAAAATCGAACAGTGGCTCTCTGATGTGTTCCCCGGTGAATCAGAGATCTACGCCGAGTATCGGAGCCTGCCACCGCGTGAGCTGGCGGTGGTGGCGGGGGCCGTGCTGGACTTGGCGCTGGCGCAACTCCTTGCCCATCGCCTCATGGATAATAAGAAGGAGACCGAGTCTCTTCTAGGTCTTGACGGCGACGGTCGGGCTCCCGTCGCGTCCTTTGGATCCCGAATTCAGCTCGCCCTCTTGGTGGGGCTCATTACCCCCGCTGACGCGGAGATACTTAGGTCCATCAAGAGCCTCCGAAACCTCTTCGCTCATCGGGTGAACGTCAGCTTTATTTCGCCTGAAGTAGTGGCTGTGACAACGAAGCTGCATGAGCTATGGGTTCGGCGGACCGCACAGCTCATCGCAGCTGGCACGTTGCC
>DATIFO010000173.1:0-2813 GCA_035455275.1 Methylomirabilis sp. (SeqCode) | reverse complement strand
GGCGGGCCTGGATCCGGTGCAGGGGGCCGAGCGGTTCACATTCGGGCTCTCCAAGCTGACCGATGGGTTCGATTTTGTGGTGGTCGCCATGGGCCTCTTCGGCATCGCCGAGGTCCTGAGCAACATCGAGGCACCCGAGGTGCGGGAGGTCTTTCGGACCGTCCTCAAGGACCTGCTCCCGACCCGCGAGGACTGGCGGCGCTGCTGGGCAGCGGTGGTCCGCGGATCGCTGCTCGGGTTCTTCATCGGGATCCTGCCGGGGGGCGGGGCCGTCATCAGCTCCTTCATGGCCTACGCGGTCGAGAAGCGCGTCTCCAGGCACCCGGAGCAGTTCGGCCAGGGGGCCATCGAGGGGGTGGCCGCGCCCGAGGCGGCCAACAATGCCGCCGCCAGCAGCTCCTTCATCCCCCTGCTCACGCTGGGGATCCCGGGCAACGCCTCCATCGCCATGATCTTCGTCGCCTTGATGATCCACGGCATCCGTCCCGGCCCCCTGTTGCTCCAGGAGCATCCGGATCTGTTCTGGGGCGCCGTGGCCTCGATGTACATCGGCAATGTCATCCTGCTGGCGCTGAACCTGCCCTTGATCGGCCTGTGGGTGCGGCTGCTGAAGGTGCCGTACAATTTCCTGGCCGTCGGCGTCCTGGTCTTCTGCATCATCGGCGCCTACAGCGTGAACAACAGCGCCTTCGATGTCGGCAGCGTGGTCGCCTTCGGCGCCGTCGGATACCTCCTGCGCAAGGGCGGCTTCCCGGCAGCGCCCCTGATCCTCGCCATGATCCTGGGGCCGCACCTCGAGCGGACGCTGCAGCAGTCGCTGATCGGCTCGGGCGGCGACCCCAGGGTCTTCTTGGCGAGCCCGATCTCTGCGATGCTCCTGACAGCCGCGGCCGCGCTGGTCGCCAGTCCGGGCATCCGCTGGACCTGGCAGCGCTATGCGCGCGGGCAGGCGCTGAAGCCGGCGCGCTGAGGATGGACCTGACGGAGGAGAGGCGATGATCATCGACCTGCATGCGCACTACGTCCCGCGGAGTTTCCTGGAGGCGATCGAGAAGGAGGGGGGGCCTTACGGGGCCTCGCTGCGGCGGGAGGGGAAGGACCCCACCATCCTGGTCGGAGGGCGGCCCTACGGTCCCATCACCCGCCACTACTACGAGACCAGGCCCCGGATGGCGGACATGGACAAGGCGGGGGTGGACATGCAGGTCCTGTCCCTCAACCCGCCCATGGTGTACTGGGCCGACGGGGACCTCGGGACCCGTCTGGCCCAGCTCTACAACGACGAGCTGGCCGCGACGGTGGCGGGGCGGCCGGACCGGCTGGCGGGCCTGGCGACGGTCCCGCTCCAGGACGTCCCGGCGGCCGTGGCGGAGCTCACGCGGGCCGTCGGTCAGCTCGGCCTGCGGGGGGTGTACATCGGCTCCAACATCGGCGGCAAGGACCTGGATCACCCGGACCTGTTCCCCTTCTTCGCGCAGGCCGAGGCCCTGCGCGCCCCGGTGTTCATCCATCCCATCGATGTCCTGGGAGTCGAACGCCTGCGCGCCTACTACCTGCACAACGGGCTGGGGAACCCATTCGAGACGGCCCTGGCCGCCGCCCGCCTGATCTTCGGGGGGGTCCTGGACCGGCTGCCACGGCTGCAGGTGTGCCTGGCGCACGCCGGGGGCGCGCTGCCCTGGCTCGTCGGGCGTCTGGACCGGGTGTATCGCGTCCGCAAAGAGGCCAGGGAAGGGCTCCGCCGGGCGCCCAGCGCGTACCTCCGGCGATTCACCTACGACACCATCACGCACCATGGGCCGGGGCTCCGCTACCTGATCAGCCTGGTGGGGGCCGACCGCGTGGCCCTGGGCAGTGACTATCGCTTCGACATGGGCCTGCTCGACCCGGCGGGGCCGGTCCGCGCGTTGCGGCCGCTCTCCCGGGTGGACCGCGACCTGATCCTGGGCGGCGTGGCCGCCAAGCTCCTGAAGGTGTGAGCGGTACGGGGGACACCCTCGCGTACCGAGGGTTTCTTCTGGCATGAGGCCAGGCACGACGACACGGCAACTCAGAGGAGGTGCGGCATGGCGAATCGGAAAGGCGGCAACGGCGGCTCCACCCCGTGGCACACGGACCAGTGGTTCGTGAGCCCCTGGAACTACCTCGGCGAGACGACCCGGGACTTCGCGTTCCCCAAGACCGTGCGGTTCCACGACGTGTGCCTCCGGGACGGGGAGCAGCAGGCCGGCGTCGAGTTCACCCCCAAGGAGAAGATCAAGCTGGCCACCATGCTGGCCGAGGCCGGCGTGCACCGCATCGAGGCGGGAATGCCGGCGGTGTCGAAGTACGACGCCCAGGCCATCAAGGAGATCGTCAAGCTGAACCTGCCGGCGGAGATCTTCGCCTTCTCCCGCTGCATGGTGGAGGACGTGAAGCGGGCGGTGGACACCGGGGTCAAGGGGATCGTGATGGAGGTCCCCTCCAGCGAGCACATCATCAAGTACGCCTACCAGTGGTCGCTGGACAAGGCCGTGGACCTCTCCATCGAGGCCACCCGCTACGCCAAGTCCCAGGGTCTGTACACGGTCTTCTTCCCCATCGACGCCTCGCGGGCGGAGATGGGCTGGTATCTGAAGACCATGGAGCGGGTGGCCACCGAGGGGCACATGGACGCCCTGGCCCTGGTGGACACCTTCGGCGTCCTCTCGCCCCACGCGGTGAGCTACTTCGTCCGCGAGACCAGGGCGCGGATCAAGAAGCCGCTGGAGACCCACTTCCACATGGACTTCGGCATGGGAGTGGCCAATACCATCATCGCCCTGGCGGCGGGG
>DATIFO010000172.1:0-2817 GCA_035455275.1 Methylomirabilis sp. (SeqCode) | reverse complement strand
GAGTCGTTGCCCGATTTTCCATGGAGTCTGTTGAAATCAGATTCATCAACGATCCTCCAGCGGCGTACGAATAGTTGCCGGAACAGGTAGTCGTGTGCGACCGCACCTAGTCCCGACGCAATGACAAGGCCCCACGAGATTCCGTGACCGCGCAATGCGTCGATGGGGAGAATGCTCGTCGGGATCATAGAACCCTTGTAGATCATGGCTTCCACATGCACGGCGGCAAATGAAAAGAGCCCGATTACGGCACATGCAGTAATCGCAAATAGGAGCAATGTGCGGGCCAATTGGAGCCCCCTAACGCTCGGCGTCAGCCGTGCGGGGACCGCGGCGGCTGGAGGCCGTTGTTAACCGCGGCGCATCTGCGATAGAACTCTTTCATACTCTCCGTGGGTCCCCACCCAGAACCACACGATGTCTTCGCCTTCACGGACACCGAGCGCTCTGTACCCCAAGCCCACGCGAACCGAGAAAATGGGGCGATGGGGATGGACTTGCTTGAACTGAAGGCTCGGATGGAATGGATTGACCCGGAAGGTGCGGTAGGCTCGTCTGGCCTGGCGCTGGGCGTGCGCTGGGAGCCCCCCAAACGCCTGCCAGGAGCGCTCGTTTGCGTGAGAGTTCACATCTTGTCCGGGTCGACTGGCTGCGTTCGCCCCGCCCGGTGATCGGCAATCGCTTCATCGGCCAGACGCTCCAACACGTCCAGTGACCCAGCGAAGGATCTGTCCCAGTCCTTTTCCGCCCCGATCTCAGCCCTGATGGCCTCGGCCAGGGCATCTTGCTCGGCCTCAGGTAGTTTGGCCGCCTCCTTGAATGCCTCCTCAAGCGCCTTGGTCATGTTTGCCTCCACTCACCCAGACTGAATGACAGATTCTACACCGATTCGCCCGAGTGCGCGACATCCTTGCCTGCGGTTAACGAATAAGCTTTTATCCGGCGGGCCCCACGCAGAACGGGCCCACAGCCGGGGACGTAGGCCCGCCGGGTAAAACGGGTTGAACTGAACCGCTGGCCTACAGATTATGGGGATTGTATCCGAAGGCTGGGGGGGAGGGAAGGGCGTTGTGACCACACACTCTAGGGGCATCGGCTGGGAGCGGGGGTAGGCCGGGGGTCAGGGGAGGCAGTCCGAGCGTTCGGAGGGCCGGCGGAGAGCCGAGGGGACACAGGTCGCCGTCCCTCCGCGCACGGTGGGACGCAGGACCGATGGCCGGGCGGATCGGTACGGGCGGCCTCATGAGGTATCCGGTGCTGGGGGCGGGAGTTGGCCCGGCCGGAAGATGGCGACGACCCGCAGGCGCCCCGCATGGCAGACCGGGCACTCCTCGATATCCACGCCCGTCAGGCGGCGCAGGAAGACGGCCACCGACTCGGGCGCCCCGGGAACTGTCGGCGGCCCCGCCGCGAGGAGCGCCCGACACCGCGCGAGCTTGGCCGTGCGCCCCCGGGTGGCGAGGAAGCCGAAGTGGCGGATCCGGACGAAGCCCGCCGGGAGGACATGCAGGAGGAAGCGGCGGAGGAACTCGTCGGCCGACAGGGTCATCGTCCTCACGCGGTTCCCCCCGGCGTAGTCCTTCCACCGGAACCGCACCTGGTCATCGGCCACGCTGACCAGCCGGTCGTTCGAGATCGCCACCCGGTGGGTGTACCGGCCGAGGTACTCCAGGATCTGGGTTGGCCCGGCAAACGGGGGCTTGGCATAGACCACCCAGTCGGGGGCCCGGAGCGTGGCGAGGAACTGGCGGAAGGCCCCCGGCTCGGCCAGGGCGGCCACGCCGCCCGCGAAGCGCAACTCCCCCCGGTCGAACGCCTGCTGCAACCCGGCGAGGGACCTTGCCCCGGAAGACGCGGGCCAGCGCCCGCACCGGGAAGAGGAACCCCCGCTTCGCCGCGAGCCACCGAGCCCCGTCGCGCGTGAGCGCCCCACCCGGGACCACGCAGTGGAGGTGCAGGTGCTGCTCCAGGGGCTGGCCCCACGTGTGGAGGATGGCCAGGCCCCCGACCTCGCCCCCCAGGTGCCGGGGATCGTCCCCGAAGGTGGCGAGCGTCTCCCGCGCCGCGTGGAAGAGGAGATCGTAGAGGAACCGGGGGTTGCCCTGCGCCAGCGCGTTGAGGGCATGCGGGAGGGTGAAGACGACGTGGAAGGACTCCACCGGCAACAGCTCCGCCTGCCGCGCCGCGAGCCACCGCTCTTTGGCGAGGGTCTGGCACTTCGGGCAGTGCCGGTTCCGACACGAGTTATAGGCGATCCGGATCGCCCCGCAGCTCTCGCACGCTTCGGTGTGGCCGCCCAAGGCGGCCGTCCGGCAGGCCGCGATGGCCCGGAGGGCGCGGTGCTGCCCCCGGGTCAGCCGCTGGGTCTGTCGGACGGCCGGGCCATGGGTGCGGACGAGGTCGGCGAGTTCGACTCGGCGCGCCCGGCGCGCCGCCCCCACGGGCTAGGCCGGGGGCGGAGGCGTCGCGTGATCCAGCCACTCCAGTGGCGAGGGCGTCTTCAGGAGGGTCCGCCGGGCCAGGTGGAAGTACCGCATGGTGGTGCCCAGGTGGCCGTGCCCCAAGAGCCGCTGGATCGTGTGCAAGTCGGTGCCCGCCTCCAAGAGGTGGGTGGCGAAGGCGTGGCGGAGCGCATGGATGCCGCCCCGCTTCGTGATCCCGGCCTGGCGCTTCGCGGCATAGTAGAACTTCTGCGCGGTGGAGACATCCATGGGCCGCTGCCCGTCCCGGGCCGGGAACAGCCACAGGGTAGGCCGATACTGGCGCCAGGAGGCCCGCAGCTCTTCCAGGAGGCGGGGCGAGAGGAGCGTGTCGCGG
>DATIFO010000171.1:0-2248 GCA_035455275.1 Methylomirabilis sp. (SeqCode) | reverse complement strand
TGGATGCCTGCCCCGCTGTGGGTGAAGAGGAAGGCGGCGTCGCACCCGCTGTCCACGCCACACATGTGGAAATCGGGCTTGATCCGGCCGCTGATGAACTCGACCCGGGCAGGGAGATGGTCAGCCATCAGGTTGATCATGGTGCCGTGCGACTCGTTGAGCAAGACGTGGTCGGCCCCGCCCTCGAGCGCCCCCTGCACCAATGCATCCACATCGGCTTGCCAGCACTTGCGAAGGCGATCGAATTCGGGACTCTGGCCCATCATCACATGCCGCGGAGAGACGATACCGGTCGCGCCCTCGAAATCCACGGACATGTAGATCTTTGGCATGGTGTCCCTCGCTCACGCAATCGCCCGGTCGCGGCCCGGGTCCCAGGGGATGGGGCAGACTCATCCCCCGCTCCCGCGCCCGGCCGCACGGGCTGACGAGGCGGTGCGCGGGGCAGCCCCTGCACCTGCCTTGGCGGAAGCGGGTAGTCACGTGCCGGATGGAGGGTAAGATGCCGCAAACGGCGTTCTGCTGTCAAGGTGAATATCCGCGTGGGAAATGGCCGGGAATTGCCGGGAGGCTGGGCTTGACAGAGACGCGCCGGCTCGCGGAAGGTGCCCGATGGGGAAGTTGCAGGCCCCTCACCCTGTCCCTCTCCCTCGGGGAGGGAGAGGGCTTCGTCGTGAGCTCAGCCGAACGGGGTGGGTAAGGGCGACTGAGATGTTCGCGAATGTTGCGGGATAACAGGACTGCAGACTCGCGGGCTGTTGAATACCGTCCATCATTCCCGCGATCGCGGTGCGCTGGATCGATCAGCCCTGCCGGTGGGCATCCAGGCCGGACCGGAGTGACTCTCTCAGCACCCGCGTGACCAGCCGCCCTGCCACGCTGCGCTCCACCTCCTGCAGGCGCATCGGCTTCCGGAGAAAGTCGGCAGCCCCCAGCATCAGCGCCGTGTGGCGCGTCGCCTCGTCGCCCATACCGGACACCATGATGACCCCCACCTCCGGGTCGAACTCCCGGAGATGTCGGAGGACTTCCAGGCCGTCCATCCCGGGCAAGTTGATGTCCAGGAGCACCACGTGAGGCCGCGCGGCCTTCACCTGCTCGAGAGCTTCCGGCCCGTCCTGGGCGCTGCTCACCGCGTAGCCCCAGTACGCCAGGGCCCCCGTGAGCGCCGCGACGATGTCGGGTTCATCATCCACGACCAAGACCCTCGCCTGCACGCCGTCAGAGAGATTCATCATGGAGATGCCTCGCTGGTGAGACGTGGTCCGTGTCGGTACGACTCCACCACGGGAGGCCCAGCCATGAGGCTCGGGCCGGGCCCCCAGGAGCCAGCCACGAAATGTCGTGTCGCAGCGCCCCCTCCGCTGGCGAAGTTCGGAACTCCCGACATGCGTGATCGTCGGTGCATCATCGTGGGCCCGGCGCCCTCCGGGGCTGCCGCTCAGGGGCGGGCCGCGACGCCACCCCAGCCCTGACGTCCCGCGGTGGGGCGGTCTTGCTCCGGGTCGGCCCCGCGAAGCGCGGGGCATCCGGGCCGGAACCGCCACCCACCGCACGGTCCGCCGCTTCGCAACACTCCCGGGAATGTCGGCCCTACGTCGCCTCGACCATTGCGCAGCTCGCACTGGTCGTTCAGCGGCTGCACGATCTTACGGGACGTGTCACGAGTTCCGAATTTAGACAGCTCCCCGTCCTCGAAAGATGAAAGCAAACTCGATGCCGCAGGGGAATGGGACAGGATGGGAGGGCACGGAACCGGGCTAACCCGGCGAGGACACTCGGGGAGGAGTCGCGGGACCGGGTGGCGGCACCCGTCGCTCGGGGTCGGCGCCTGTATCCGGGAGGATAACCGGCCGGCCCGAACAGATACAGGAGCGAGGGGGAGAGCGGTTAGGTCCTGACGGATTCGGCACAGGTGAATGTCACAGGAAGCGGACTCTGTCGGCAGGAGGGCTCCGTCGCCACGGTCCGCCCGGGATCGGATTGTTCTCGCGAACCGGCGGCACTCTTGCCCTTGACAGCTTCGCCCGGTCTGCCATGCTCCCTGCATCGGTCCGTGGGGCCGGAAGACTGGGTCCGGTGCCTCGCACCCCGAAGGCGCTTGGGCGACCGGCCAGGAAACAGGGCGGTCTGACCCCGGGGCCGCCACCGAAAGGAGCCGTCATCATGCACCGGATCGTACGCGCACTCCTCGTGCTCGTCCTCCTCGCCGCGCCCGGGGTGGCGTCCGCCACGCTCGACAGCTTCC
>DATIFO010000170.1:0-4854 GCA_035455275.1 Methylomirabilis sp. (SeqCode) | reverse complement strand
CTCAGGATGGCCAGTCCCGGAAACGTCCCGATCCACCACTGGTCGAAGTAGTCGCGCCCGGCGGCGATCATCGAGCCCCACTCGGGGATCTCGGGGGGAGGGCCGAGGCCGAGGAAGCTCAGCGAGGCGAAGGTCAGGATGGCATGGCCGACGTCCAGGGTGCTCAGGATGATGATGGGGGAGACGATGTTCGGCAGGACGTGCATCCGGAGCTGACGCGACTCCGAGGCGCCCAGGGCGCGCGCCACCAGCACGTACTCCCGCTCCTTGATGGCCAGCACCAGACCCCGCACCAGCCGAGCGTATGAAGGCCACCACGCCACCATGATGGCGATGACCGCGTTTTCGATCCCGGCCCCGAGGGCCGCCGTGATCACCAGGGCCAGGATGACCGTGGGGAAGGCCAGCATGACATCCGTGACGCGCATCATCAGCTCGTCGGGAAACCGACCCAGAATGCCGGCCGCGCTCCCCACGATGCTGCCCAGGACGGCGGCGAGAACCACGGCGGCGACGCCCACGGGAATCGAGATGCGCGCCCCGTAGAGGATCCGGCTCAGCACATCCCTCCCCAGCACGTCGGTCCCCAGCCAGTGGGCTTCCGTCGGAGGGGCCAGGCGCTTGACGATATCCTGTTGCAGCGGCCCGTAGGGCGAGAGCACCGGCGCCAGGATCGCCAGCGCCACCCAGAGGATGACCACCAGGCTTGCCCCCAGGGTCAGCGGGGAGCGGCGGAACGGCCGGGGAATGAGCCCCAGGACCTCGCCGCCCCCCGTCGGGGAGCGGCGGGCCGCCATCGACTCTGCCGAGGCGGAGGCCCGGTTCGAGGCCATGCTAGCCCACCCGAATCCTGGGGTCGAGCAGACCGTAGGCGATGTCCACCACCAGATTCACCAGAACGTAGATGGTGGCGATGACGATGCCCACCCCCATGATGGCCGGAAAATCCAGGGAGGTGGCGCTCCGGAAGGCGTAGAGGCCCAGCCCGGGCCAGGCGAACACGCTCTCGGTCACCACCGCGCCCGACAGCAGGCGGCCAAAGCTCAACCCGATGATGGTCACCACGGGGATCAGGCCGTTCCTGGCGGCATGCCGCACGATGACCCTCAGGTTGGGCAATCCCTTGGCGCGAGCGGTGCGCACGTAATCCTCGCCCAGGGTCTCCAGCAGACTTCCCCGCGTGATCCGGGCAATCACCCCGAGGGTGTACGAGGAGAGCACGACCCCGGGAAGCGCCAGGTGCTGGAGGGCGTCGACGGCCGCGTCGATCCTCCACTCCCGCAGCGAGTCGATCAGCAGGAATCCCGTGGCGAAGGTGGGGGGGATGATATTGGCGCTCAACCGGCCCGGAGATGGGGCCCACCCCAGGCGAGCATAGAACACCACGAGGGCGACCAGGCCGAGCCAGAACACAGGCATGGACACGCCCACCAGCGACAGGACCCGGGTGATCTGGTCCAGGAGGCTGTCCCGCTTGACGGCGGACAGGATGCCCAGCGGGATCCCGACGGCCAGGCTGATGGCCATGGCGAGGATCGCCACCTCCACCGTGGCGGGGAAGCGCTGCCGCAGATCCAGCGCCACCGGTTGCTTGGTGGAGATGGAAGTTCCGAAATCCCCGCGGGCGAGGTTCCAGAGGTAGATCAGGTACTGTTCGTGGAGCGGGCGATCCAGGCCCCAGGCCTGGCGGAAGGCTGCCACGACCTCCGGGTCCGCGGCCGCCTGTTCGCCGAGGTTCGCCGTCACGGGATCGGCCGGCACCGCATGCGACAGGACGAAGCTGAACAGCGTGATGCCGACAAGCATCGGCATCAGGAGCAGCAGCCGCCGCGCGACGTAGCCGAGCAGGTTCAAGGTGGATTCTCGGGAAAGAGCGCCGCCGCGGGGACCCGGCGCGACCCCTCGCGGCGGCGTGCCGGCACCCTTACTTGCTGATGGTGTAGAAGTCCAGTCCCCAGACGCTGTGGAAGGTCACTCCCTTCACGTTGGAGCGGAAGGCGACCGGGACCGCAGGCTGGAACAGGGGTGCGTAGGGCCCGATCTCCACGACGCGCTTGTCGATCCGCAGCATCAGGGCCGCCCGCCGGGCGTCGTCTATCTCGCTCTCGGCCTTGCGCGCCAGCTCGGCCAGCTCCTTGGATGCAGGGCTCGCATCCTCGGGCCATCCGGCCCGCTTGCCGACGGTCCGGCCGGGAATGAACACGAGGAAGTTGCACCCGTCCGGGAAGTCCGCGGCCCAGCTCCACACCCCAACCTGGTTCTTGGCGTCCCGGTACAACTGCAGGGCCGTGGCCCGGGGTAACCCGTTGAGGGAGAGCTGGATCCCCACTGCTGCCAGATCGGCCTGGATCTTCTGGGCCAGGACGGCCATCTGGACCCCCCAGATGACCTGGTCGCTTCCGTAGGTGATCTGCCCCTTCACCTCGGACAAACCGGCCTCCTTCAGCAGCGCCTTGCTCTTCTCCCGATCGGTCTTGTTGGCCGTCCTCGGGTCGAGGGCTCCGGGGAACCCGGTGGGAATGACGCCCGCAAGCCTGGAGGCGCCCGCCCCGGCGATGGTCAAGATTCCGTCGTAGTCCAGCGCGTAGCGAACAGCCTCCTGCACCTTGGGATGGGAGAAGGCTTGACCCACCTCGGGGTTGTTGTTCATCAGGACGTAGAAGGTGGTCGCGGCCAGGCTGGACCGGATGGACACATTCGGCACATTCCGCAGACCTGCGATCTGATCCTGCCCCAGCGCGGTGGCGATGTCGATGTCGCCCCGCTGGATCTGGAGCTTCTGGGTCGCCGGCTCGGTGATATTGCGGATCACGATCCGGTCCACCGCCGGGGCGGGCCTCCAGTGGTTGGGATTCCTGACCAGCACAATCTCCTGCTCCGGGACGTAGCTCGACAGGATGAACGCCCCGGTCCCGGCCGACTGGCTGTTCAGGAAACTCTCGGCCTTGTCGCTGCTCTTGGCCTCGGGCCCCGAGACCCCGCCCTTCTGTGCGACCAGCTTGCTGTCCACGGCCCCGAGGCTGGGGCTGGAGAGGATGGCCAGCAGGGCCGGATTGGGGGCCTTCAGCTTGAGAACCAGCGTCAGCGGATCGGGCGTCTGGATCTCCGCCACCGGGTCCAGGTAGAACGCGGGATTGCTCTTCAGGTTCTTGACTCGCTCGAAGGACCACTTGAAGTCGGCCGACGTGAGCGGGTTGCCGCCGGAGAACTTGACGTTGGGCCGGAGCTTGAACGTGTAGGTCTTGCCGTCCTCCGATACCTTCCACTCCGTGGCCAGGGACGGCTTGGGAGTCCTGAGGTCCTCCCCGTCGAAGCTCACCAAGGAGTCGTAGGTGGCGTGGTTGATCATGTTGCTGGTGGTCTCGACGGTCCGGCCCGGATCGATGGACCGGATGATGAAGCTGGAGCCCACGATCAAGGTCGTCGCCTGCGGGGTGGCTGCCGGAGTGGGGGTCGGCAATGCGGCGGCGATGAGAATGGCGGCGGCGATCAGGCCGGCAGCACCCGCGGCCCATCGCCCAAGCCGTCCGACTATGGGAAGAGGCGACGAAACCGATGCGCTCATGGTTCCCTCCCCGTGGTGTGAGTCATGCGTGTTTCGGCGGCAGGAGATCATCAGTGGAGGCGTGCGTTCCGGACAGCGTGAAGATAGGCATTCCGCCACTCCCTGTCAAGGATTCTCCTGGGATTCCCGCTTGACACCGGCACGCGGCCCACCACATACTCAGCCCCCTGGCGGCCCGGGTACCCAGCGCTTGCGCTGGGTGATCTTGGCGGTTAGAGTCTTTTTCGGTGTGGGGAGGAAATCATCGCATGAGCGCGGCCACGTACAACGTCCTGATCTGCAGCTACCTGGAGCCGGAACATGTCGAACGCCTTCGACAGGTGGATGAGCGGCTCACCGTGATCTATGAGCCCGAGCTTCTGCGCCCGCCTCGCTATGCCGCCGACCACACCGGCGACCCCTCCCTCCAGCGGACCCCGGAACAGGAGAAGCGCTGGCGGGGACTGCTCGCCCAGGCAGATATCCTGTTCGACTTTGATCCCACGCATCGCGCCGACCTGCCGGAGCTGGCCCCGCGCGCCCGCTGGGTCCAGGCCACCAGCGCCGGGATCGGTCAGCTCGTCAAGGTCAACGGCTACGACACGCGCATGCCGAAGACCGTCTTCACCACGGCCAGCGGCGTGCACGGGAGACCCTTGGCCGAGTTCGTGGTGATGGCGCTCCTGATGCACTACAAGGGCGGGCGGCGCCTGTTCGAGGCCCAGCAGCAGAGGCACTGGGAGCGGTACGCGGGCACCGACCTCGCGGGACGCACCCTGGCGATCGTGGGTCTCGGACGCGTCGGGGCCGAGATCGCCCGGATGTGCCGCGCCCTGGGCATGACGGTCATCGGCACCGATCTCCGTCCGGCCCCGGAAGTCGTGGATCGCTATTACGAGCTCGCCCAGCTTCCCGCCATGCTGTCGCAGGCGGACGTGCTCGTGCTGATGGTGCCCCACACGCCGGAGACGGAGAGGATGATCGGCGCCTGGGAGCTGGCGCTCTTGCCGCGCGGCGCGTTCTTCATCAACACCGCGCGGGGGGCCGTGGTGGACGAGCCTGCCCTCATTGAAGCGCTACGCTCCGGCCACCTGAGCGGCGCCGCCCTGGATGTGTTCGCCGAGGAGCCGCTCCCCCCCGACAGCCCCCTGTGGGCGATGCCCAACGTCCTGGTCAGCCCCCACTCCGCCAGCACCAGCGACCGGGAGAATGAACGGATCACCGACCTGTTCTGCGACAACCTGCGCCGCTTCCTGACCAGCCAGCCCCTTCGCAACGTCCTGAACACCGATCTCCTCTACTAACCCCGC
>DATIFO010000169.1:0-2225 GCA_035455275.1 Methylomirabilis sp. (SeqCode) | reverse complement strand
AGCGGTTGAACCCGCTCATCAATGTCCCCTTCACGTTCGACCTCACCGGCAGTCAGATCATCTACTTCGACCCGCAAGAGGATTATTCCGACCTGGAAAAAGCCCGCGCCAATCAATTCGTCGCCTTCCGGGAATTGGCCCTGATCGAGAACGGGCCGGGCAACAATGGCCTGTGAAGTCGTCCGATCCTGGACCTGGAGGTACTCACGGACCGCGAGAGGCGGCGGTCCACCCCGGAGTGGTATGGGGCTGTCGACACCACCACCATCGTTCCTCTACGAGAACCCCTCCTTCAGGTCGATGGAGGAGTGGCATCAGATCTACGTCCGGTGCATCAAGCGCCCGTGCGGCCTCTTCCCCGAGGCGTCGGCGATGGCCGCGGATCGGGCTCGCTTAGTACGACTTTGTCACATAAGCTTCGGCCGGAACTGAGCGATGAACTCCTTGGCCCCCGACTCACGAATCGCCTCACGCCACAGCCAGTCGACCACCCGGCGGTGCACCTCCGGCAGCGACACACGGCGGCGGTCCGGCCGAGGGGGAAAAAGCCCGGCGTGGTCGACCACGCCGGCGCTGCTCTTGCCGCTGTTGCCACTCCTGAGTGACCAGGAAGCTGTAGGCCAGCATCACACTGACCGCATGCCGATGGAATCCGGGCCACAGCCGCCCCTGGTACTGGTCCCAGCCCAGCAGACCCTTCGCCTCCTCGTGGTACCGCTCCACCCAGTGCCGCCGGTGCGCGTACTCCACCATCGTCGCCAGCGGCTCCTCCGGCCCGAAGTTACTCCAGTGATACTTGGGCTTCCCGTCCTGACCACGCCCCGGCCGTTCCCCGATCAGCCAGCCCTGCCGGCGCCGGCCACCCGACGTCACCCGCCAGCAGCGCACCGCCGCGAATCGGCCCCGCAGCCCGCCCTGGCTCCCCTCGCGCCAGCGCACGGTCCGCCAGGCCGCGCGCGGCAACCCGGCCAGCAGCGCATCGGCCCGCTGCGCCGCCGCCGTGCGCTCCGGCGCCACGGCGAAGTCGGCACGGACGGCCACCACGTACCGCCGCCGCCGCTGCTCCAAGCCGGCCAGGAAGTTGGGGTTGTCGCCGTAGTCGGCGTCGGCGACGACGCAGTCACAGCGGACGCCCCAGGCGCGGGCCTGGTCCAGCAGCGCCAGGGCGATCTCGGGCTTGGTCCGGAAGGGGACCTCCTCAGGTACCTTGGCCTTCGTCCGGCGCTCGGTGTCGCCAGCCCAGTCCTTGGGCAGGTACAACCGGGAGGCGACCGGCCAGGCGATGGTGCGCTCGGCGTAGTGGCAGTTGACCGCGATCTGGCAGTTGCCGACCTTGCCGAGGGTGCCCGAGTACTGGCGGGCGACGCCGACGGAGGCCTGGCCCTGCTTGGCGAAGCCGGTGTCGTCGAAGATCAGCACGCCGTCGCCCTCGGAGGGGAGGCGGAGCAGTCGCGCGACGCGCTGGCGGTTGAGGTCGTCCTCGTCCCAGGCCATGGCGGTGAGCAGGCCCTGGAGGCGTTGCTCGGAAGTGCCGGGGACGACTTGGGCGAGGGTGTCACAGTTCTTGTTCGGGTGCTCGGTGAGCAGTCCGGTGAGGTAGCGTTCCAAGGCCTGCGGCCCCTCGCTTCGCTGGAAGTGGACGTGGAAGGGGGCGAGGAACTCGGCCAGTTCGGGCAATGGAGTGCTGGGGGCGTGGGGGATCCGGTGCGTCTTCATGCCCTTTCTACGAACCAATGTGCACCAGAGTTCATCTGACAAAGTCGTACTAGGCGCGTGTAGCAGGCATCGCTCTCAATGTAGCGCAAGCCCTCTCTGACCGCTTCGTACATCGCCGCTTCGATGGCCTGCTTGGTTTCCTGGTCTGCCAGCGCGTGGACGACTGAAACCGACTTCGGGGCCGAGAAGGTCAGGTCGAACGCCGGCCGCTCATTGGGACGCCTCTGGCGCAGCTGCTCGTCCGAGGTCGGACTTTGGCCATCGAGGAGTTTGGAGAAATCCTCCTTGGCCACGGCTTTCCCCACCTCAAGACCAAGGGTCGCGCAGAGCTCTCCGTTCCACTCCCCCGGCGCTTTTCCCTTCTGGTCGTAGTACGACTCCTCGCGGAGATCTAGGTAGTACTCCTTGGGGCTTTGGCCTCGCGCAACCTTCCCGATAGTCAGCATCTCGCGGTCCTTCGTTTTGACTCCCGCATTCCCTGACAAGCGTGAAACACTTCATCTCAGGTA
>DATIFO010000168.1:0-2812 GCA_035455275.1 Methylomirabilis sp. (SeqCode) | reverse complement strand
AGCGGTCGTGTCCGCATCTGCACTGCGACTTCCTCAGCCTTGCCGTCATCCCCTGGAAACAGGGGATTCCGGGCGTCCCCCGGCGCCCACGAGAGAGCGATGCATAGACCGAGCTTCTGGTACAGGGCATCGGCGGCCTGTGCGAAGGAGGAAAGGGGCCAGCGACTCGTCTCCCGCCGATTGCTGATGTGCACCAGCGCCAGACCTCCACCCCACAAGCGGCCCAAGTCCCCCAGCCGACACCGCATTGCTGTCTGCACGTCCGGATCGGGAACCAGGGTCAGCTCCCGACCCGCGGCCGGAACGCCGATGGACGCCAGCAGTTCCAGGCCGCCGTCCACCTCGTGGAGTTCCCTGTCCTCGGGGGGGCGGCCCAGGTTCAGGGTGAACCGGAAGGGATGGGAGGCGGGGGGGAGGTAGCCGAGCCGCCAGAGGGCGCCCGTGGCGTAGGCCAACCAGGCGTTGGTATTGCTAAAGGGGCGACGAATGGCGATGGCCAGATTGAACCGTCTCGCCCGGATTTTCCGGGTCACTCGCAGCAGGTCCCCATAGGCCAGCCGGCCCAGTCGTCCGGGCCGATGCTTGGGCCGGGAGTAGGAGAAGACCTCATCCACGTCCGGATTCCGCTCCACGACAGCCCGGCAGTACTCGGCCACCAGAATCGCCAGGTGTGCCCGCGGGAAGGCCTGGCGCAGGGCACGAAGGGCGGGGGTCACGCAGAGCACGTCTCCGATGTCGTAGTGGTGGATCACGAGGATGCGCCGCACCCGGTCCGCCGAGTAGGGCGGGATCACCCCCGGTGCCCGCCCGTGGAGGGCCCATTCCAAGACAAACTCCAGCCACCTGCCTGTCCAGCTCACGTCCTCGTCCCGCTCAGCAGGTTCTCGTATAGAGCCAGCACCTGTTGGACATGGGCCTCGGCCGGGAACGCCCCGGCTGCCGCCCGGGCAGCCCGCGAGCGCTCCTCGCGGCGCTCCGAACGCAGGAACTCCATGATCCGGGAGGCGAGCCCATCCACATCCCTTGGATCGTCCAGCACCGAGCCGGTGCATCCCTCCTCCACGATCTCCGCCGCGCCGTTCGCCGCCGTGGTGATCACGGGTAGCCCGGAGGCCAAGGCTTCCAGGCAGGCGTTGGAGAACGGATCATAGATCGTGGGCAGCACGAACAGGTCGGCCGTGGCCATCCAGCGTTCTGGATCCGTCACGGGCCCGGCAAAGTGCACCTGTCCGGCGATGCCCAGGCGAGCCGCCTGACCCTGCAGGAAGCGCGGATCACCTTTCCCCAGGACCCACAGCCGGAGGGCTGGGACCGCCCGGAGCCGGCCCACGGCCTCCAGCAAGATGCGGAGCCCTTTGCGCTCGAACCCGCTCCCGGCAAAGAGGACGACCGGATCGTCCGGGCTGACGCCGAGGCTTGCGCGGAGGGCGGTGCGCGCCGGAGCAGTGGAGGCCCGTTGGAAGCGGGTAAGGTCCACCCCGGTGTAGATCAGCTGGAGCGCGGCCGCCGGTGTGTCATAATACCGCAAGATCTCCTCCCGAACCATTCGGGAATTCACGATAATCCGGCGGGCACCCCCTCGAAACAGGTGCCCGTCCAGCAGCAGGAGACTCCGGTGCAAGGGATTCAGCTGATCCAAGGCGCCACGGCGATTCCCCAGGAGCCGTCTTCGCTCTAACCATGCTTGGTGACAGCCGTCCCCGGCGCGGTACACATCGGGGCTGAGGGTTCGATCGAAGCTGTGTACCACATCGTAGGCGCCCCGCCGGCTCATGCGGTGTGCGGCCCAGGCGAAGCTGATGACCCGGAGGAACGCCGGGGCCCGCACCATCGGCACGTGGTGTACGGTGATGTCCGGTGAAACATCCGACCACCGATGGGCAAAGACGTGCACCTCGTGACCCGCAGCCGCCAGCCCGGTTGCGAGCTGTGCAACGTACCGTTCGGCTCCCCCACTGCCCGTGTAGCGCTGCCGGATGAGCGCGATTCTCATTCGGCCCCTCGGGCGGGGCGGTCGCCATAAGGCTGGGGGCAACTTTTCTCTCCGGCCATCGAGCAGTCCGGCCGGCAGAACGGAGTGGACAGTCCAACCACGGATGCACCCCAGGATCGAGCACCCATGGCCACCCAGACATCCCGCAACTGCGGCCTCAGGGTCATACGCGCACGCACACCATACGATACACCGCCTCCATCTTGTCAAGCGTCACCTCGAGGGTGTAGTGGGTCCGGACGAGATCGGCGGCCGCCTGTGCCCGCCTGGCCGCTCCCCTGGGATCGTCGAGCACCTGCGTGATCCCCTTCGCCAGGGCGGCGGGGTCCCGGGTGGGCACGAGCAGACCGGTCTCTCCGTCCCGGACAATCTCCGGGATCCCCCCGAGTCTCGTCGCCACGACCGGTCGGCCCAAGGCCATGGCCTGGAGGACGGCCTGCGGCACCCCCTCGTTGGCGGTAGAGGGGAAGGCGAAGACGTCTATGACACCCAAGAGATCCGCCACATCCTCGCGGTGGCCGGTCATCATCACGGCCCTTCCGAGACCCAGGTCCCGGATTCGCGCGCGGATGACCTCCTCGTAGGGTCCCGAGCCCACGAAGATCCCCACGACGTCCCTCACGGCACGGAGACTCGCCAGGGCCTCCAGCAGGTCAAGATGCCCCTTCCAGCTCCGGAGCGTCGAGAGCGTACCGACGACCGGCGCCGTCGCGGGGATTCCCAAGGCAGCGCGCACGGCGGCGGCAACTCGACTCGGCTGGAGCGCGTCTAGATCCACACCCGTGACCACGCTGGTAATCCGGCTGCCGGGAAAGCCAT